>CBFIHR010000047.1:0-35039 GCA_965662365.1 Saprospiraceae bacterium
TCTTTTTTGCATGTCTTCCCATATAGAGGACAAATTTATGTTATATTTATTTTTGAACCAATACTTAATAAAATTAAAAACTGAAAACTGCTTACTCCTCATCATACTCATAAAGCTCATAAATCTCAATAATCCGAATCAACTTTTTCGCATAATTTTTATCCGAAGCATAACCAGCTTTTTGCAAACCGATTGCCCAGCCTTCATAATCCGTGATTTCTAATTCGTAGAGTGATTGATAACGCTCACTTTGCAGGATTTTACTATGATAGCGATAACTTGCCCAAGCACTCTCAAATTTTAGAAACTTATCATGTCGAGTGTCATCATGAAAAGTGTAACATCTACCTTGCTGACGCTTTTGCCCTGGGGTGCATTTGATACCAAAATGATTATTGATAGACGTTGCCATTTTACTTTTTCCAAAACCCGACTCGACCAATCCTTGTGCTAAAGTAATACTGGCAGGAATACCGAATTTTTCCTGTTCTGCTACCGCAATGTGTGCAAAACGATCAATATAATCAAAGGCTTTTTGGTGATAATCTTCGAGTTGTCGTTGAGGAATTCTGGGAACAAAAGTTATGCTAGCAGTGTCCGCTTTTGAACGCTCTTGCGTTTGATTCAATCTTTTTTCTTTTTCTTTTTTTTGATGTTCTAATAGTTGAAAAAAATCGTTTAGATTCATTAAGGTATCGACTTTAGTCGTATCGTTAGCGAGTCCGAATGTAAGAGTAGGAATAGTGGAAATTAATGTGCTAATTACCATTATTTTAAGAATAGTTAAACCTGATACTTGTTTCATTTTGTACGTTTATTGATGGTTTATTAATCATTAATGGTTGCACAATTTATGATTTTTATTCTTTTGATGCTAATAATTTATCAATAATTTTCATTGCTTTTTCTATTCTAATTATCTTATTACCAATTAGTTTTATATAATTTTTATTATATTTGATCAGTGTTGATTCATAGATTTGAAATAACTCATCTCGAAAATTTGGATGTTCTCGTTGCTCATCATATTCCCACGGCACATCAGTGCCACAGAGTAAGTATAAGTCATACTTACGGCTTTTAATTTGTTCTAATATCCATTGATCACAGTTGCCATATTTTACATTTGACCATATTTCAATGACGATTAAATCGGTGTCACAAAATAAAATTTTATTTGCTACTTTTTCTTTTTTTGCTTCTGCTAATAATTGCCCTTGTGCAATATCGAGCAAATCGTGTTGCTCATAAGGTCGATTGAGTTGATCAATATAAGTTCGTGCGTACTCCTCCACCCAAACCGTATCGTAATGTTTCGCCAATTGCTTTGCTAAAGTCGTTTTGCCCGTAGATTCTGGACCGATAAGAACAATTTTTTTCATCATAAATAACTTTCTGGCCTATCCAGAGATCTTGAAGTTTAAGTAATCCTGGTTCGTAAAGGCTACCTAAGCTAAAGCACTTCCCTCAATTTCCAAAATTAATTCAGCACCAAAACAACCACCAGGCGTTTGAAAACCAATATTATAATTTCCATTGACGATTTTTTTAACAATATGAACAGCGACTTGAGCAGTGTTTTCGTAGGCATCTTTCACTTTGAGTGTTGCCGATTTTTTTTCACCTTTTTTACTAATAACTTCCGCATAAAAATAAGATTCAGATTGCAATCTATCATTGGGCGAAAGCCCAGCAGGACGAGTTTTGATAATTGTTTTTGCAATAGATTTGACAATAGGATTTTTTAATAACCACTTTAATTTTGTCGTCAATCGCATCATATTTGCCCCTTTTTCGGTTGTTGCCAAATAGGCTTCGACATTCGGAATATTCGCCGTGTAAAAAGCCGTTGAAACATCGCCCCACGGTGCAGTTGCACAAATACTTTCGTACCAATTTCCAAACTGAAAAGTCCGAGTTTTTTGACCTAAAGGCACCGTTACGATTTTTCCATTTTTACGAATAGTCGCTCCGTTCGGCAAGTTTTCAATGGTCGATAAAGCCGTTCCCCTCGAAACACCACCATTTTTCATCGCAATCGCCAAGGTTAAATGTGTCGCATCAGGCAGTTGTTGATGCAAATGAGCCACCAAACAATCCGAAGGCACGACATCAAAACCAACGCCTGGCATCAACATAATTTGCTGCTTCACCGCTTGTTCATTCAAACTATGTGCATACTCAAAACCTTCGACTTGACCCGATAAATCCAAGTAATGCACATAATTGCGTAAGCAAGCATGAATCATCGGTCTGGTCGTAAAGTGAAACGGCCCAGCACAATGCAGCACCAAATCAATATCACTCAAATTATCATTTAAAATATCGTCATTTTCCAAATCAAAAACTCGGAACGGCAAATCAAATCGCTCCGCTAACGCCTTAACTTTTCCTTCATTTCGCCCGGCGATTATTGGCTTAAAATTTTGTCGTTGAGCTTCCTCTAAGATAAGTTCACCAGTATAACCTGTGATTCCGTAAAAAAGTGTTTTCATGTTTTGAATTTTGTGTTTCGGGTTGCCCCGAAACCCGTATCATAATTCCTTAATCATCCAAATATTACAACCTGTATGCCCCGAGTTTCCTAAAGGATTTTGAAGATGTGTAAAACCTGCTTTTTCATAAATATTGACTGCTTTCGCAAAAGCAGGTAAACTCTCAATGTACATTTCGGTAAAGCCATAATTTTTAGCAACCTCAATAGATTTATTCATCAATAATCGTCCGATACCTTTTCCTCGTGCGGCTTTCGCCAAATAGAACTTGACCAATTCTACGCAGCCTTTCGGCAAATTGTCGGTCGGATAAATACCGCAGCAGCCGACAATTTCGCCATTCAATTCCGCTGTCCATAATTCAGCTTTTGGTGTTTGAAATAGCTCAAAAAGTGCGTCCGTTGTCGGGTCCACAAAGACGGTTCCCTCTGTCGGTGCATCGTGTTCTATAAATACCGCACGAATGATTTTTGCTAAAGTCGGATTGTCGCTTTTTTGGACGTTTCGGATGTTGATTTGGTCTGTCATAATGTTGTGTTGAATGTTTTAGACAAAAATAGCTTTATTTCATCATAATTGAAGTGCTAATGTTAAATTATCATTAATTCAAAAAAAATGACAATCCAAAGAAATATTTGATAAGAATTTGTAAATCAATGCTTTATTTCCATTCTTAAACCTCCACAAAATACAATTTGGCGAAAGCCTAAATTATCCATTAAAAAAATGTTTTTATAAGTTATAAATCCTTTTAAATCAACAAGTTATAAATAAAAACGTTTGGTAGAACAAAAAAATCATTCTACTTTTGTGGTAAGTTTTAACAGGGTAGTTGTTTTAACAACTATTTATTAAAATGATAATGTGTATTGACACAATTGTTAATCACGATTTATTAAAAATTAATCAATCAATACAATTGAAAGAACAACATCATAAGTGGTATTCAAATAACTTAGGAAAAGAGTTGGATATGTTGGTTTTTGGTCATTCGGGTTATCCAGTGATTATCTTTCCGACAACAATGGGAAGTTATTACGAAGCGAAAGATTTCAAGTTAATTGAGTCGGCTCGCTGGTTTGTGGAGCAAGGTATGGTTCAATTATTCTGCCCAGATTCTATCAACGACATGAGCTGGTACAATAAAAGTATTCACCCGGCTCAAAAAGTACAAAATCATAATTGGTACGATAAAGCTATTTTGGAAGAGTTGGTAGAAAGTATCCGTTGGAATACGCCTGCTGGAAAGGTAGCGGTTGCAGGTTGTAGCTTTGGTGGTTATCATGCTGCGAATTTTGCATTTCGTCATCCAGAGGTGGTTTCTCATATGATTTCTATGAGTGGAGCATTTGATATCAAGTCGTTTATGGACGGTCATTATGATGATAATGTATATTTTAATAATCCAGTTGATTTCATGCACAATGCGGATAACCCTGCATTATGGAATATGAAAATCATTTTAGGTACATCAGAGTGGGATATTTGTCGCCCATCGAATCAAGAAATGTCAAATATTTTAAACAAAAAAGGGATTCAGCATTGGTACGACGAAAGAGGTTGGCAAGAACATGACTGGCCGCTTTGGCGTGAAATGTTTCCACATTATTTGTCTGTAATGTAGTGATTTCAAGTTTACTAAACTTTTAAAGTTTAGCAATCTTCGGGTAGCAATAACGTCCAAACGTGGACTTTTTTTTATAATAAAATTTCATAGTGTTGAATTGACACTTTTATTGTTTGAATGTTTGAATGTGCCGATTTTTTTGGTACACTCAAACATTCAAACACATAAAGAATAAAATCAAATGAAAAAAATAGGAATATTATTCGGAATGGAAGATACGTTTCCATGGGCATTTATCGACAAGGTAAACTCTATGAACGTAGAAGGTATTGTAGCAGAACCGGTGACGGTTGATATGGTATCACAAGGTCAAGCGTCGGGTTATGCGGTGATTATTGATCGTATTTCTCAAGATGTACCGTTTTACCGTGCCTTTTTGAAAAATGCGGCGATTTCTGGTACGGCTGTGATTAACAATCCGTTTTGGTGGTCAGCAGATGAAAAGTTTTTTAACAATGCTTTAGCGTTAAAAGTTGGTGTTCCTGTTCCAAAAACCGTATTATTGCCGTCCAAAGAACGTCCAGATGATACGAGCGATAAGTCATTTCGTAATTTGAAGTTTCCAATTAGTTGGGAGGCGATATTTAATCATATTGGATTTCCGGCATTTATGAAGCCGCACGCAGGTGGTGGATGGAAATCTGTTTATAAAGTGAATAATCCTGACGAGTTGTTCAAGGCTTATGATGAGACAGAGCAATTGGTCATGATGCTTCAAGAGAATGTTGATTTTGAAGATTATTATCGTTGTTATTATGTTGGTGGTCGTGTGAAGATCATGCCTTATGAGCCACGCAATCCGCATCACTTGCGTTATGTTCAAGATGCAAAGCCTGATCCGAAAATCATTGCGACAATTGAAGATTATGTTGTACGTTTGTGTGAAGCTTTAGGATATGACTTTAATACAGTAGAATTTGCTGTTCGTGATGGTGTGCCTTATGCAATTGATTTTTGTAATCCAGCACCCGATGCAGATATTCATTCGGTAGGTCAAGAGAACTTTGATTGGGTTGTGCAGAACGCTGCGGAATTTGCAATCGAAAGAGCATTAGAGCAAGATGACGAGATTGATAATTTGACGTGGGGAATGTTCGTTGAAAATGGCGTATTCGGTGGCGACATGCAAATCGAAAAAGTCGAGAACAATCCTGCAAGTTTGATTACCGGTGAGATTTTGGCAAAAATGGAAGATGAATTGGAAGAGGCAATTCAGGAAGAGTTAGATAAATTGACAGAAGAGCAAGTAGCTCAAGTAATGGAGCCAGAGTTTGTAGAAGAATTGGCAGACGAAGCGATTGAAGAAATCGTTGAGGAAATCGAGGAGTTATTCGAAGAAGAGGAAGAAGAGACGCCGGCTGCAAAATTGACAGAGGAAGTGATGGAAGAGTTAGAACTGAAATTACAAACTGCTGTTGAAAAAGAGTTCGCAAAATTGTCAGAAGACCAAATCAAAGCATTATTAAAAAAAGATTTTATCAATGAGTTAGTTGGTGAAATGTTGGAAGAGGTAGAAGAGGAAATTGAAGATTGGTTAGAGGACAAAGAGGAAGATAAAACAGAAGATAAAACAGAAGCTGAAGCTGAAGAAACTGAAGCACCAGATGCAAGAACAACCTTGTTAGAAACAATTGGAACGGCTTCTGTTGAGGATAAAGATGATTTGAAAAAAATCAAAGGTGTAGGTCCGAAATTAGAAGGAATTTTAAACGAAATCGGAGTTTATACATTTGAGCAGGTCAGTAAAATGACAGAAAAAGAATATGATTTAGTAGATTCGTTGTTGACAGCATTCAAAGGTCGTGGAAAACGTGACGATTGGGCTGGTCAAGCGAAGAGTCTGTAATGTTTGAACGTTCGATTGTGCTGATCTTTTGGCACAATCGAACACTCGAACATAAATTAACAACTTCTTATGGTACGAGTAGCAATATTAGATATGAACAACAATGTCCCGAATTTGGGGCTTGGAAATATAGTGGAAATCGTAAAAGATTTCTCGGATGAGGTAGAATCGCAGGTTTTTGACGTACGTCACAAAGGCGAACTGCCGGACATCACATGGGATATTTATATCTCATCAGGTGGGCCTGGCGATCCGCTCGAAGGCGATGGCGATTGGGATAAACGCTATTATGCGTTGATGGATGAATTGTGGCAACACAACTTATCAAATCCTAATAAAAAATATGCGTTTTTTATTTGTCACTCTTTCCAAATGATGGTTCATCATTTAGGTGTTGCTGAAATCGTACCTCGTCGATCAATGTCTTTTGGAACTTTTCCGGTACATAAAACTGAAGATGGAGAAAAGGATAGAAACTTCCGAAACCTTCCTGATCCGTTTTACGTGGCAGATTTTCGTCATTGGCAAGTTTTGAATCCTAATGTGGCTCGTTTAGAAGAAACGGGAGCGACTATTTTAGCATTAGAAAAGATTCGACCACATGTTGATTTGGAGCGAGCAATTATGGCAATTCGTTTTTCTGATGAGTTTTTTGGAACGCAATTTCATCCAGAAGCAGACCCTGTCGGTATGCTCAAACGCTTTAGAGAATCGGACAAGTATAATCACATCATTAGTAATTATGGTGAGGAAAAATATCGAAGAATGATTGATGATTTGCATCATCCTGAAAAAATGGGTCTAACGCATGACATGGTGTTACCAACGTTTTTGAGGGAATCGATACAAAAAGTAGAGCGGTTGAAAACTGCAGAAATGGAACATTTCACTGTTTAATTGTTCAAATGTTTGAATGTTTGCCCTACAACCTCGGCGGGCATTCAAACACTCGAATATTCAAACAACTTCAATAAAATGTCGGAAATAAGAGCCGCTTATAATAAAGCATTTACTACCCAAAAGTATGAGGCGTTCCTTGATGATATCAGTAAAATCTATAATCATCGCCCAACGTTTAGAATTGCGGAAACGCCATTGTTTATTCCGAATGATTTAAAAGAACGATTGATTGAAGCTTGCGACGAGATCAGCGATGTCATTGTCCGTCCAGATTTCATGGAAATGACGGAAGAGGCGATTGAATATCGTGTACCGAATGAGCCTGATTATTCGCTTTTCGTCCAAATGGATTTTGGTATTACTAAAGATGAAAACGGTGATTTGATTCCACAATTAATTGAAACACAAGGGTTTCCATCATTATACTTTTTCCAAGATTTATTGGCTTCTGCTTATCGCAAACATTTTGATATTCCTGAGAATATGAGTTCGTACTTTGGAGGATTGAACCCGACAACGTACATTGATAAGTTGCGTCAGCATATCGTTGGTGCGTCAAATCCTGAAAATGTCATTTTGTTGGAAGTAGAGCCTATTCAACAAACAACTTACATTGATTTTTTAGCAGCGGAAGAGAAGCTGGGGATCAAAATGTTGTGTGTAACGGACTTGAAAGTCGATGGAAAGGATTTATATTATTTGAATGACGCAGGCGAAAGGGTAGCGGTTGAACGCATTTTTCATCGTGTGATTTTTGATGAGTTAATGGGACAATCGAAGGTTTTAGAAATGATGGAATTTGATTTTCAGAAAGAATATAACGTCGAATGGGTTGGTCATCCGAATTGGTTTTTTAGAATTAGTAAGTACACGATGCCGTTTTTGGATAGCAAATATGTTCCTAAATGTTATTTTTTAGATAAATTAGAAACTTATCCGGCTGATTTAGAAAACTATGTTTTGAAGCCGTTGTATTCGTTTGCAGGTTCGGGCGTAAAGTTCAATGTAACCACCGAGGAATTAGACGCAATCGAAAATAAGCAAAACTTTATTTTACAACGAAAAGTAACTTACGCACCAGTTGTAGAGTCACCTTCTGACCCAGTCAAGTGCGAAATTCGTATGTTGATGCTGTGGGAAGGAAATGGTACAAGACCTTATTTGGTTAACAATTTAGCACGATTGAGCCGAGGGGAAATGATTGGCGTTCGATACAACAAGGATAAAGATTGGGTCGGCGGAAGTGTCGCTTTCTTTGAGCAAGATTAGAAAGATAATTATTGAGAATACTGATAAATAAAGCCTGTGAGCATTAAATTTGCTCACAGGCTTTCTTATTTTTTAGAATCTACGATAGTAAAATTCGTAGAATTACTGTTTATAATTTAATTTCAATTGGTAAAAACTGACTGGCATCGCCTCCCGCCCTTATAATCTCTCGTACAATTGTTGAACTGACGTGAGAATAAAGCGGTGAACTAATTAGGAAAACAGTTTCTAAACCATCGCCAATCGTAGCATTTAGCTGTGAAATAGTTTTTTCGTAATCAAAATCAGACGCATTTCGCAAACCTCGAAGCATAAAATTAGCCTTAATTTCTTTGCAGAATTTTACGGTAAGTCCCTTAAAATGAGCAACTTTTACTTTCGGCTCATTTTCGAAAACCTCCTCTAACCATTCCAAGCGTTGTTCTAAAGAAAACAAGTAATTTTTTTTAGAATTTTGACCAATGGCAACAACAATCTCATCGAATAACGGCAAGGCACGATTGACTAATTCTAAATGTCCTGTCGTTATCGGATCGAAAGAACCAGGAAAAACAGCTATTTTTTTCATTATTTTGGTTGTTTTAATTCTTTGCTTTGAAAAGTTTTGTGCGAGCAGTCAATGTACCAACTTCTTCAAAATTATTATTCATGTTGAAGTGCCGTTCTGCCTGTTTCGAAACCTCGGTAAAATACAAGAAGTTGATATTTTATGCTAAAACAGCTAAAAGGTGCGTGTAAACTGCTACTGTTCGCTGCCTTCGGATTTTGCCTCATTAGTAAAAATACTAAAAATCGTTTTCCCATAATTTCTTACTTGACTAAGATATGGATGATTCTTGAAATTATGATTTGGATTGTGTTCTAATACAAACCAGCCGTTGGCTTTGAGCATATTTTTTTCAAAAATCAAGTCAGGAATACTATCCAGACTTCCTAAGCCGTAAGGCGGCCCAGCAAAAATGTAATCCCATTGACTGTGTGCCGTTTGGATAAATTTGAAAACATCAGCTTTGATAATTGTCATCTTATCTTCTATGTCCAGTTGTTTGGCGGTTTCTTTAGCAAACCGCACGCATCCACCAAACTTATCGACGTAAGTCGCATCTGTACAACCTCTCGATATGAACTCATAACTATGATTACCCGTGCCTCCAAAAAGGTCTAAGACTCGTAATTCTTCAAAGTAAAAGTTATTATTAATGACATTAAACAATCCTTCTTTTGCGAAATCTGTAGTTGGTCTCGTTGGCCAGTTTTTGGCTGGCGGAAAAAACTTCCTTCCCTTAAATTCTCCTGCTATTATTCTCATGTATATTTTAGTGTAAAGTGTAAGGTATGAAGTCTTCAAACCTTACACCTCATATTTTAATCTGGTTCACTCCATTTTATCATTTCTGTCTTAAATGTTTGGACTTGCTGCTCATCTCCCAATACGATAATACGCATACCAGATTGAATGATAGATTCGGGAGAAGGATTGATGGTATAATTCCCATCAGAATCTCGAAGCCCGATAACATTGACGCCGGTACGACCACGAATATTTAGGCTTTTGATAGATTTGCCTAAATGCTCATAACCGATAGAATCCGTTTCTATTTCTTCAAACTGAATTTGGGCAGAACCCATATTTGAAATCAAGGTAAAAAACTCAACGACCTCTGGTTTACGCACCAAAGTCGCCATATAAAACCCTCCTAATCGCTCAGGAATAACGACTTGATCAGCACCAGCCCGCTTGAGTTTTTTCTCCGTAATTTTATCGACCGCTCGACTAATAATGTTAAGTCGATGATTTAACTGTCGAGCAGAAAGCGTGATAAAAACGTTTTCTGCATCTTCTCCTGTTGTGACAATTAGCGACTTAGCGGTAGCAATTCCTGCCTCTTTTAAGATTTGATCATGTGTTGCATCGCCATTCAAAAACAGAAAATCATCTTGCAGTCGCATTTCTCTGATTTTATCCTCGTTGTTTTCAATCACTACAAATGGAACATTATTTTTAATAAATTCCTGTGTGATTTCTTGCCCATGACGACCAAATCCGCAAATAATTGTATGATCTCTTAATTCTTGAATTTTTTGATACACTCGATAATCTTTTAAATATTTTTGTAATTCACCATCTAATATAAAAGAAGTCACGGTAGAAATGGCATACGCTGCAACTCCCATATTTAGGACAATAAGTATAGAGGTGAAAATTCTACCAGCTTCTGATAAATTCTTTACTTCGCCATAGCCGACGGTCGAAATCGTAATGATTTCCATATAAAATGCTTCCGCAAATGTATAGCCTTCAATAATCATATATCCAATAATACCAAATATCAAGACTCCCATTAATGCTAATAGGGACGAGTTGAAACGACGAAGATAACGAGCCGTTTTTTCAAATCTTAACGCTTCGTATAATTGGAGTTTAATCATATTTTTTTAGTATTTAATGATTAATAATCGGTGATTAGTTAAATTGGTAACTTAATCGAAATTGTGAATAAAAATTACAATTCTGATTATTAAAAAGTGTTCGTTACAAGTAATTTGGACTAATCATTAATCATTAAATTTACTTCTTAAAAGTATCTGCAACAACCAAGTCTTTTGAACCTTTGGTGTATTTGTAAAAACCTTCACCTGATTTTCTACCTAATTTTCCTGCTGTTACCATATTAACTAACAGCGGACAAGGTGCATGATGCGGACGACGGAAACCATCGTACATCACTTCTAAGATAGCTAAACAAACGTCTAAACCGATAAAATCTGCTAATTGTAATGGACCCATCGGGTGTCCCATGCCTAACTTCATTACGGTATCAATCTCTTCAACCCCTGCGACTCCTTCAAACAAAGTGTAAATCGCTTCATTTATCATAGGCATCAATACACGATTAGCCACAAAGCCTGGATAATCATTGACCTCGACAGGAACTTTACGTAAGCCGCTTGAAAGTTCCATGATTAATGCAGTCACTTCATCAGAAGTGGCATAACCTCGGATTACTTCAACCAGTTTCATGACCGGTACAGGATTCATAAAGTGCATACCGATGACTTTATCGGGGCGATTGGTAGCCGCAGCAATTTTAGTAATAGAAATAGACGAAGTATTGGTAGCTAAGATAGTATTAGGCGGAGCAACTTCGTCTAATTGTTTGAAGATTTTTAATTTCAAATCAATATTTTCGGTCGCTGCTTCTACGATTAGTTCGGCAGCAGCAACTCCTTCTTTCATGTCGGTAAAAGTCGTCAAACGACTTAAAGTAGCGATTTTATCGGCCTCCGTGATTTTTTCTTTTTTGACCATTCTATCGAGATTTTTCCCGATGGTAGCCAAGGCTTTTTCTAAGGCAGTCGCCGAAATATCAATTAAGTTAACGTTATAACCATTCATTGCAAAAACGTGAGCAATGCCATTACCCATTGTTCCTGCTCCGATTACTGATACATTATTCATATAGTTTTTTTGCTTTTTGTTGTGAAATTATGTTGATAGCATTTTTATAAAAGTAGGACAAAATTAATAGTTTATTTAACTATCAACAATAGTAGTTTAACTAATTTGTTCACTTCTCTTCATTTAGGTATAAATAATGTCTTACCTTCTAAGGTAATAGTAACGGACAGCGAAAATAAAGGATTTTTGAAGGATTTTTTAAAGTGATTTTATACAATTTTATGTACTTCGATTATTTAGGATTGATAAAGGAGGCTAAAAAAGTAAGGCTTAGAATCTGTGATTACTTTTGGGGAAGTACTCAATTATCTGTAATCTTGTTTAAAGATTAGACATTTATAATTCAATTTTTATGTTAAAAGTAGGCATCACAGGCGGTATCGGAAGTGGTAAAACCACAGTTTGTAAAATATTCGAATCTTTGAATATTCCAATTTATTATGCGGACGATCGAGCAAAGTCACTCATGGTCAACGATATGAAATTAGTAAAAGATATTAAGCAATTATTGGGTGAAAATGCTTATTTAAAGAATGGTTCATTAAACCGTGAGTATATTAGTGCCATCGTTTTTTCGGATAAAACGATGTTAGAAAAACTAAATCAATTAGTGCATCCTGCGGTGCGACTTGATGGCGAAAATTGGTTTAAGTCACAGGTTAATAAACCTTATGCCCTTAAAGAAGCAGCATTACATTTTGAATCTGGCGGTTATCAACTAATGGATAAAATGATAACTGTTTTTGCATCCGAAGCGATCCGAATCGAGCGAGTGATGAAGCGAGATAAGACAACGGCCGAAGCCGTAAAAGCGAGGATTGATAAGCAATTGCCGGATAGTGAAAAAATTCGTTTGGCGGATTTTGTGATTTATAATGATGGCACTCAATCGCTGATTAAACAAGTCGTTAAAGTGCATCAAGTCTTAGTTGATTTATCCAGATAAGGTGTTATTTTTAGTATAAATTCCTTTTCTTTGTAGGCATAAATTTATCTATTTTTTTTATTAAAAATGATTCACACTAATTCGTCACAACAATTCAACAGTAAAATAATTTAGCAATTTATAAAGATGAAAGATATATTTGACCTTATCGGGCGTATTTTATTGTCTGCTACTTTTTTTTTAGCAGCCTATCAATATATCATTGAAGTCGATACAATAAAAATATCAATGGTTGAACATGGGATTAGTTGGCAACCTGTTTTACTACTTCGAGGAGCAATCTTTTGTTTGATTTTGGGTAGTTTGTTAATGTTATTAGGTTATCGTGCAAAGTTAGGAGCAATTTTGTTATTGGCATTTATGATTCCGATAACGATCATTTTTTACACGAATAATTTATCTGACCCTTTACAACAAACTATGTTAGTCAAAAATATAGCTATTATTGGTGGATTGATGATGATTTTTGCTCACGGAAGTGGGAAGTATAGTGTGAGAAAATTATTAGCTTCTACAAAATCATAACGCATTGCCGAAGCTCCATCTTGGTGAAGGATTAAAATACAATCACTCCGAAGTGGAGCTTCGGAAGCCTGAACAAAGTGTACATAAAAAAGGTGATCGAACACGGATAAACTCATTTACGGTCTTAGTCCTTACGGTCGTTTTTTACTAAGCATTATTCAGAATTTTTTGAGTGTTCTAAGCGTTTCTTTGGGACATTATTGTTTCGAAGTATTGAAATATATCATCATGAAATATTTCGGAATATTGTTAGCCAACTTTACCGGGCTTACAAGTCACTACAGTACGGTCATTAGATTGCAATAGCCAAGGTTGAGAAAGTTTGTCTGTCGCCTATTCAAAAATTAAATTTTACCCTTTAATCGGTTCATTCTCCTCCAGGTACTCCGAAATAATTTCATTTACGATGTCCTTCACGTAAGCTTTTTTCAAACGAGCTAATTGTTTGAGTTTATCAATTTTTTCTTCATCAAATACAAAAGTGACCCGTTTTTTATTTGCGGGAGTGACCTCAACCTCAGAGGTTTCTACAGTTTCACGGATTAAGGCATCTAAGCCAAACATCGGTTTTTTACGTTTAGAAGTTGTGCGTTTTTTAGTTTTTAGTTTTTGAGCATTTTCTTGCACAGATTCCTCAATCGCTTCCTGAAACAAGTCGTCTAAGTTAGTAGAAAAGCTCTTAGTCGTCTTTTTAGAAGTCGTGCGTTTTATCTTTCTTCGAGTACTTTTTTGGGGTTCTGTTTTAGGTGTATTATTGTCCATTGCGTTGTCCAACAACTCTCCTAAACCCAATTTGAATTTTTTCTTTGCCATATATATCGAGCGATGAATTATCCCGAATACTCGGGATAAAAAATCCATCAAAATTTAATTATTAACTAAAAAATAAGTTAAGAAAATACGAACGATCTCTTACTTATTGACTACTACCTAATTATACGCTAACCAATCAATCACTTTTTTCATAAATGGACGAGCTGCCAACTCGACCAAAGATGGAAATCGCAACATAATACGTTGTAATTTTGCTTGGTTGGATAAGCGTTTACCAATCGTTTTTTCGATTTTGGTATCGTATGCTTTCATAGCTGCTGCACTAAAATCTTGTGCTTGAAAGGCATTTTTTAGAAAATCAGCAGCGATTTTGCCACTCCAGATTCCTGTACCAATGCCGTGACCGCCGACAGGTTCGACCAAGTAGGCTGCGTCACCAATTAATAAGAAGCCTTTGCCACTTATCGGAATTTTTCGGGCGCCGCCCAGTGGAATTCCAAAACCCTTTGTTTTTTCTAATCGTTCCGCATTTTGGAAACGATTTTTGATATATTGATTATTATCAATAATATCTTGAAATAATTCCCGGACATTCAGTTTTTTATCAGCAATTGTCTGTGATAATAAGCCAAAGCCAACATTATAAATATCTTTACCAACAGGAAAAATCCAGAAATAACTATCTGCATATTCTTTTAGAAAATAGATTTCATTCGTATTTTCACTCAAGCCGTTGATGTTTTTGAAATAAGCTCGAACAGCTCCCGAATGATGTTTTCTATCAAGATCTATATTTGCGATCCGTCGAGCGATTGGACAATTTGCACCGCCCGCACCGACTAAAAATTTTGCTTGAAAAATACCGTTATTGGTTTCAATTATCCAATTATTTTCATCATCATAAACAGCCTTTTTAAAAACCGTTTTTTCAAAAATAGTCGTTTGCGTATCTGTTTTTACCCATTCAAATAATTGATTATCAAACACTAAACGAGGACAGTTGAAAGCTTTAGTTGTCCATTCAACAGTGAAATCACGTCCCTTTGGCGTGATTAACCGGTTGAATCGAATCATAGACTTATCAGCAATCTCGTATAATTGATGATAATATTTTTCATCAATTGACTTAAGCGTTTGATAGGCTTCATACGGAATTGCATCACCACAAGTTTTGTCCCTTGGAAATGTGGACTTTTCCAGCATCGCCACGGATAAATTGCTGTTTTGTAGTGCCAAAGCCATCGAGCAAGCCGAAGGACCGGCTCCGATGATAATGATATCAAACGTTTTCAACTCGCTCCACGATTTCTTTTGCCAATCTTAAATAATCTACTGCACCACTGCTTCGAATATTGTATTCAAAGATATCTTGACGAGCCGCCGGAGCTTCTGCCAGGGCTACATTATCACGAATCATTGTATTAAAAACTCTGTCACCAAAATATTTACGAATTGTCTCTACAACATCACGATTTAATACTTTTCGATTGTCGTACATTGTTGCAATAACGCCAACAATCGTTAATTTTTTATTTAAGCGAAAGCGAACTTTATCAACAACTTGCTTGATTTTCGTCAGTCCTTGTAAAGCCAAAAATTCCGTTTGTAACGGAATAATCACATAATTACTTGAAGTCAACGCATTTAAAGTCAATAATCCTAACGAAGGCGGACAGTCAATCAGGATGTAATCATATTCCATTTGAAGCGGTTCGAATAATTCTCGTAAGATGAACTCCCGACCTGCCTCGTTTATTAATTCCATTTCTGCACCAGATAAATCTAAAGTTGATGGAATGACGTCAAGATTTTCTTTAACGGTATAAGGTACTAATTCGCCCTCACCTCGCAAGGCTTCATAAATTGTAATTTTTTGGCGAGGAATCCCTAATGATAAGGTTAAATTCGCTTGAGGATCAAGGTCTAATAACAAAACTCGCTTTCCTAACTTTACTAATCCCGCTCCTATACTTATTGTTGAAGTTGTCTTTCCGACGCCTCCTTTATGGTTCAACAAGGAGATAATTTTGCTCATATCTTCGTTTTGAATGTTATTTTTTGCCACAGATTTACATGGATTTCATCAGTAAATGAATTGTTTGTACGCATGTATTTTGTAGCTTTAATCTTAGAAATGTAATATAAATAAAATTCTGTAATATGTAAATTATTTGTGTACTCTTTTTTAGAATTCACAAATTTAACCTTTTGGATAAGTGTTTTATAATTTTGTATGAAAATACATTATTGAAACTTGAAGAAACAATACAAAATGACTCGAATAGGTTTAATGTCTGATACGCACAGTTTTTTAGACGATAAGGTGTACAAATACTTTGAGCAATGCGATGAGGTTTGGCACGCAGGCGATATCGGCTCGATAGAATTAGCAGACAAAATGGAAGCCTTCAAACCGTTTCGGGCGGTTTATGGTAATATTGATAATGCCAAATTGCGACAGCGTTATCCGTTGGATTTGCGGTTTGAGTGTGACGGTTTAGATGTTTGGATGACGCATATCGGTGGTTATCCGAAGCGATATAGCAAACGGGTGCGAGAACAAATGCCGTTGAATCCGCCGCAGTTGTTTATTTCCGGGCATTCACATATTTTGAAAGTTATGCCTGATAATCAATTTGGTCTGTTGCATATTAATCCTGGAGCGTGTGGCAATCACGGTTTTCATCAGATGAAAACGCTGGTACGTTTTTCGATTGATGCTGGAGAGATTATGGATTTGGAGGTAGTAGAGCTGGGGAAACGTGGAAAGATTAGTGAATAATCGCCGGTTTTTCTTAATGTTCTTTTTCTGTCTTTAGATGAAAGGGGTTTTAGAATTATTTTATGCAAATTAGAACTCGAAGACCGCAACCATAATTTTTTATATTTTTGTATATAAAATTTTGTGTTTCTGCGTTTTGTATTCTGAAAAAGCTGTATCGGAAAACCGTATCGGTAAATATGAAACTTGTTGTGAATCGGGCGATCTGTGCGAATTATTATTGATTAAAGGTGCATATTCAACGTTTTTTGAAAATAAATACCGTTGATTTTACGATTAATCAATGTCCAAAGATGAGGAGGGGATTATTTGTACAGTGTTTGAATTAAAAATTGAAAGAGTGAGGTTGTTCTTGCCAGATTTATATGTTGATTACTGTGACCTTTCAAAGTTGTATTCGACTAAAGCCGCTAAAATATGTTAGGCGTTGTATTGATTTTTGAATCTTATCTTGAATAAAAAAGAATTAGATAAATTTGTGGTAAATTTTAGTTTGTGGATAATCTCAGGAAAATTTCGAAACAACCGAATTGAATTAATTTGACGGATGGATGTGAATTTTTTTGAAAAATCGCTTACTTCATATTTATTTTAAAAAAATACTTAAAAACAAAACTTATTATGAATATTAAAAATGGCTTATTGACACTTGGTTTGTTGATGTTTTTTGTTGGAAGTAGTTTTGCTCAATCGGATACATTGGCGGAATTATATAAATCGTATATTGAATTATATAATAATAATCAAGCGATGACGAAACAGTTGGAGGAGCTGAATGCTTCGGTTTTGACAGTTGATAAGAAAGTGGGGGAAATCAATGAATTAGAAGGAAGGGTAACGAATTTGAAAAATGATTTGAATACAAATTTGGAGCGAGTAAACCGTTTGACGCAAAATGATGTATTTACGAAAAAAACTCGTTTGGAGACTCAAAAGGCGAAGATTGTGAAAACAGCTTCGTTTGTTAGTTATTCGATTAATAGTTTCAATGCGATAGATCAGGCTTTTGCCCAAACAGATTATATGACGGATATTAGTTCGTTGAATAACCCTAATAATGAGGAGTTAGGTTTTTCTTTGAGTGACGAGATCGAGCGTATGCTGGAGGATATTATTATTAAAGATAACAAGAAATTTAATGGAAAAAACGCCAAGAAGTTTTTAGAGATTGCGACAAATGTGGTCAAAGATCCGTTTGTATCTGCTTTCACGAGCAGTGTGCCTGGGTTGAGTGCGATTGAAGGTGTTTTGGGGTTAGTGACAAATGTGGTCGTAAAAGAGGACAATGTAACTGTTGATGATTATAAAGCCTTTAAGAAGGAAATGGAAAAATTCATTAATCATTATAATGGTTTAGCAAAGGCGGAAAACAATTTGACTTCTAACTTAGGAAATTTAGAAATGCGTCTGGAAGCATTGCGAACAGTGATGAACAATTATGTGTTGGAGCGTGTGCGTGCGGTTCATCCTGAAGCAGACCTTACCGGAATGGATTTAAATCAAATTGTTGCAACGTATTATAAACCGTTGGATTTGAATCTGAATATTGAAAGCATTTTTGAAGAATATCAGGAAAATGGAACGCTGAATTATACAGCAGCTTTGGCGGATGACCGCCTGGCGTATCCATTTTATGCAATTAATCAAGCTCAATTTATTAAGCAAGAGTTGGAGGCGTTGAATAATGAATATATTTCAAGTTATCGCAATTTTCATAGAAGTATCAAAAAAGTACTGATTGAGAGCAAGGCGTTGGCAAAGGATAACGATGCCGCTGTGGATAAAAAAATTATGGATTTAGATGAGAAATTGGAGCGTTTGGTAGCGACTTTTGAAAAGAGTGTGGCAATTGTTAATGTGAGAACTTCTTTGAATGAGATTCCAACCTTTTAGTAGTGACTTTTCCCTAACGCTTTCCTTGAGGAGAGGGTTAGGGAAAAATAAACCTATCTTGCCTTCTTCGGATTTGCTGCTAAGTATGATGACCAATCTTTAAACTGTTTCCCTGCTTTTAGTTTTGAACCCGACTTGAAATGATGACAAACAGCCGCCCCCAAAGCATCGGTTGCATCTAAATACTCGACCGTAAAATCATAGCCGATGATTGTTTTGAGCATCGCACAGACTTGTTCCTTTGACGCATTTCCAGAACCTGTGACCGAAAGTTTAATTTGCTTCGGGGAGTATTCGGTGACTTCCACATTATTGACAATAGCTGCTGCCATCGCAACGCCTTGAGCCCGACCGAGTTTAAGCATTGATTGCACATTCTTACCAAAAAACGGAGCTTCAATCGCCATTTCGTCAGGGTTATACGACTTGATTAGGGCTTGAATACGCTCGAAAATCGTCTTGAGTTTCTGTTGATGATCCGGTAGTTGGCTCATCTTCAAAACGCCGAGTGTCAAGATATTTACCTTTTTTTTATTCACCTCAATAATGGCATACCCCATAATATTTGTGCCAGGATCAATTCCAATATATCTCTTCATGTTGTGTTCAATTGTTTGAGTGTTCAAACATTAGCTATATCCTTCTTTCCAATAATTTTAGTAATGGTCGAAGGTTAGGTTCGAGGATAATTTCCGTTCTGCGGTTAATTTGTCGATCTTCCTCGGTGATATTTTCTACGATTGGCGAAAACTCTGCACGTCCGCTCGGAATAATTCGCCAAGGAAAGATGCCATTATTAACCAATATTTTGGTAACTGCTGTCGCCCGCAAGACGCTCAAATCCCAATTATCTCGAATCGCTCCATTTTTGAAAGGTTTATTATCTGTGTGGCCTTCGATGGTGATAATAACATCGTTTTGTTGTTCTAAGACTTTCGCTAACCTCTTCAGTGCTTCTTGCCCTTGCTTGCTTACCGCAATACTGCCTCGTGGAAATAGCAAATTGTCAGACATCGAAATATAAACCTTGCCGCTTTTGGTTACGACAGTTAATTCATCCTCGTCAAAACTCTCTAAAGTAGTAGTTAAGATACTGTTCAAAGTATCCAAAACCGCATTTTGCTGATTAATTAAAGTTTGAATTGCTTCTAATTGTCCTGTTTTTCTTTCTAATTGTTGCTCTTTCGCACTCAATTTATCGGCTTGTTCACTCAAATATTTATCACGACCTTGGAGGGCAAACTCTTTTTTTGCCAAACTTAGTTCTAACTCCTTGAGTTTTTTAGACATTGTTGATTGAGAATATTTGTTGTACTCGCTTAAATCATTGATTCGTTGACGACTATCCCTTAATTCTTGTCCTAAATAAGCGGTATCGGCTTCCAAGACTTTTAGGTTTTCATTAGCGTTTTGTAACGCATTTTGGGTATAAACATAACTTTTTTCCATCTGAAGGTATTTTTTCTTAGACACGCAAGCTGTCAGAAATAAGATGGATAAAGTACTGATTATCAGTAGTTTTGATTTTTTCATATTTACAATAATTTAGACAGTGAATACAATGTATCGCAAAGATACTATCATTTATAACGAAAAATGTTGATTTGATGTTAAACGATTTATTAATAATAATAAAAGGTTAAATTTAAAATCAATAGAAAATCAAAAAGTGACGCTCAGAACAGCTGCCGAGTAATCTATCAGAAAAAATGAAGCCGAGATTATATAAAAACTGATATATTAAAAAAATCGTATGTAAATCAATTACTTATAAAGATAAATAATAATAAGCTATTATTCTTTGACTTTTGACATCACTTTGTTTTCGTAGATGAATATACGTTATTGATTTTTATCATAAATTATTCATCGAAACTTCAATAACTTGTCACCTATTGACAACGAAACTAAAGTTTATGTTAACAATTGAAGATTTAAGTACGATACAGAAGCGAAGTGAATTATTTGATTTGGCAACAAAACGAGGAATTTCTACTAAAAAAATACGAAGAAAGGTACAATACGAGGAAGATTTAGTACATCTACAAGCGGAATTAGTCAATTTACAACGTTGGGTAGCGAAGCATAAAATGCGTGTAGCGATACTGTTTGAAGGTCGAGATGCAGCCGGGAAAGGTGGCTCAATTAAGCGATTTATAGAACATCTAAACCCTCGTTCTATGCGTTTGGTCGCTTTGTCAAAGCCGACAGAAGTGGAGCAAGGACAATGGTATTTCAGACGCTACATTAAAGAATTACCTAATCCTGGTGAAATCGTTTTTTTTGATAGAAGCTGGTACAATCGTGCAGTAGTTGAGCCAGTGATGGGGTTTTGTAATGATGAACAATATCATCAATTTATGGTGCAAGTCCCGGAGTTTGAACATATGTTGTATGAAGATGGCATTATCCTGATTAAGTTCTGGTTTTCGATTACGAAAGATGAACAGAAAAAACGTTTTGACGCTCGACAACAAAATCCATTAAAAAAATGGAAATTTAGTCCAGTAGATATGAAAGGGCAGGAGTTGTGGGACAGATACACGCACTTCAAAGAGTTGATGTTTTCTAAAACACATACGGCTTTTAGTCCATGGATTATTGTGAAGACAAACCGCAAGAAAACGGCTCGTCTGGAAAGTATGCGTTATGTCTTGTCACAATTTGATTATCCGGATAAGGAAGCGGCAAAAATTGATTTATTCCCTGATCCAAATGTGATTTCTCGATATTATCGACACGCTTGAGGATTAATTAATAACGAATAATTTATAATAATGGCTAAAGAAAAATTACTAAATATATCGCCCGAAGATGTCGAATTATTGAACACGCCTTTGGGGTTACGAATATTGTTTGCAGATAAAAAAACGAATGTCGAAAAGGCGATTCGTACGGCTCGATATGAGTCTAAACTGGTTGCGTTACAGACAGAATTGATCAAACTTCAAAATTGGGTGATCAACAACGACAAAAAAGTGGTTATTATCTTTGAAGGTCGAGATGCTGCCGGGAAAGGCGGTGCGATTCGTAGAATTACGGCGTATATTAATCCTCGTTATTATCGGAAAGTAGCGTTACCAAAACCAACTGTTGAGGAAGAAGGGCAGTGGTATTTTCAACGTTATGTAAATCAGTTACCGAAGCCTGGGGAGATTGTTTTTTTTGATAGAAGTTGGTATAATCGTGCGGTTGTCGAACCCGTCAATGGATTTTGTACACAAGAGCAGTATCAGCGGTTTATGGGGCAAGTCAACGATTTTGAGCGAATGGTTCAAGAGTCGGATACGTATTTATTAAAGTTATATTTTTCGATAACAAAGACTGAGCAGGCGAAGCGATTTAAGGAAATCAGAAACAGTCCGCTAAAACGTTGGAAGATGACACCCGTCGATGATAATGCTCAGCGACTTTGGAACGAATACACGGAATATAAACTCCGAATGTTTGATAAAACGAATACTTTAACTGCTCCGTGGGTCATCATTGACGCTAACAAAAAAACGGATGCTCGAATCGAAGCATTACAGTATATTTTAGATAATATTCCTTATAAAAGTGCGTGATATTCTATTTTTGACCGCTTCGTTACCTAATTTAGGACAGCGAAGCGGTCGAATATTAAGGAATCAACAGAGAACTATCGCCATAACTCAAAAAGCGATAATCGTTGTTCAGAGCTTCTTGATATACTTTTCGCCAGTCTTCACCTATAAAAGCAGCAATTAAGAGAATCAAAGTGGAATTAGGCATGTGAAAATTTGTAATCAAGCCGTCACACATTTGGAATGTATAACCAGGATAAAGGAAAATTTCTGTCTGACCTCCTAATTGCTGTAATCTGTTTTGATTCATGTAATCCAGTACATTTTGGAGAGCCGTTTGTTTATCAATCGCTTTCATTTGGTACGGATCATCTTGTTTGATATAAAAATCTTGATAGCCATTTTGTAATCGCACACCAAACCAATAAAGACTTTCTAATGTTCGCATCGAAGTTGTTCCTACGGCAATTGTTTGAGAGGATTTTTGCAAAGATTCGATAATATCTTTTTGAATCCAAACCTGCTCGTTGTGCATTGGGTGTTGGGTAATGTCCTCGATTTTAATCGGCTGAAAAGTACCAGCAGAAACGTGAAGCGTAACGTATTTGGTCGCAATTCCTTTAGTTTTTAATGCCTTAATAATTTCATCTGTGAAGTGTAAGCCGGCGGTCGGTGCAGCGACGGCTCCATCCATTTTAGAGTAAACCGTTTGATAACGTTCTTTGTCTTCTTGCTCTACTTCTCGCTGCATGTAAGGTGGCAAAGGAATTTTTCCGATTGCTGTTAATAATTCACTAAACGTCCTATTCGACCACTCAAAAGTGACTTCATCTTGCCCGGTGCGAGTAGCAGAAAATCCCAACGATGGATTTTCTAATGATGTGCCTTGTTTCCATCTTTTAGCGTTGCCGATTAAGCATTTCCAGGTACAAGAGGTTTGGCTACTCATCACTTCCTCGTGTACTTTTGATGGTGATAATGGTTCTAATAAAAAAATCTCAACTCGAGCACCAGTGTCTTTATACAAAATGATTCGGGCAGGAATCACTTTTGTATTATTAAATATTATCGTTGCATCTGTCGGCAATTGATCAACGATATTTCCAAAGCGATGATGCTGAATGTCACCTTTATTATACATTAACAGCTTCGATGTACCTCGCTCCTTTGGCGGATGCTTGGCAATTCTCGACTCTGGTAGTTCGTAAGAGAAGTCTTCTAATCGTAAACTTGTACTTGATTTTTTCATCTTGATAACATCATTTTTCAAAAAAAACGAAAGTACTTTATTTAGAATTAAAGTCAAGAAAATTTGAGGGAATTTTTCATTATTTGGAGCGACGGTCTATAAGGGAAGTTTCAAAAAGTGTCCGCTTTTCGTGTATTTGTGATATGTTATATCCATGGTGTCGTTTTGTTTTTGTAATGAAATTTTTTACAAAAAATAGTAGCAAAATTTTCGAGAATTTATAAAAATATACGTTAGTAAATTTTGCTACGTCAGCCTTTTAAAAACGGTTTTCTTACAACTAATAACACCTTAAGATTGTGTAAGAAAACCGTTGAAATTTATCCTTTTTACGCCCAATAACTTGTCTTAAGAAGGTGCTGAGCTTTTATTTTATTTTTAGAATAACCGCTTGATAGGGTAGGAGATCAACTTCGCCAGAATTGACGGTCAATGCTTCATAATTATTAATAACGACTTTGCTGAAATCCTTAAATTGAGACAACTTAATGGAAGATTTTTCTTTTGAAAAATTTAATAAAACAAGCATTTGTTCCTTATCTAATGTTCTTGTAAAAGCATAAACAGTAGGGTGTTCTCGCTCCAATAATTCATATTTACCATATACCAAAACGGAATGATCTTTTCTGACTTTAGTCATTTTTCTAAAATGATTAAGGATACTGTTCGGATCTTCGTTTTGAGCCTCTACATTAATTATTTTATGGTTGTCGTTCACTTTTTTCCAAGGTGTTCCCGTTGTAAAACCTGCATATTCGGAGTCATTCCATTGCATTGGTGTGCGTCCATTTTCACGAGAGCTATAATTCAAGACCTCCATAAATTTTTTCATGTCCTTATTGGCACTCAACGCCGCTTTATATTCCCCTTTGGCTGCTACATCTACATATTCTTCGATGTTTGGCATATCAATATTAGTCATTCCGATTTCATCACCATAATAAGTGTAAGGCGTGCCACGCATACTCAAAAGAAAAGTATTCAGCATTTGAGTAGAAGGTGTCCTAAACTCTGGGCTTGGATTTCCAAAACGATTGACTAATCGAGCATTATCATGGTTGGATAAGAAAATCGCTATCCATCCTTTTTCTGCAAACGCACTATCCCAACGAGTAAAAACATCTTTGAAGGCGGACAATTCGTAGCCATCTGGCGTTCTCGACATATCTACATACTCAAAGTGATAAGCCGTTTGAAGTTCTTTGCGGTCAGCATCAACTAAATCATGTGCATCTTGAAACGTGCTTCCTGCCCCTTCCGCTACTGCGAAAACATCATACGGTTCCATAACTTCTTGGTACATTTCTTTTAAATAATCATGTAATTGCGGACGCATGCCATACCATTTGATAAAGTCTTTTTCGTGACCTTCCGGGAACTCTGGAAAAGTAGTATCCTTACTTGCAAACTGAAAAGCATCTAATCGGAAACCATCGACCCCCTTTTCTGCCCAAAACTTCATAATATCATATACTTCTTGTCGTAATTCAGGATTTTCCCAATTTAAATCAGGCTGCTCCTCTGCAAAAGTGTGTAAATAATAAGCATCTACAGCTTCAACATAATCCCAACCGCCTTCTGGATCGAATAAGCTGTGTCGATACGGAGGTTCTCCTTTCTCAGCTGGCCACCAATGGTAATAATTATAGTATTTGTTATCTCTTGAACTACTCGCTTGCTTGAACCATTCGTGTTCATTGCTACTATGATTGACGACAACATCTAATACAAATTTGATGTCCCTTTCGTGAAAACCGTCTAACATCGTCTGAAAATCTTCCATCGTTCCGTATCGAGGATGAATAGCACGATAGTCAGCCACATCGTAACCATTATCGACTAATGGCGATTCAAAAAACGGATTCATCCAAACCATATTCACACCTAAACTTTCGACATAATCTAATTTTTCTATTACGCCTTTGAAATCTCCAAACCCGTCGCCATCGGTATCTTTGAAGCTTTGAGGATATATTTGGTAAAGTATGCCTTCCTTCCACCAGGTTTTTTCAAAATTTTGTTTATTTTCATTCACCTCTTTTTGATTGTCGCAACCAAAAAATAATAAGATGATGATGATTGTCCAAAAGTGATTTTTCATTTTTTCATTTTTATTAATGTCTTAAAATATCTACCAAAACGCCTATGATGCCTTTTAGATGTAGGCTTATTATTTGTCAAGTGATAAAGGTAGTTAAAGTGAAAAAAATTGCAAAAAAAGCAGTAATCTAAAAGCGAGTAGCTCACAAAAATATTCTGTGATACCAAAATTCTCAAAAGTGAGTCTTGGTTAGCATGCTGATTTTAGAGAAATACTGCTGATCTTCGCCCTAATTATTGCAAAGCAAATCACTACATTTTATAAAGTATAGGTGACATTATAGCAGTGAATATTATGTTAAAAAAACAATAAATGAGCGGACTTCGGTTATTCTGCTTATCTTATTCATTATTGTCGGGTTCCTTTTCAGAATACGACTGAAATATTCAATTAGATTATTAAAAAATAAATTATGAATAAGATTATTACGCTTATTTTGCTGTGTACTGTTTCTTTGGCTTATGGTCAAGCCTTACCATTTGATTTTGAATCTGGCATCGTGACTGCTGATTTTGTAGATTTTGATGGTGGTGTAGCGACTGTTTTGGCAAATCCACAATCAAGTGGAATCAATACCAGTGCGACCGTAGCACAAATCGTAAGAAATGGTGGGCAACCTTGGTCAGGTAGTAAGGTTGTTTTGGCGAACAACTTGGACTTTTCGACAGATAATATCATGTCAATGAAAGTTTATACGACAGCTCCCGTGGGAACAACGGTCAAGTTAAAAGTAGAGTCGGCAGCAGGTGCAGATGAAAGAGATGTACTTACGACAGCGAGTGGAAGCTGGCATACATTGACCTGGGACTTTACAGGGGTCGCTCCGAATTTTAATGAAATTGTGTTTATGTTTGATTTTGGAAATGTTGGTGACGGTTCTGCCAACTCGACTTTCTTATTTGATGATGTTGAGCAGTCATTTGGCGGAAGCCAATTAGATGTACCTGTGACATTTGAAGATGCCGGCGTGAATTATACAATGACTGATTTTGGTGGTAACCTTTCGTCATTAGTTGCAGATCCGACGAATGCAAGCAATAACGTTATAAAAGTTATTAAAACAGATGCTGCGGCTACTTGGGCAGGTACAACAATTGGAACACCAGCAGGTTTTGCAACAAACTTACCATTGACGTTAACAGATTCAAAAATGAATGTTAGAGTTTGGTCTCCTGATGCTGGTATTCCGGTACGTTTGAAAGTAGAAAACTCTAATGATCCAACTCAAACTTGTGAAACTCAAACACTGACGACTGTTGCCGGAACTTGGGAAACCTTAGAGTTTGATTTTGCAACTGAAGCCAATGGAACAGCAGCCTTAAGTTTTGGTTTACAAAACGGCTGGACGTATAATATGGCATCTATTTTTTTTAATTTTGATACTGACGGACCTACCGCTGGTGAAAAAACCTACTATTTTGATGATGTAAAATTCGGTGCAGATTTAACAAATGCAACGAACTTATTAGCTATCGAAAGTTTAACCGTATTTCCAAATCCGACCAGTAATGAATGGATCATTACTTCTGAAAGTGCAGAAATTACAACAATTGAAGTTTTTGATTTACAAGGAAAACGTTTAGTTTCTGTAACGCCTAATAATCGCAATACGATTATTAATGCAGCTGATTTTGCGGAAGGTGTTTATATAGCGAAAATCACGACGGATTCAGGGACTCGTAGCTTAAAATTGATAAAACAATAAAGGTTTGAACCTATTTTTAGCTTTTTTTCTATGTTTAAAATGGGCTTGATTGATATAAAAAAACTCCGACGCACAATTGTGTATCGGAGTTTTTAATATAAATGATTTTTACCTTAAGATCTTAAATAGAAGAAAGCACTTCCGCTAAGTGAGCCAAAACAGGCTCTGTTTTACGGTTGTGTTTAATCGCTTTTTGGAAAGGCGTATAAGCGATGTCTTTATGAATAACACCGACCATGATTTGAGTTTGACCATTCAATAAAGCCTTAACAGCCTCCATTCCTAAACGACTCGCCCGCACACGTTCCATACAAGTAGGGCTTCCACCACGTTGAACGTGACCCAAAACTGTCACACGAGTATCGTACTTGTCGAAGCGTTCTTTGACCAAATTAGCAATCTCGAAAGCGCCACCAGTCTCATCGCCTTCAGCTACGATTACAATACTTGACGTTTTTTTCTTTCTGAAATTATTATGTAAATTATCTACTAATCTATTGATATCAGTCTTAGATTCTGGTACTAAAATCGCCTCTGCACCAGTCGCAATTCCGCTGTACATCGCAATGAAACCAGCATCACGCCCCATCACTTCGATAAAGAACAATCGATTGTGTGCATCTGCAGTATCTTTTACTTTATCAATCGCTTCCATAGCGGTATTAATCGCTGTATCGTAGCCAATTGTGTAATCAGTACCGTACAAATCATTGTCAATCGTTCCTGGCACGCCAACAAACGGGATATCCGGGTACTCATTACAAAATACGTCTGCACCCGTAAATGTTCCATCTCCACCGATAGCGACCACTCCGCTAATGCCTCTTTTTTGTAGATTTTCGTAGGCTTGTAATCTTCCTTCGGGTGTTCGGAAGGCTTCGCTTCGAGCCGATTGCAAAATCGTCCCACCTTTTTGAATAATATTACTTACCGAACGAGAATTCATAGGTATAAATTCTCCATCAACCATTCCTGCATAACCTCTACGTACACCTAACACTTCTAAGTTATAATGCAATGCTGTACGAACAACTGCTCGAATACACGCATTCATTCCTGGAGCATCTCCACCTGATGTAAAAACAGCAATTTTTTTCATAAGTCAATTTATAATTTAGTCTTTGTCCTCTTGTTCCTCTTCAATTTGAAATAATAATTTTGTAGGATATTAAGGATTTTTAATTTGCTTTTTAATCAAAAATTAAGTTTTCAAGCCGTTTACTATTTTCGGTTAGGTGTGATTTTTATAAAACCTACTATTTGCAACGGTTTTCAAAAATAAATTAAAGATTTATTTTTGAAATAATACTTTGAAAACATTAATAACACCCTGCAACCTCCCAAAAAGTAGAGGAGATTTTTGGAGAAAAGACCACATTAAACTGGCAGTTTGCCAATATTAAATACTTTTATTTGAGTGTAAAAAGGAAACCTATTCGCTATTAATGATAGTTTCCTCAACTTAATATTCCATTATAAATAACGTCGTCTAACCTTTTTAATAAAGGCCTTAACCGACTTAATTTTCTTTTTATTAGTCCAGTCGTATTCATTGATAAGATGATTAAGTATGTAGGATTTTGCCTGTTCGAAGTTGTTGAAATTATTCAACTCATGAACCGCTTCATCATACTTTGATTTATTACCTTTGAATAATTCACTTATCGTAATGAATCGCTCGTTGATACTCATTGACGTCGTTAAATCACGAATTGGACTCGCACTTAGTTTTTCGGACAAATCCGAAGCTATTTTAAACTCAAATAACGCTTCAATGATTTCTGCTTCCTCCTCATCAAATTGACTTGTAACGACTGGTTCTTGATAAGGTTTTTGATGTTGCTCTTGATATGTTGGCTGTTCCGTCACTGGTTTTTGAAGCGTCTTAACTGGTACTTTAGCCTCTTCTACTTTAGGTTTTTCAACCTTTGGTGGTTTTACCGGTGTCGGAATTTTAATAATTGGCTTTTCTTCTTGAACCTCTTTTTTCGGTACTTCTATTTCAACCTCTTTAGGCTCTACCTTTGGTTCTACTTTTGGCTTTTCAACGACAGGAGGTGGTGTGACGATAGGTTTAGGAGCCGTTTTTACGGTCGTCGTAGAGTCGACTTTTGACGCCTCATTTTTTAGTATAATTTCGTACAAATCTTGGATACGTCTAAGTAATAAATCTCGTTCTATAGAAGACAGATTACCTGATGTTTCAAAAACTTGCATCAACCTTTCGATATTTCCTAGTGCCTGATTTGCTTTGTGCCAATTCATATATCCTTGCTTTAATAGTGTCAAAATTACACAATGAAAAATTGCTATGCAAGAAAACAATAAAATTTTGCAAATTCCAATTTTTCAAAACGCTGCTAAAATAGCGTAAGTTTTTGAATTAGTTATTAGATAGGTTGATCTAAACTTAGGGAATCTCTATTTTATACGATAAAAGGCAAGAAGAAACTGATGGAATCACTTTTCTTACAATTCCAATAATGTTCTTTTCGCTTATTTCTTTATGTTTGCGTGAATTATTATTAATATCGAAAAACGACCATGTTTTTAGAACCACACTTTACGAATCATAGAAGTGGCTCAATCGAAGTCATTTGCGGATCGATGTTTTCAGGAAAAACCGAAGAATTAATTAGACGCATTAAACGAGCTTTGATTGCGAACCTGAAAGTTGAAATATTTAAACCAAAAATAGATAATCGATATGATGATGCTAAAGTCGTTTCGCATGATGCGAATGCGGTGCAGTCGATACCTGTAAGTGCATCAATCGACATACTAACTTATTGTGAATCCAAAGAAATCAATGTCATTGGTATTGACGAAGCTCAATTTTTTGACTTACAGCTCGTAGAAGTTTGTGAAAAATTAGCTCTGAAAGGTATTCGGGTGATTATCGCAGGCTTAGATATGGACTTTAAAGGGCGACCGTTTGGACCAATGCCTCGATTGTTATCGGTCGCTGAGTATGTCACGAAGGTTCATGCTATCTGCCAGCAATGTGGTAATCTGGCGACACATTCTTACCGTTTGGTTGATGATGACTCAGAGGTATTATTGGGCGAAAAACAAGAGTACGAGCCACGTTGTCGAACTTGTTATCATGAAGCCGATTAATTTTCTAATTGAATCAAAAAGAGGTTGTAAGTCTGTGCTTACAACCTCTTTTATTGAAAATCGAGTCATATTTTTTTAATATGCTTATTTGGCTAAAACCGATTCTATTTCCTCATAAACACCTTTCTCACTAGAGCGTTTTGCGGGTACACGAGCTAATTTTCCATCTTTATCAATTAAAAAGAAACTCGGTAAACCTCTGACAGAATAGTTCTCCGCAACCGGTGCATCATAGACACCTTGTGCATAAACGTGAACTCCTTGAGGGTTGTGTTTTCGTAAGAATGATCGCCAGTTATCCATATTTGTATCTAAGGAAATATACAAGAAAATAACGTCTTTGTCCTTGAATTGAGTTTTTAAAGTCTTACTATTCAATAACTCATAAGTACAAGGTGTACACCAAGTTGCCCAAAAATCAAGGTAAACGACTTTTCCTCTAAAATCACTCAGAGAAATTTTTTCATTATTTACATCTACTAAATTGAAATTCGGTGCAGGTTCGCCAGTTGATAAACCATTCGCTTTGGTATATTCTGCTTTGACTAATGATTTATAATTCTCATAAGGACAATTTTCCATGAGCATTGCGACATCATTTCCTACTGAATAGGTGTCTTGATTTTTACATTTGATATAAATCTCGTTAGCCAAGACATAATACATTGCTTTTCCTTTCAAGAATCGTTTCGCACCACGATACTCCTCTCTGATCGGTGCGCCATATTTATTATGCCGAACTTCCTTTGTGTTTTTGTAATCTAAATACTGTTCTAAAAAGTAGATGTATTTTAGATTTGTTACGGCTAAATCATTATTAATTACAATATCATTTAAAAAATCAAAGTAAGCATCTGGCAAATCCATCGGTGCGGCAATATCGTTATAGAAGGCGTGTTCCCAACGGTATTGCATTAAGTGATGTGCCCACCAATAATGAATATCGGCTTCCGCATAGGCTTGAAAACTTTCAGAAAACGTTAATTCATCTTGGAATTTTTGTAAAAAAGATACTCTTCTTTGACGCATTTTATCCATATATGCCTTGAAAGCGTCTGGTTCTAAATTACTCATTTGATACGTAATGTGTTCATCACTCAAACGTTTAAACTTTCTTGTTGATTTGTTTAAGTAATAATTATTCACACCACCTTTTCCACTAAATAAAGCGGTAGCTTCCAAATCCCAACCGTGAAACTCAATCGTTAAATCATCTCCATCTTCCAAATAAATTTCAATAGAACTATTTCCGTGTGTAAGTGTAGCGATAGTAGGCTCAAACAACTGCAAATCAATGGTAAAGGTATTATCTTCTTTTAAATTTACCTGATATTGCATTGGTTCAAAAGTAATTAGGTCAGCATACATAGACAACCTGACAGTATTTTCTCGTGGACTTGTAATTTTTCCTGTTACTGTAGCGATTTGTTTTGCGTTTACAACTGTACAGATGCTAAAGAAGAAAAGCATCAACAAGTAAGCATAATTTTTCATAGTTTGACTGCGATTTTGACGAAGTATTCGGTTTCTACATTTTCATTTGCCTTCTTATTTTCACTTTTTGGTTAGTTATAAACCTTAATTTAGGAGTTATAGCCTAAAAATAGCGTAAAAATTTAATTTATCATACAGACTTGGTGTAAAAATTACATTGAATCAATTTTTTACCGAAAATTAAAAACAGATAGTTGAAATCGTGAATTTAAATTTGGTGTTATTGTATATATTGAAAATATTATTTGTTAATATGTTTTTATATACCTGGTTGATTATCAATGAACTATAAACTGTAGTTATTAATATTCAAAAACTCCGTACGGAGAGTCTATTGTTAACTTTTTACCATTGTCAGAAGATTCTACTTTTCCGATAACCTGAGCATCAATATTAAATGCTTTCGCAATATCAATGACTTTTTGAGCATTTTCAGGTTTCAAGTACACCTCCAGGCGATGTCCCATGTTGAAGACTTGATACATCTCTCGCCATTCTGTTCCCGATTCTTTTTGAATCAATTCAAATAACGGAGGTGTCGGCAATAAATTATCCTTGATAATATGCACGTTATCGTCTACAAACTTCATGACTTTAGTTTGAGCACCACCTGTACAGTGAATCAAGCCGTTTATCTGATTCTTTAATTCAGAAAGCATCACCTTCAATACTGGCAAATAAGTTCTTGTCGGTGAAAGAATTAAGCGACCAACATCTGTTGTTATATCGTCAAAGGCGATAGCATCAGTCACTTTTTTTGACCCCACGTAGATAACAGATTCAGGTGTATTTTTATCATAAGAATCAGGATATTGTGAAGCATAATCATGACTTAAAACATCATGTCGAGCAGAGGTTAGTCCGTTGCTTCCCATTCCGCCATTATACGCTTTTTCGTAGGTTGATTGACCATAAGATGCCAATCCTACAATAACGTCACCTGCTTGTATGTCGTTGATAACTAAATCAGAACGCTTTATCCGTCCGAAGGCGGTATAGCCTACATCAATCGTCCGAACGATATCCCCAACGTCGGCTGTTTCTCCACCTGCCAAATGAATTTGCACGCCATATTTAGCCAACTCTGTGACAATTTCATTAGTAGCATGAATGATTGTTTTTATGACATCACCAGTGATTAAGTTCTTATTTCGCCCGATAGTAGAGGATAGCATGATATTATCCACACAACCAACACAAGCCATGTCGTCCAAATTCATCATAATTGCATCTTGTGCAATGCCTTTCCATACGTCCAAATTACCTGTTTCTTTCCAATAAAGGTAAGCTAAGCTGGTTTTCGTACCGGCTGTATCAGCGTGCATAATGTTACAATAATCCGCATCTCCAGCAGCAAAATCTGGTAAGATTTTACAAAATGCTTTCTCATACAAACCTTTGTCCAAGCCTTTTATTGCCGCATGAACTTCATCTTTTGAGGCAGAAACTCCTCTTAAATCGTATTTTAATTTGTTTGACATGTAGTGATTTCTTTTATCTTAAAGGTTGTTCGTTCTAAAAAACACCCAAAGATAAGTTGAAAGCTGTTGAATATAGGTGAGGATAGACACCTTTTTGATATATTTCTTTAAAAAGATACGTAATACGTTGTAATTGTTAACTTTTTCTCAGCAATCTTCATACAGCGTTAGCATGATTCGTTTACTTAAAATATGGAAAATTAATATTAGTTTACTGTAAGTGAGTATTTAACCTATTTTAATTATTTATATTTGTTTTTTTATTAGCTAAATAAGCTGCTGTAAGTGTCTTGAATACAGTGAAAATCAGCTTGTCTATTCCACAAAAAAAAAGGCTTCGAGAGTTTCCCGAAGCCTTTTTTGTGCGATCATCAAAAGGAGTGATTAATGTATTGCAAATCAATATTTATTGAAATTTTACCTCAATTTCATAATCTTTCTTATCTGACAATAATACTTTTTGAGCATTTTTAATCGTGTATCCGACGTTCGGCTCATAAGTGAGGGCTTTATCCGAAGTATAGATTTGCGTATCTGCTTTTCGGTTAATTAATATTTTTAGAAAATCCCCGTTTTTGTCTTTAAAGATTTTGATTCGCTGCACATTCAACTCTTTGTCTGTCGTTTTATATGTTGTCGAAAATTCCGTCTCGAACGTATTGTACTTATCAAAAAGTGATGGTTTATTGATGTCACTATTTAGAAATATTGACAGCTCTTTATTCAGATCAAATTCTGTCAGAATCTGCGTTTCTGATTCGCCGTTGATACGCACGGTTTTTTCAATTTTCGTCAATTTGCTTTCCGCAATTTCGGATTCAAAAAAGCCTTTTACATCAAAAAACGGTTTTTCTGTATTTTTTTCAACCGTCACACTTTCTTGATTCGCACAACTCCCGAATACTAACGCCATTAATCCAATTATATAGAAGGTGTATTTTTTCATTTATAGATTTCTTATTTTTTTGAAATTTGCACTCGGCTCTAATAACAAAAGGATTCCTAAAGTAGTTGACGGATTGTTACCAATAATCTATTTTTAGTAAATTTATTTTAATAAGATAAATAACGTAATCGTCTGATTCTGAATATTATACCTCAATGTATCTGAGTTGTTAAAATATTAGCACAAAAAAACAACCTTGACAAATTTCAAAATATTCATTTTCGACAGCATTTTTCGAAGTACCTTTTTTATTAAAAAAAAATCAAAAAACAGATTATTTTAATTCGTTTTTAAAATTTGCTCTGAATGAAAACTACCATCTTCCAATCTTACAATTAGCAAGTAATAACCGTTTGGAAAACCACTAATATCAATGGTTTCTTGCAGTTGAGACACTTTATTAATAGATTGATTGTAAATTGGTTGCCCCAAAAGGTTGTAGATTTCAATCTGAACATCTTGCATTTGTCGAACTTGAGCATTGACGTTGATATTGCCTGTGCTTGGATTCGGAAAAATGCTGATGTTTTCAATCTGTTGAGGTGTTCCCGTATTTGTTATTAATGAAAAATCCATCCAGTTCATATTAAACGGTGCTTGAGTGATTTGTACTCTCAAGACATATTCACCTGCAGGGAGGAAAACATTTTCCGACTCTGTTGCCCAAGTTTGCCAGCCGCCAGTTGCTGCAAAGCTAGTAATGTGTAAAACGGTAGCATTTCCTGATGCATCAATCATTTGTAACGCCACACCACCGACCTGTTCGGAGGCAATTCTATAATCTACTTTATACACACCAGAATTTGTTACTTCTACTTGATAATCTAAATAGTCACCAATATCTAAATAGCCAATATTTTGGCCACCACCTGCATCTGAAG
>CBFIHR010000048.1:0-34912 GCA_965662365.1 Saprospiraceae bacterium
GATAATGGTAATTAACTGTTTGTTCGTTTTCGTTTTGATGTTTTGCATCTGATGGATTTAGCTGTTTTGAATAATCAAGCATATTGAATTTTTCAGATTTTTAATTTGATAAAAACCTACGAAAAAGCCGTTAACTTGAATTATTCAAACTAACGGCTTTTCATTCATTTCAAATTCAAATGTTTATTTACGTCTCTTTTTGTCAACTTTTCCTTTTCTGCGACGACTCTCTGTTTTTCTAACCGTTTTTTTCTCGGTCACAGGCGTTAGATCATCTACTTCGTAGTCGTCCTCTGAAGGCTGACGATTTCTAAAGTAAAAGAACAAACCTCCGAAAGTTAGTAATAATACTAAACCTGAAGAGATATAGCCGATCGTAGAACCCGTATAGTAAGATTTTGGCTCAAAACGCATTTCGAGTGTATGTGAGCCTTTCGGCAAACGCATCGCTCGTAAAATGTAGTTGGCTTTCATCAAACCATCAACTTTTTCATTATCAATGTAGACATTCCAACCTTTTTCAGCAGGGTAATATACTTCTGAAAATACAGCTAACTGGTCAGATGCAATATTATAGCTATACGTTAATTTTTCAGGTTCGTAATCTGTCAAAGTAATCGTAGCTACAGGATCAGGTTTGATTTTTAAATCCTTGAGTTTATCCGCAAATTTCTTTTGGATAACGGCTTTGTTACGAGGCTCTAAAGTTGATAAAGCCGACATTTCTGCATTGGCATCTTCTACGATTTCGTATTCGTTTACAAACCAAGCGTTACCTAAGTCTGTTTTCGTAGGAATCGCTTGAACACCATTTTGTGGTGTGTTTTGTAGCACATACTTCGTGTTCATCATACCTAACAACTTCAATGTTTGAGGCGAGTTAGGATAAAAGTAATGATGATTCAACATATCTTGATAAAGCTGTAATTTTGCAGCATGATATCCCCCGATACTTCTGTGAAAATAAGAAGTCATCGAGTTGTTATAAGGATCAGGACGTTGCATACCTGGTCGCATTGCTAAATCCAATACTCGATAATGTGCCTCTGTATCTTTATTAGCCAACTGAATCGGTACCTCGCTCGGAAACGGTGTTACCGCTTGTTCTGCTACGATAGGATCACTGAAATTCTCCGAATTGATAAAACGCTTATCGACTAGCCACAAATCAATCAAAGCGACTAAAGCGACTAAGCCTACGGCAACCGCCCATTTGATTTTTTTGGTAACAAATGCCCACAAAATACCTGCCGCAACACCAATCAAAGCGAATGAACGCAAAGCATCTTGCGACAATAACGTTGCTCTATCGCTTCTTAATGCTGCTAATAATTCAGGGAATTGACCTAAGGCTTGTTCGTCACGTTCTGAGGTGAAACTCAACATTTCCATTGCACCCATCAGCCAAGCGAATAATGCCAAACCGCCAGTGACCCCGGCAGCAATATATAGTGCTTTTAATTTTTCTTGTTGTGGAATACCTTTTCTTGCTATTTCGTGTAAACCCATGATACCCAATATAATCGCCAAAATATTGGTAATACCTAAAATCATAGTAATCGAACGGAACTTATTGAACATCGGGACGATATCGACTAATAGATAATTGAATGCCGCAAAGTTCTTACCCCAAGCGATAAATATGGTGAAAATAATTGAAGTCAATAACCACCATTTTAAGCGATTTTTAACGAGTACAGCACCCAACATGAACAAGAAAATCACTACTGCACCAAAATAAACAGGACCAGACGTGAAAGGTTGTTCTCCCCAATAATGTCTTGTTGAACGTGCTAATTGTTGTAAAACTTGCTGCTGTTGTTCAGGAGCAGCCCGTTGAATCGTCTGCTGCACGGCTGCGTAAGAAGCGCTGCTTGGATCGCTATAAAATATTTCATTACTTGAGCCACCTCTTGCATTCGGAACTAAGAAATTCATCGTTTCACCGATGCCGTAACTCCAATTGAAGATATAATCTTTATCCAAACCTTCTTTTGCTGTATTTGTAGTTGAGGTAGAATCCGCACCTGGAGGCAATAAGGTCAATTCTTTAACCCCACGTTGTGTTTCGGCAGTATATTCGTACGTTGTCCAAAGTGCAGCAGTATTGGCCAAAACACCTAACACCGCACTTATCGTAATAATACCGACTGCTTTCGCAAAATGCGGTAGTTTTTTATCTTTAATTGCCCAAACAAATTCAAATATACCTAAAAATCCTAACACGATGACCATATAATAAGTCATCTGAACGTGATTGGCTAAGACTTGCATTGACATTCCGACACCGACTAATGCACCTCCAATCAAGTATTTGCTTCGAAAAGCTAATAAGACACCTCCGATTACGAGCGGAATATAGGCGGTTGTGATGATTTTGGTCGAGTGACCTGCTTCAAAAAGGACAACATTATTGGTGGCTAAACCAAAAAATATTGCTCCTAAAAGCCCCAATTTCCAATCAACACCCAATGACATCATTAAGACATACATCATCATCATTAATAAGAATGTTGCGGTGTGTGGCGAGAGAATACCTTGCCATAAAAGCAATGCGTTGTAAACATGACGAGTGAGGTTACTTTTTTTATCAAACAGGATTTGATAAGTTGGCATCCCTCCAAACATGGAGTTTGTCCACAAAGGAACTTCTCCAGTTTTTGCTCGATGATTTCGTATTTCTGTTTGAGCACCTTTACTTTGTAAGTTATCCGATTGACTCAAAACCTTGCCGCTCAAAGCAGGTGAATAATAAGCAAAGGCCAGTATCATCATTACGAGTAATGCACCGATGTGCGGAAGCCAGTTGTTGTATTTAGACATGAATTTTATTTTTTCGGTTCTTTGGTTAAAAATTTATCAGTGATATAAACAATAGATTTTACCGATGAACAGCAAATTTAAAACCTTTTACAAATTAATGGAAGAATTTGAAACAATTGTTAGAATTGTATTTACAATAATTATTTTGTTAATCGTTTTTTGATTGAAAAATCAGATTTTGCCAAAATATTCATGATTTATTTATTTTATTTCAATATATATCTTGAATAATCACTATATTGCTAATTAGTCTTTAAAATTGTAGGTATTTGTTTATGAAAATAAGCGTCAATTTTTAAAGCATTATTAACATAATTATTATAAAATGGGTAGCGAAGCAAAAATTGCTGTAGTAATATTATTGGTTGTCTTGGCGATTGCCGTGTTCTATGGTATTTATCTATTTGTCAAACGGTATTACATCCGAATACCACCAAATCGGGCAGCGATCATCTTTGGTCGTCGTCATGAGATTCGTGATCCATTGACAGGCGAAACGAGGGTTAGAGGTTTTCGAATCGTAAAAGGTGGGGCAGCTTTAGTGATTCCACTTTTAGAAGAGGTTGAATATTTGGATTTATCCAATAGAAAAATTGACTTGGAAGTAGCTGATATCCGAAGTCTAAATGGTGTGAAAGTAGATGTACAGGCGGTGGCGATTATTAGAATCGATACAGATGAAACGTCTTTAGAAATATCTGCGACGCAATTTGGTAATATGGATAATAAGGATACGGATAGGATGATTCAAGATATTTTATTAAAGACCTTAGAAGGTCACTTTCGGACGATTATTTCCACGATGACTCCCGAAGATTTGTATCGAGATAGAAGTCAGTTTTCGCAAGAAGTACAACGCTCGGCGGGTAATCCTTTGGAAGGAATGGGAATGAAAATTGTCGATTTTACCATTAAGCGAGTGAGCGATAATGTGGATTATTTGAACTCGCTCGGTGTGCCGCCTGCGGAAGAGGAAAAGAAAAAAGCGGCTATTGCAAAGTCGATTGCAGAACGCCAAATCGTTGAGCAAGAAGCAGCCGATAGAGTGAAAGTTAGGGAAGCGGTTGAGCGTCAGACAATTCAGGAAGAGCAGTCGAAAGGTAAGGAGGCGATTGAGTTGATTCAGGTGCAAGAACGGAGTAAAATTGCTAAAATCGAATCTGAAATTGCAAAAGTGAAAAGTGAAATCGAATGGATGCATAAAAAAATCACGTTGCAAGAAAAGGAAGACGAGCTGGAGTTGATTAAGGTAAAGTTTGATCAAAAACGAAAGGTTTTTGAAGCAGCCGGTAGCGAACAAGCGGCAAGACGAAAATCAAGAGAAATTCAAAATATCGCTCAAGCTGAAGCTGAAGCTATTCGCATGCGTGCCGAAGCTGAGGCGGAAGGTAAACGATTATTGGCGGAAGCCTACAAAGAACTCGATCCGACTGCCAAATTATTGTTAATTGTCGAGCAATTGCCGATGGTCTTGCAGTCCTTGTTAGGAGACGAAGGCTTGGCAAAAGTATTCGGTGAAATTGCGAAGCCAATTGGTAATATTGATAGTGTAAAAATCTATGATTTTGGAAATGGCGGCGGCGGAAATAGCGGTGGAAATGGCCCGATTGACCGCTTTGCGAATACTGCCCCGCAAATGTTGATGGGCATGGTTTCTAAGTTGAATGATATGGGAATGGGGGACTTGTTACAACGAATTGGCCTGACTTCTGACGTGGTGCAAGACATGAGCAAAGCCGTCAAAACGGATATGAAAAAGGCAGCCGAAAAAACGGCAAAACCCGTCAAAATTAAAGATGTAAAAGTAGAACCCATCAAGGAAAAAACGCAAGCAGAGAAAAATAAAGTGGAGGAGGAGTTTGTGCCACACGAGGAGATTAAAACTGGCGATACAGTTGAATTAGAAATTAAACCTAAGAAAAAGAAGAAGAAAAAAGAGTAGTGATAACTCATAAATAGTACCATTTCTACTTATTGATTCTTATCACTTAGATGTAAAGTGTAAGGTGTGACGTCTTGCTGTTCATACCTTATACTTCACGCTTCAGACCTAAAGAATGCTTTCAGAAAAATTAGATAATCTTAACTTTTTTAATGTTTTAATTTTAGTCCCTTGCTTTGTGGCGTTGCCAATTGTCGGTTGGGAAGTGTACGAAAGTTGGTATTTAAACCAACCGTTGGTTTGGACCGCTGAATTTACGTCAATGACGGTTTGTGCTGTTTTGGGTTCAATTGCAGGTTTGGGTATTTTCTTAAAACTCAAATGGGCGAGAATCATTGCACTGGTTTTCTTTATTACAGGTATGCTGATTTGGTTTGTCATTTTTGCGATTGAGTTTTCGCACAAAGGCGGCAAAGCTCCGATGTTGACCTTACTTTTTATGATTTATGGGATTTGTATCTGTGTCTTGATTTTCTTTAATGGTAATTTAATGGACGATGAACTGAAACCTAAAGAATATCACGATATTTTGGATAAGTGAACTGGTTTCGTGTTGCGTGTTTGACGAATTGATGATAATTGTTGAAAAGTACAAAGAAGTAGAAAATCTGTCGTTAGTTTGTCAAACTCGTAACTCGCAACTCGCAACTCGCAACTCGTAAGGACTCAAACATCGCTTTTGCTTTAATCAAACATTCTTCATATTCGCTCTCAGCGTCTGAATCATAGACAATTGCACCACCTACTTGAACAGAAATATATTGCTGAATTGCATTATATAAAATACTGCGAATCACGACATTAAAGTCAAAATCGCCGTCGGGCGTAATGTATCCGATTGCTCCGGAGTATAATCCTCGTTTGGTCGCTTCGTATTGTTCGATGAGTTGCATACTCATTACCTTTGGTGCTCCTGTCATAGAACCCATCGGAAAAGCGTTTTTAATCGCATCGACAAAATGTTCGCCTTTCGGCAATGTTCCGACAACGGTCGAAATCATCTGATGGACTTGCTCAAAAGTATAAATTCTGAAAAGCTCTTCGACCTCAACGGTTCCAAATTGACAACTTTTCGCTAAATCATTACGCACTAAATCGACAATCATGACATTTTCGGCTCGGTTTTTTTCATCTTTGAAAAGTTCATCTCGGAGTTGTTCGTCGATTTTAGGATTACTGCTGCGTTTTGATGTACCTTTTATCGGTTGTGAAATTAGCTTTTGACCAACTTTTTTTAAAAATCGCTCTGGCGAACTGCTCAATGCAAACTTATTATCCCATTTGTAATAAGCCGAAAAAGGTGCTTTATTTTTTTGATTTAAAATATTGAAAATCTGTAATGGATTGATAACCGAATTGTTAGCATAAAATTCTTGACAAAAATTCATTTCATACACATCGCCTTCGATGATATGATTTTTGATATGATTAATGGTTTCTAAATAACGTTGTTTAGAGATTCGTGGAGTTAAATCAATAGATTTTTTAATTTTTTCACTTGAAAAGTCAGTATGTTGAATCGCTTGAAAGATTGACAGGGGATTTTCAGTTGAGCGAATAATTACGGTGTTTTTATCGAATTGAATGACTGTTTTGGGTTGAAAAAAATGGAGTTTTGGTAGTTGAATATTATCAACATTAGTAGAATCTAATTGTTCTACCTCGTTTTTTAAATCATAAGTCAAAAAGCCAAATAACCAGTCTTTCTTTTCCTCATAAAACTTTTTCAGTGCTGTAAAACTATTTGAAGTAGTCGTCAATTCATCTTTAGCACCAACTGCGAGTAAACATTCTTGTGAGTGATAAGGATAGTTTTCGTATCCGTTATTATCCAAAAAACAAACGATGTTTTCTAAATCTGCCCAAGCTAATGCCTTTTGCTTGAATGCTTGAAAATCGTAAATTTTGAAAGTGTCGGTTTGTACTTTATCGGTTGTTGTGACGTTCGTTATCATAATTTATAACTCAATTTTGAGCAAATGTCTATTATTTTGATTAAAAATAATAGGAAACGTAACTGTTTTGAGGGTTTGAATGTTCAAATATGCTGATTTTATCGGTCTCCCAAAACCTCGACTATAAACATCTAAAATTAAAATTAGTGATATTTATGCCAACGATAAATAAATTTATAACGACGGGCTAAGGTAGAATTTTGATGTAAAGTTTGTGGGGAATAGTTGATTGGACTTGCTAAAATCGTCATCATTCTGATTTTTTGGTCGGTTGAAGTTTTAGCGAAACTCTTATTGTAATAATGCAAACTCGCATCATTAAAACCATAAACGCCCTTGCCTAACTCTGCATAATTAATGTAAAGTTCGAGGATTCTATCTTTTCCCAAAATCAATTCTAACTCAAAAGTGATGATAAGTTCTAAGTATTTTCTCAAGTAAGTTCGGTGAGGTGTCAGAAATAAAGTTCTCGCCAGCTGTTGTGAAATCGTACTTCCGCCTTGTGCAGTGCGACCAACTTCTTGGTTTTTAGCTCTTGCTCTTTTGATAGCTTCTATATCAATTCCAAAATGCTTTCTAAAATTACCGTCCTCTAAATTAATTAAATCCAGTTGAAAGGTAGATGAAGTATTCCGTAAAGGGATAAACGACGGTTTTTTGGCTTGAAAACCATCACGGTACAACATTAAAATCGTTACCGGTGGATTGGTGTTGATGTAAATAACAGAAATAATACCGATTAGCATCACAAAAATCAAATGAGCGTAAAGGATGACTTTGGTGATCATACGAAGCCAGTACCAAAGGTTTTTCTTTCTTTTGGGGGATGTTTGCATTGTATCCGAAGTGTTGATATTTCTATCGTGCGGGTTATTTTGATTAGACATATTCTAATTTTCTTTGAATCCGAATCGAGTTATAAAACCCGTTAGAGTTTTGTAACTATTTATAATTCATTTTTTACCTTTTTCTGTATAACTAATATATACAAACACGCTAACCATCATAAGTATTAAAGCGATTATTGCCTTGAAGGCGTTTGAATGATTGTCCATCATAATGTATGACTGAAATTATGAAAAACAGTTGATACAACATATATGGTAAACGCCTACAAATCTAATTTTTTACAACTCGCTTTCCAATTTTTTTAAGATAAATGTTTGAATATCAAGTACAAAAATGTCAAAAAATCAAAAAAAATCAGTTCTTGAAAAAATTGTGATTTAGCATGCTGAACTTTTTAAGATAACTTATTTCTAATAAATTTATTAATTTCGTATTTAATTTGAATAAAAAATACCTGAGACTATATGACTCGTTCTAAATTACTATTTATTATAACCTTATCGTTTTTTTATAACACCGCTTTCACTCAATTACACACGATTGATCATTGGGAAACGATCGTTTTTGAAACCGATACTTGGGATTATTGGCTCGGCTTTTCTGCTCCTCCAACGAATTGGAATCAACCGAATTTTACACCAACAAATTGGTCGTCAGGCCCGGGCGGAATTGGTTATGATGACAACGATGATAGCACGACTATTCCGAATACTTTGTCTTTGTATATGCGTTTGGATTTTAATATTGTCGATACGTCCGAAATTTTAGCAGCGATTTTACACGCAGATTATGACGATGCCTTTGTCGCTTATTTGAATGGAAATGAAATCGCTCGGGCAAATATTGGAACGGTTGGAATCGAGCCATTACACACCGATACAGCGATAACTTATCGAGAGGCAGAAATGTATGCTGGTGGAAATCCACAATCTTATTTATTATTAAAAAATAGCATTAGTCAACACCTTACGCAAGGCAGTAATACGTTAGCAATTCAAGTACATAATCATTCGGTGAATTCGTCCGATATGTCAGCTCGATTTTTCTTTTCGGTCGGATTAGATAACTCAAATACGGTTTATGATCCTGTGCCAAATTGGTTTATAACGCCTTTTATTGCAACGAATCTACCGTTAATAAAAATAAATACGAACGGGCAAACGATCCTTGATGGTACAAAAATCACGGCTCAAATGCAGGTGATTGACAACGGAACTGGAAATCTAAATTATATTGACGACACGCCAAACGGCTACAATGGATTTATTGGTATCGAAATTCGAGGCGCTTCTTCGACGACGTTTGATAAAAAAGGATATGGCTTGGAAACCCGAGATGCACAAGGGGACAATTTGAATGTTTCGCTATTAGGAATGCCGTCCGAAAACGATTGGATTTTGCACGGCCCTTATTCTGATAAATCCTTATTACGCAATTTTTTGACGTTTCATATCGGTAGTCAATTGGGCAGTTATCAACCTCGTGTCCGATTTTGCGAGTTATTTTTAGATAATCAATACTGGGGCGTTTATGTCTTAATGGAAAAGATTAAGCGAGATGGCGACCGTGTCGATATTGCAAAATTAAATCCACAAGATACTTTAGGCGATGAATTGACGGGCGGTTATATTTTTAAAATTGACCGAGACGAAGGGCCAGATAATGGCTGGTATGCACAAATCGGCTACGGCTATTATGCGTATCATCATCCGAATGCGGATGATTTGCATCCGTTGCAGAAAAATTATTTAAAAACGTATTTTCAAAATTTTGAAAATATGATGCAAACGAACAGCTATACCGACCCGATTGTCGGTTATCGTGCTTGGCTCGACGTGCCATCGTTTATTGATTATATGATGATGCAAGAAATCACTCGAAATATTGATGCGTATCGTTTGAGTACCTTCATGTATAAAGAAAAAGATAGCGATGGTGGAAAAATATTTGGCGGCCCGATTTGGGATTTTAATTTAGGGTTCGGTAATGCTGATTTTTGCGATAATGGCTTGGCACAAGGTTGGGCATTTCAGTACAATCAATCTTGCGGTTCACCTTTTCCGTATTTTTGGAGTCGATTGCTTGCCGATAATGCTTTTCGCAATGATTTTAACTGTCGTTGGCAGGAGTTGAGAGTTGATGTTTTAAATACCGATACGATTTGGCATTTTATCGATTCGATGGCTTTAGAGTTAAATGATGCTCAAGTCCGAAACTTTGAGCGTTGGAATATTTTAGGTACTTATGTCTGGCCAAATCCATATATTGGTCAAGATTATGCCCAAGAAATCCAATACCTCAAATCGTGGATTGCCACACGGTTACAATGGATGGATAATAATATGATTGGGAGCAATGCGAATTGTTTCACAGCGACAACGCCACAATTTAGTACCGAAAATCTTAAAGTTTACCCAAATCCTTTTGATGAGTTTTTATCTTTTGAATTGTTTGATAATGAGGAAGTTACGGTCGAGTTATTTGATATGTTGGGTCGAAATATTAATACGATTCATTTAGGAAATTCCAATAATTTTCAACAACTCGAAACGCAAAATTTACAAGCTGGTATTTATTTCTATTCAGTCATTAAGAATAATCAGATTGTGTCTAAAGGAAAGGTTTTGAAAGTCAATTAAGGAGGAGTGAATTTGGAAGGCATTTTGAAAATGCCTTCCAAATAAAAAATCACGAATTACTAAAAAACACCTTTTCCCAAATCGCAAAACTAATAAACCGAAAAACCCGATAATTTTCCAAATTCGTAGCTGGATTAAAAAATTTATCAAAGTCATTCAGCAACAATTTTTTATCAAAAATATCGCTTTGACTTTGCTCAAAATACGGACGAATTTCCGAACGCATTTCCCGCATCCATTGATTTGTTGGCGTAACAAAACCCATTTTGTCGTGTCGATTATAAATCGGTTTTGGCAAATCATTTTTAAACGCTTCACGCAATAAATGTTTACGGATTCCATTTTGGATTTTATACGAACTCGGCACAGCAAACGCATAATTCATCAAATCCAAATCATCAGCGAAAGGCGTTCGAGATTCAATCCCAAACCACATCGAACATCTATCTTCACACTTCAATAGTTGCTTCAACGGATGCCCAAAATATTCGTAATGCAACATTTGCGAAAGCGACTCAATTCGTTGTTCTGCATATTCGTTATATCGGTCGATATTTTCAATAATCCAATCTTTATTCAAATATTGTAAATCATTGAAATACTGTAAGTTAAATCGATTTTGTAAAGTGTTACTTAGACTTGAAATGCCGTTATATTTCAGTAAAGATTTTGTCCAAAACTTGACCGAAGAGCTGATTTTGTCGGTAGCTTTTAAGGCTTTCGCCAATGATAGAAACTGCAAATTTTTAAATAATTCTTGCCATAACCCAACATAATGTGGTTCATAACCGCCAAATAATTCGTCTGCACCTTGACCATCTAAAACGACTTTTACGCCACTTTCGCTGACCATTTTCATTACTCGAAATTGTGCGTAAGTGCTACTCGAATAAACAGGAATATCCTGACAATAAATAACGGTTTCTAAGTCCTTGACCATTTCCTCACGAGTCGGAAACGTCCGAAACCATTCCGCTTTTGTTTGTTCAACCACTAATTTTGCCCACTTCTGCTCATCGTAATTTCTATCCTCAAAACACGAAGTAAACACCTTTTGCTGCGAGCCAATTTGTTCCGCATATTGCCCTTTTTTTGCTTGACGCAATAAATTGTTAATCGTACAAACAACCGTCGAAGAATCCACGCCGCCACTTAGACACGAACCGACCGAAACATCAGAACGCAACCGCAATTTTATTGAATTTTGAACTAAATCATGCGTTTTTTGACGATGCGTTTCAAACGTTTTCGCATCGAATTTTTCAAATTTTGAGTTCGGTTCTAATTCGTAGTATTTTTTTATATTGATGGCTTTCCGCAAATTATCGCCTGGAACATGATTCAAATCAATTGTCAAATAATGACTGGGTAACAATTCAAAAATATTGGCAAAAAGCCCTTCTTCTTCGGCTTCAATTGCACCATGAATAAAGAAATCAAAAACTGCTTTATGATTCATTTTCGCCTTCACGAAAGGCAAAGACAACAAGGCTTTATGTTCTGATGCAAAAGCGAAAGTATCCGCATTTTTGATATAATAAAACGGCTTTACACCAGTTCTATCTCGTGCCGCAAAAATTTGGTTTTTCGTTTTATCAAAAATCACAAAAGCAAACATTCCATTAAAATGGCTCAAACAATCAACACCAAAAGCCTTGTAGGCTTCAATCAAGACTTCCGTATCCGTTCCAGTCGTGAATTTGTGGCCACGTTTTTCTAAATCCTGCCGAATTTCGATATAATTATAAATCTCGCCATTAAACGTCAGCCAGATCATTTCATCATGTGAACACATCGGCTGATGACCTTGTGGCGAAGTATCTAAAATCGACAAACGTCGATGTCCGAAAGCAATTTGAAACGGTTGATGTAACAGCGATTCGACACGTCGTTTCGGATGATAACTTTTATCGGGAAAATTATACATAAATTCCGTTCGAGCGGTCGGAATCACATCACCAATATCATCAATCAAGACCAAACCTTCGCCATCTGGCCCACGATGTTTTATCGTTTCCAACATCGTTATCGTTTGATTTGTAATTTCCCTCGAAGCTGTAGTTTTGATAATTCCTGTTATTCCACACATAATTTAGTCTATAATATAATTTTTTATTCCGATTTTACTTTTAATCTGCCCTTCTGAACGATCATCATATTTTTGTGAAACATGATTGTTTACAGGAATTAACGTACCAAAATCAAATTTATAATCGAATAACAAAATGACGTATTTTATCATTCGCATCATTACGACTGTGATAGCCACAAATTAACATCAATTACACGAATTATAGATAAAAAATTAGCATAATTCGTGTAAATTGATGGCAAGGAATTTTATTTTACCAACCAACATATTTTGGTGGTTTGACTCCTTTTAAACGTAAATAAACGGTCAATTGTCCTCGGTGATGTGCTAAATGATTATCCATCAAGTTTAACATTCTGCTTTTTGTCGAAATACCGTAAAAAGGCTCAATTTCTTCTTGCAAATCTTTTGGATTTAAGGTTTTAATATGCGCAATAATTACCTCAAAAATATCGGTGTAAGATTGAATCACTGTCGCTTTGCTCGTTTTATCGACCTTCGCTAAGTTCGGATAACCCAAAAATTCCATTTGGAAATTAAAAGCTTCAACAATGTGAGCCGCTTGTTCTTTGAAAGATTTAACCTCATCGGTCGGTTGAAAATCGTAGTATTTTTCGGACATGGCTTCTAAAACTGCCAAAGTGTAAGCTTTGTTATTTTCCCATTTTGTAACATAATCGTCAATAAGATACCGATCAATAGTTGTTACATTATCTTTTTTTGAAGTTGTGTTTGTTGGTGTACAAGCAGTTATTAGAAAAATAAAAATCAGAATTATTGTATATCTCATAGTCAATTTTTTATAGTTAAATATGCCTTTATTTTTTATAAAGTTTGGCTAAACGACAAATTTGAACAACTGATAGAAGTCAATTTATTTTGATGTCGGCTATTTATTTTCATAAATATAGTGTAAAGCGTTTTTAAAATAATGACTCAACTTAATGATTCAAAAGGTAGCATTTTATTTTTAGTTAGCATTATAATGCCTAAATTTATATTACTATGAAAAATTGGACAAATAACAACACCTATGATAGATTTTGCACAATATCAATATATCGTTGAAAAAGCCATCGCTCGTTTAGGGCTAAATCCTAATAAATGTTTGATAAAAAAAGGCAATTGGCAATTAAAAAAAGGACGAGTAAAATTAGATATACTCTTTTTTGAGCAAAATGGCTTACAATATTTTAAAGCTGCCGCCTTAATCGCCAAAGTTCCTGACAACGCTAATACCGATTTTTATAAAAAATTATTAGAATTTAATACGGAACTAAATGGTCTTGCCTTTTATATTAACGAGGGGACGGTTTATTTGAAATCGGTTAGAGAAGTTTCGGGCATGGATGCTAACGAGGCGTTTTCGATGATTACAAAGGTGGGCAATTATGCTGATAAATTTGACGATGAGTTTTAGGTTTACCTCATTCCCAACCCTTCACTGGAAGGAGAAGGGTTGGGAATAAGACAAAATCCTACTCAAAATCTTGCACATACAACAAGTTATTAATCTTAGCATCTTTTGATTTCATAAATGACAATTCGTAGTATTGATCTGTTTTCCAATATTCAATAAAATTATCATAATATTGACTACCAGGATTGCCCGATTGTCCGCCAGGATAAACCCCATAGGCTTTTGGTGTTTTTCCTAATTCGACAACCATTCTCCATGAAGGTCCCGTTTCGTTAGTGATAGCGTTTGGAGCGTATTTATTGCCGCCGACATCAATGTTAGCGTGTCCGAAAGGTAGTAGAGATTTGCCCGTCAAATGTAGAATATTTGTACTTTTTGCATCACGCCAAGTCGGGATATCGTCCCCCAAATCCTTTACCGCACGCTGAAAAGCCATCAATGCCAAATCGGCAAAAGTTTCTTCTTTTGTTGTGCCTACAATATCAAAATACGGGGAGTTCGGCATATCTCGCATCAATGCGACCGTTCGCCATAATTCTGGCGTTTTGATAGGGAACTCGCCCTTATATTTCAAAACTTCGTCCCAAAGTAAGTTATAAAATGCTTCATGCCACGCATTAAAAACGGTCGGCGTTGTGCGGTCTTTTTCGTATCGAAAATCCCACTTTTTCAAATCTTCTAATAAGGCTAATTCTGATTTTGATAATTTAGTAGAATCGACTTGCGTCAATAATAGCGGCAATTCCTCAGCGGCAAACAAACTATAATTATCGGTTTGTAAATTCATCAAATCTTTTCGGTTGATGCTATCCATTTCAACTAAGCGTGAATTGATATATCGCCCTCTGTAATCTGCAAACTTCCCACCGTAATAATACGGATAAGTCGGGTCGGTTGAGTGCTGATTGGCGGAAGCCACAAAACCTCGTGACGGATTGTAAATATGCGGATTGTGTTCTTGTGGGATAAAGCCTTTCCACTCGGTCGCAGACGTTGTGCCGTCCAAAATAAAGCGACCTTGCTCTTGTGATTTTAGTGGATAATTACCTTGACACCACAAGCCTATATCGCCATTTCGACCCGCAAAACAATAGTTTTGAGCAGGGCAATGATAGTCCTTAATCGCAAAGACAAATTCTTGATAATTATCGGCTTTCGGTAGTTTCCAAAATACACCTAATTCATCACCTAAAGGTGGATCGTGTGCCAACCAGCGCATGGCTTTTCCACCTTTTGCCTTTGTCGTATCATCAAATACAATTGGGCCATGGTGTGTATATCTTATCGTATCAAAAATCGATTTTCCATCTCTAATTTTGTATTCTTCAACGACTAATTTTACTTTGCGATACTCGCCATCATATTTATATTCCAATCGTTTGTCGTCCTTCCATTCGATTTCGTACCAATCCAAAACATCTCGCCCGACATTGGTTTGCGTCCACGCAATATTGTCATTAAAACCAATAATAACGTTCGGAATACCAGGTAGTGTTACGCCGTAAACATTATAGTCAGGCGTACTCAATTGCATTTCGTACCAAATCGCCGGCAGATGAATTTTTAAATGCGGATCACCGCATAAAATCGGATTTCCCGAACTGGTTTTCGTTCCGCTAACGGCCCAATTATTACTACCTAAATAATCGGGTTGTTTGTCTAAAGCATTGTACGATAAACTGCCCGAATTTGTAAGGGGATTTGTGTTTACATTGACAGGTTGAAAATCCCATTTTGTCCCTTTTGGAATAATCGGATCTTGCCCTGGAAACCATTCTGGGTACAAGAAATCAAAGGTTTCTCGCCCCAAAACTTCCAACATATTCGTTGTTTCAATATCATAATCATGACGTGCCAAAGTGTTCGCCATTGCTTTGACAAAAAGTGCGGTTTTTAAAGGTGTCCACGCTTCGGGTTTGTATCCTAATAACTTATATTCTAAAGGATAATCTTTTGGTTGTAAGCTACTTATGTAAGCATTTACACCTTTTACGTAGGCTTCTAAATTGGGCCAACTTGCCGACTTTTTCCATTTTTCGACTGTTTTTTTTGCACCTTGTGGCAAGCCCATTCTACGAGTTTCTTTATCCATCTCCAATGCTCGTTCGCCGATGATTTCGGTCAAACGTCCGCCGATAGCGTGCGTCTGAAACTCCATTTGCCAAAGTCGATGTTGTGCCGTCACGTAGCCTTGCATAAATGCCAGATCCTTATCATTGTCCGCAAAAATGTGTGGAACTAATCTATCGTCATACACGACAGACGCTTTGCCCTCAAAACCTTCGATATCCGTGATTTCTGGATATGTTTGAGTTAAAGGTTCTGCATTTTGCCAAAACCCCGAAAAGGGATTGAGAAAATACCCAAAAGCTGGTGTTTTCTTTCCGCTGATTGTTTGTGGATTGCTCAAAACATGAATCAATCCAACGGTAAGTGCGAGTGATAGTAAGAATTTAATATAACGCATTTATGATAAGTATTAAGTATAATCATTGAGATAGAATCAGAAGCGTATTTTGATTCTATCCAAATTAGCAATTATTTTCCACGAAGTTTAATCTGTTTGAACTACTTTGATTTCTTTTAGTTAGTTGTAAAAACCTGAAAGGGTTGAATATTAATCACCTTTTTTGTACATAAAGAATCAAAAAGACTAAAGTATGAAAATTTTTTGGTTTGTAATATTATCCATCATAATTTACACCAGTTGCGAACAACCTGAAGCTCAAAAAGTCTTTACGGGCGATAAACAATTTAGAACAACTGACCCTTCGAGGATTCGTTTTCACAATGTTCGTTCGGTCTATTATTATCGAGAACGGGCGAAAAATACCAAAATGGATATTTACAAACTCCGTAAGTTTGAAATGAAAAAAAATAAGCCGTTGCTTATTCCTGTTATTGTCAATAACTGGATGGAAGATGAAGCGTATTTGTTTTTTGAGAAAAATTTATATCCATATTACACCGATACGATTACGATAAAATATCAAAATCCTAATGATACGCTTGTCAGCGAAGGTTTTTATCAACTTCCGTTACCGAATAAAAAATATCAGTATGAATTTGGTGGTCAACTCTTTGAGAGCATTACAAGAGGGGACGATTTGTTTATGAAAAATGCTAAAAATGAATTTGTACCGATTTATAATCTTGCAGCAGAACGATCGGCATTCGTTACGACTTTAAAAGATTATTATCGGTTGACGGAGGTTTATTGATTTTTTTGAACGCAGAAACGCAAAGACGCTGAGATTTTTCTATATTCGTGTTGATTGAAAATTAGATATAGAAATATAAACAAATGTATAAAGTTCACTTAATCGCAATCGGTGGTGCAGCGATGCATAATTTGGCGCTGGCGTTACAATATAAAGGGTACAAAGTTACTGGTTCTGATGACGAGATTTACAATCCGTCGAGAGGCAGACTGGAAAAAGCTGGTTTGTTGCCTGACGAAATGGGGTGGCACACGGAACGAATTACAGCGGATTTGGATACCGTCATTGTCGGAATGCACGCTCGAAAAGATAATCCTGAGTTGAAAAAAGCGGTGGATTTAGGGCTAAATGTGGTATCGTATCCCGAATTTATCTATCAAGAATCCGTGAATAAAACGAGGGTTGTTGTTGGCGGAAGCCACGGGAAAACCTCGACAACAGCAATGATTTTACACGTTTTAAATTATTGGAATATTGATGCGGATTATTTGGTAGGGGCTCAACTTGATGGTTTTGAGAGAATGGTGCGTTTGTCGGATGCGCCGATTATCGTGATTGAAGGCGATGAATATCTGGCTTCGCCGCTCACGCCTGTTCCAAAATTTCATTTTTATAAACCACATTTGGCGATTTTGACTGGCATTGCCTGGGATCATATCAATGTTTTTCCGACGTTTGAAAATTACATTTCGCAGTTTGAAATATTTGTAAAATCCATTGAAGAAAATGGTACGTTGGCATATTTTAATGAGGATAAGTTATTGCAAAAAATAGCGGTAGAAAATGGAGAACATTTGCAGTTGAAACCATATTCTACCTTAAAACATACGATTAAGAATGGCGAGACTTTCGTCAATTATCGAGGACACAACAACGCTTTAGAAATCTTCGGTGAACATAATTTACAAAACTTAAATGCAGCAAGAATTATTTGTAATCAATTGAAAATCAATAATAAACGATTCTTTGAAGCAATTGAGAATTTTAGTGGTGCAGCGAAGCGTTTGCAACGAATTATAAAAAATGAGAACAATGTGGCGTTTTTAGATTTTGCTCACGCACCGAGCAAAGTCGAAGCGACAACAAATGCTGTAAAAGCACAATTTTCTGAGTATGAAGTTATTGCTTGCTTTGAATTGCATACGTTCAGTAGCTTGAATGAGGATTTTTTGCATCAATATGAAAATGCGATGAATGCAGCGGATAAAGCTTTTGTTTATTTCAGTGAACACACGTTAGAAATGAAGCGTTTGCCGATGATTACAAAAGCACAAGTTGCAAAAGCATTTAATCATCCGAATATGGAAGTTTTTACGGAAACGGAAGTCTTACAGGTAAAATTACGTAGTATGAATTGGGATAAAAAAGTGTTGTTGATGATGAGTTCAGGGAATTTTCATGGGATTGATATTCAAGCATTTGCGAAAGAATTATTGAGGGAAAGCTAAGAAAAACTTGCTTTAAATATAAACGGAAGGTATTTTCAAAATGCCTTCCGTTTCCATATTTAGCTAAATATCAGGTGTGATGATTATAGCATGCCTTGTACGGTCTGCCAGCTTCCGCCATTGTGTACGTCGATACCTTGAGCAGACAAGATAGAAGCCGCACTTCCACTTCTTGCACCTGAACGGCAACAAGTAACGACTGGCTTATTATATTTTTTGATTTTTTTGATATTTTGACTGATCGTGTTCAATGGAATATTGATAGCACCGTCAGCGTGTCCACCTGAAAATTCTGCTGGTGTACGTACATCAATAATAACTGCACCATTATCAAGTGCTGTTTTTGCAGCTTCATTTGTTCCGCCCATCATGGATTTTAAAAAATCGAACATATCTTTTATTTTTAGTTTATTTAAAAATTTTTACTCTGAATAATTAGAGTTGATTGATTTCATTTATCAATCATTTACAATGCAAAATAACAGCTATTCTTTTAATGACTTAGTGACTTACATTACAATTATGATGGAGCGAAGTGATACCTTGTTAACAATGATATTTACCATCTAAAGTCCTACCAAACGCTGTCATTCTGCCTCGCGAAGGAATGACGGAAAATTACAGTATTTTACTTTACAAAATCCTGTTCGCCTGCTTCGATGTACATTTTTAGATGATTTTCATCTGGTGGAATCGGGCAGCTCCAACCTTCTGCTTGATAGGCACAATACGGATTATAACATTTATTAAAATCAATAATAAGCGTTTGATTATCGCCTTCGCCTTTGATGTCGCCTGTTTTTAGGTCGATGTATCGGCCGCCGCCGTAAGTCAGATCGCCATTTGTATAATCCTTAAATGGTAGGAACAAATAATCTCGATATTGAGGCATTCTGCGTAATTGAGGACTGTAATAAATGGACAAGGTGCAGCTTGTATCTCGAATTACAAAAGTTGCTTTCCCGTACTCGACGTAGGATTTTTTCTTTCCGCTGGATGTAGAAACTTCAAATGGTTTTCCGTTTTCGGTTTTGGTAAACTTGGCAGTGACTTTGAATTTTTCGTTTGCAGGGTAAAATCGAAGATAATTTAATTCATCTTTTGTAAGAGGTGATTGTTCGGCTTGTAGGAACTTAGCTTTGTAATTTTCTCGATACTTTTCCAGCGATTGTCCATAATCTACATCAGATTGCGTTACTTTTGTTGCGGTACAACTGATTATGAATAAAGGAATTAGGAGGAATAATTGAAAAGATTTCATCATGCTGATTGTTTTATTGAATGACGTATGTATAAAATTTTCGGTCAATTTGTCAGAAATACATAGTATTGCTTGATATTTGACGAAGTATTTTACAAATTTACAATTAAAACAATGGAAATTTATTATTCGTTAGGGTCACTTTTTCGACTTTCAGCGATCAAAATTTCGATTTTATTACAAAAAATATAACAATTCAAATTATTAATTGAGTGTTTACTACTCTAGGAATCAATAGACTGATTGCGTTATTAATAACTTCAATTGTTACGTATTCAAAGTTAGAAAAACAAACAAATGGACGTTGTTCTGTTACTTGTATCCGCAGTTTTTGCAATTGGATTTTCTTTTTTATGTTCTATTTTAGAAGCAGTATTATTAAGTATTACACCTTCGTATGTCGAAAGACAAACTACTGAAAATCCGCCACTTGGAGAAAAGTTAAAGGAATATAGAGAAGATATTGACAGACCATTAGCGGGAGTTTTAACGCTAAATACTTTAGCACATACTGTTGGTGCAATGTTAGTTGGTATTTACGGTGCGAAAGTATTTGGTGATGGTGGTTTAGAGAGTGCAATCGTAGGATTCGTAATGACTTTGCTCATCTTGATTTTTTCAGAAATTATCCCTAAAACCATTGGGGCAAACAATTGGGAAAGCCTCGCTTCTTTTACAGTTCGTTCTCTAAGAATAATACTTTTTTGGTTGTATCCTTTAGTTTGGTTATCACAGTTAATAACAAAACGATTGAAAAAGAATAAAGACGCCAGTGTATTCAGCCGTGCAGACTTCAACGCAATGGTCGAAATCGGTTCGAAAGAAGGGGTTTTTGAGGAAAGTGAGTTCAAGATTATTTCTAACTTGATGCGATTTGAAAAAGTCTTAGTCCGTGATATTATGACCCCTCGAATGGTCGTCAAAGCAGCACCGCAGGATATGACAATCGAAGAGTTTTTTGAGAAAAATGAACAATTACGTTTTTCACGTATTCCGATTTATGAAGAAAGAATAGACAATGTCAATGGTTTTTTCTTAAAAGATCAGTTTCTGACCAAAATTATTAACAAAGAAGGTCACTTACCGATTAAAGAAATCCGTCGGGATATTTTGATTGTCCATGAAAATATGGCGATTCCGAAAGCATTCCAAAAACTAATGACTGAACGGGAACATATCGCTTTGGTCGTCGATGAGTTTGGTGGAATGGAAGGCATTATCACGATGGAAGATATTATTGAGACTTTACTCGGAACAGAAATCGTCGATGAATACGATGGCGTAGAAGATATGCAGGCTTTAGCTCGTAAAAATTGGGAAATGCGTGCTAAAAAATTAGGTATCTTAACTATTGATGAATATAGCGAACAAGTTGAAGAAGCGGAAGAGAGTAAGTAGGTAGGGTAGTAGGTAGTAAGTAAACTTGATTTCACTTACTACCTACGAATATATTGAATTATGTTGTTTCTATAAATCCATAAAGTTTTAAAACCTTATAATTTCATAATCAGTTAGTTATCTTATGTTGTGATTCGAAATAAATTGGTAAATATCTATAATTTATCATCTACTCTTTCCCGTATCTTCTATATAAAAGCTAATACTTTGAATATTAGATAATTGTTCATCTCTCGTAAATTGCTCAATCGTAAAAGTATATTTTCCAGCTTGATTGAAAATTGCTTCTCTTTGAATATCGATTTCTACAGTACAAGTATTCCCCGAACAGTCGCTGTACCATTTCCCGGTTTTATCCGCAATATCGATATTGACTTGTTTGCTATATCGTTTTCCGTCAGGAAAAGTCGTGTAAATCATCAAATAGATATTTTGATACGTATAATCCTTATTATGCTTTAGAGTCATGCCTATATTATAACGGGTTGTCGTATCCGATATATTTACGTTGTATTCCAATGTATCCGCTTGAACCCAAGTTGATTCATCAAACGTCGTCGTTCCTTCAAGAATGTAAGATTTATTATTTCCGCAACTGCTTAATATTACTACAAATAAAAGGGCAAAACTTACAACTGTAACTGATGATTTAATGTTCATAAATTTGATTTACGTTTTTTGATGTTTATAAAAGTAGAAAACGTTATTAAATTAATAATTCGTATTTCACATTTTTTTTATGTTAATAGTAGCAATTTTAGTGAAAGTTTTTAATTTAGCAAACTGAAATGAAAAATGTTCATTAATAAAGTTACGTGTTTGGGTATTGAGGTAATTTTTAAGTTGCAAATTAGCAATAGAACATTCAGAGGAATGTTTTAAATTATCCATTATTTAGATGGTAAAAGCGTACAAGAGTCTTTAGCTTTCCCAAGTTTTGGGAGAGGCTTCATTGATTTTTATACGATTTACTACTCTAAGTCAATATGGTAACACGATAACACAATTTTTTTAAAATCATTCTATTACAATTTTAAACTTTACATTGATGGAGTTGGATAACAATACCATATTTTCGCAGGAAGAAGTAGAAGCATTTGTGGCAAATCAATTCGGTTACAAAGGATTTACGATTACACAAATTTCTAACAGACATTACAAAAACCGAGTATTGCCGAAGGGTAAACAGTTAATTGACGTACAAATCGGTTATGTGCAACCTCCTAAAAAAGCAGGCGGCACGTCGAAGATTAGAAATATTCAAAATTTGACCTTGGTGTTGGATATTCACTAAAGTTTTCAGTATATAAAAAAGCGTCCCGAATGTTCGGGACGCTTTTTTTGTGGGACTTTTGCCCATTATAGAATAAAGTAAAAACTCAATTACTCCTCCTCAGCCGCTTCTGCCTTTAATTCAGCCGCATTAATTTTATCAATCTCCTTGTCAATATAATACAGACTTAGCGGGCCGGAGCCAATCAGCTTAATCGTATCCAAGATGCTACGCATCAAAGCTTCTTCTTCTTGTTGTTCGCCAACGTACCATTGTAAAAATAATTGTGTGGTGTGATCGTTTTCGGCTTGGCAAAGTGTCACGATATTATTAATAGAAGCCGAAACTTTTTGCTCGTGTGCATAAACCATTTTGAACATATCTTGTACCGAGTCAAACTCGTGCGGCACTTGAGCAACTGATGGCGTTAATGCAAAACCATCTCTATCGCTGATATAATCAAATAATTTGAGCATGTGTTCTCTTTCCTCATCTGACTGACGACGCATAAAAGCCGAACAACCTGCTAAGGCTTCTTTGTCGCACCATGACGCCATTGATAAATATAAAAACGAAGCATAACCTTCTAACTCGATCTGCTTATTTAAAGCGTTTAAAACCTTTTCTGAAAGCATTGTTATTTGTTTGTTGAAATGTTTAATTATTTAAATGTTCGATTGTTAATTTAATATTGGAACAACTAAACGTTTAAACAATTTAACACTAATGTATTAATTGTTCTAAAATATCTCCTACAAAGTAAGAAACCGCTGCTGCCAAAGCACCTAATAATAACGTTTCTAATATGCCTTTGGTTTTGCTGGTCTGTGTCACATAAGATTTTAACCAACCGATGCCCACAAAAGCAAGCATTGTGAGTGTTGAAGCGATCCAAAATAGGTTGGCTAAAGGTTGAATAGCATAGTCCCAAACATAAGCAATCAATGGGATGATACCAACTAAAATGAAGGATATATAAGTCGTTGTACCAGTCGCAAGTGGTGATTTTATATCCGGAATCATTTCGAGTTCTTCTTTCATCATTACATTGACCCAGCGGTCTTTATCGCTACAAATTACCTCCACGACTTGCTCCAAAAGTTCTCCTTCAAAACCTTTATCTTGATAAATTTCTCGGATTTCTTGCCGCTCTAATTCAGGTAAATTATCGACTTCCCAGTATTCTGTTTGTTTATGTTTTTCATAAATTGCTCGTTCGGATTTGGCAGATAAATAGCTACCTACAGACATCGCAAATCCATCTGCCAGAAGATTAGCAAAGCCTAATATAATGACAATAGAAGAATCTAAATTTGCACCAGTCGAACCTGCGACTACGGCAAAAGTCGTTACACTACCATCAATACCGCCGTAAACAAACTCTCCCAAATAGTGTTGCAATTTGTCCGAAAAATTGGAATCGCCAAGTTGAGATGCGTGTAAGTTTTTTTCGTTGTGTTCCATTTTATGAAGTTTTTAAAACGAATTGAAACGAATTAAAACGAAGCTATTTTTTATGATGTAAAAAAAAATGAATATAGCCAAACTATAGGAGCATTTTATTTAGATGCAGAACGTAAAAAAAGCAAGTTTTAATAGTTCGTTAATTATGTTCAAGTATTTATATCACAAATATCACATAGTTTTAAGTATTAATAAATATTAAGGTAAAATTTTATACTATTTTTTGAAAATTTGAAATAAAAGTAGATATTGGTTGCATATTTTATAATAAAATCAGCTATGAGTAAAATTACAGATATTGATAAATTAGATAGGCAAATTCTCTCTGTTTTGATGGAAGATGCCAAAACACCTTATACGGATATAGCTAAAAAACTGTATGTATCTGGTGGGACGATTCATGTTCGTATGAAAAAATTGGAACAGATGGGAATCGTAAAAAGTGCCAGTTTAGATGTGGACTACACAAAATTAGGTTACGATATTTGTGCCTTTTTGGGGATTTATTTGGATAAAAGTTCGCTTTATACCAATGTTTCTGTTGATTTGAAGAAAATCCCTGAAGTTGTGAGTGCTCATTACACCACTGGTTTGTATAATATCTTTGCCAAGATTATTTGTCAAGACACGGATCATTTAAGAAGAGTTTTGAACAAAATCCAACGTATCGAAGGTATTCAGCGTACTGAAACGTTTATATCGCTGGAGAGTAGCATCGAAAGACCGATTCAGTTACTCGAGGAAGAAGAGAAAATCTAAAGACGGTGAGTACGTTTTTTTGAAAGAGTAAATTGGTTGAAACGATTTTGAATATCGAAAAGCAGGTAAGTTATTGATAATTAGTTTATTAAAACTTATACGTCGCCCCAGATTTTGAAACAACTTCATCTGATTTACTCTTTTTATCATTGGTGAGATCTCAAAAGCAGCGTAATTTTTTAAATGCAAGTTTTTTAGAAAATGAGAGGGATTAGATAATAATGGCTTTATTAAACGATATTTGGTCATTAAAAAACTTCCCTTTCCGTTGTTCGAATTGAGCATTTCGGAAAGGGAAGCGTTTTCACTTCAAATCAATTATTCTACTGGAGCGGCTGCCATCAAGTCAAACGTACGAGTAACAGGATTGTGCGGAGCTTCGACGGTATTACCCTTTGCATCTATCAATTCTAAGGTTACTGTATTTGTTCCCATTGGTAAACCTTCTAAAAAGTAAGGTTTCCATTCTGCAACAGTTGCAATTTCTTCACCGTTGACGGTGACTTTCACTTGATTACCTTCTTTTGATAGTTCTGTGTTGACGATGAAAAAGTCTAACAATAATTTTTTCGTATCATCGCCAGTATAAGTTCCTTTCGGGCGGCTATAAAATAACATTGGCGTTGTAATATCTTCAGCCGAAGTGATTTTTCCACCTTCGAATTTGACGGTTTGTGCCAAATGTGCCTTCCCATTTTTGATACTTTCGTGGTAAGAACGAGAAAGAAACGACAAAATATGGTATTCGCCATCTTCCATTTTATTTTCAAAATCTGCGGTATAAAATGCTTTGTAAGGTTCGTCATTCACGATAAAGTGAATGTGTTGTCCTTTTCCAGAGTTAGCACACATTTTTGAGCGATCATCTGTCGTTTGTTGACCTAATTCGTAATTTGTAGCATCATAATCGTAGCTGAATTTACCATTGTCATAGGTAAAACTTTTCAAGGTTGCGTCTGGAAATTCTGTCGAACTTCCCGAACTTGTTAAAGTTACTACCGAAGTATCTTCTTGCGGTTGCGTACTTTGTTGTTGCGTAGTTGCGGTTTCACTTTGACAAGCAGTAATTGCGAAAGCCGCTAAAATTAAAGCGTAAATTCTGTTCATGTTGTAAGTTTTATAATTTAAAAATTATTGAATGTAAGTTTTTATGAATAGTTTTCATATCTGAAATCATTTATTTTTTAGGAATGTTCATAAAAAGCCGTTCTATTTAAAAATCATGCCCAAAAGATAAACTACTAAGAATTAAAAACCGTTAAAAAATTGTATTTCCAAAAGACTTCAATCAACTTTGTTGAAATTGATCCGTCTGTTAAAGTTTATATAATAGACAATATAAGTTCAAAACAGTTGTAAACGGTCGCTTACAATTTTTTAATAAGGATTGATAATACAATAAAGGTAGATTTATTGCATTATCAGTTCTAATCTACAATCAACACCTATAAGTATGAAAAAACTATTATTTATCACCTTTTTCTCTTTTTGCGTTGCGGTCATGACGAATGCTCAAGTTTATATCAATCCTACTTACGGTGCAAAATCTTTGAAAGAGGTAGAAATTACGAAAATTGAAATTACGAGTAAATACACAATTGTTCATTTTTACTTTGATTCAAAAGATAAATATCCTGTCGGCGGTTGGATTGCGTTAAGTAAAAATATGTATATCAAAAATGCTAAAACGCATAAAAAACATTATTTAATCAAAGCGAGTAACATTCCGCTTTTGCCGGCAAAATTAGATTTTACAGGACGCTACAAACGAAAGTTTAAGGCTTATTTTCCTCCGATTAATCCAGGTACTGAAATGATTCATATTATTGAAGAAGCGACGAATGGTTTCAATTTCTATAAAATAAAGCTTAAACCAATGGCGTATTTCAAGCATGAAGAGAAGGAAAATTGGTGTTGACCTAAATTGTTGAATTGTTGTTGCTTCGTATAGGCGAAGTAACAACAACCCAACGATAATTCTACTCATTACTTTAACAACTATTCTTTCGATTTTTCTAATGTAAATCCAAATGTAGAACCGACCATTTTACTGCTTCGTACATTGATGGTTTGATTGTGTGCTTCTACGATATGCTTGACGATAGAAAGTCCCAGACCTGTTCCACCTTCTTCTCTCGAACGTGCTTTGTCCACTCGATAAAATCGCTCAAACAAGCGGTTCAAATGCTGGTTATCGATACCGATTCCATTATCTGACACCTCGATTAAAAGGTTAATATCCATATCATAAAAACCGATTTGAACATAGCCATTTGGATTACCGTATTTAACCGCATTGTTGACCAGATTATCCAATACTTGACGAATTCTATCTCTGTCTGCTTCGACAAAATATGGTCGATTACAGCCTTCTTTGATACGTAGCTTAATGGCTTTATTTTTCGCTTTGAGTTCTAAGTCGTCCAAGACTTCAACGGCTAATTTATGAATATCAAATCGCTGAAACTCCATATCCATTTGTTGCCCTTCAATTTGCGAAATAATATCCAAATCTTCGACAATGCTGTTCAAACGTTCCAAATTTTGAGCAGAGCGTTTGAGGTATTTTTCATTTACTCGATCGTCGTGAATTGCACCGTCTAAAAGCGTATGCAAGTACCCTTGAATATTAAAAATTGGTGTTTTCAACTCATGCGAAATATTGCCTAATAAATTTCGGCGATAATCGTCCATCGGAGCGAGTTGTGCTTCTTCTTCAACCTTCTGTGCCGCCCACTCGATGACTTGCTTTTCGACCTCATCAATGATATGACTATCAAAATCAAAATCTTTGATTTTTTGCTTTTGGTCTTTTGGCATTTTCAAGCTATGTATCGACTTATAAATGACTTTTATCTTACGATAAATATATTTACGTAAGTAAAAACCGAATATATAAAAAGCCGTGACGAAAGTCGTAACCGTTACTAAAAACAGCATTAACCACGATGGCCAACTTCCTGTCAATAAGCTATACACTAACATCACCGTCAAAACGGATAAGGCGGTATAAAGAGCCGTGTAAATTGTAATCTGTTGCGGTGTAGGATTTCTAAATGAATTCATTTCTTTATGGTTTATAACCTGCCAAACCTTCAAAAAGCCAGTTAGCCAGAGCTTGTCGGTTACTTTCTTTTAGGAAGCGTTGTAAATCTGCTTCACTTTTAATATTGCCCATTTCGATATAGACACTCGTCGGTTTTGTTTCTCGTAACATGTGCAAATCTCTCGCTGTCACTTTTCCTAAATAGCCTCTATTTCTTTGATATTTAGCATATTTTTTTTTGATCGTTTTTTGTAGGTGCAAGGCTAATTTTTTACCTTTCGGACTTGTTGCATGATGATAGAAAAACACATCAATTCGCTTGTTACTTTTGCGGGAATCAATATGCAACATCAGTGCATATTGTTCTTTGTAGCCTTTTTGTTTGTAATAACCATAAAGGGTATTAATTGCCGTAGAACGTTGTGTCAGTCTTGCTTTTTGGCTTAATGGAATCGCATGGTTTTTCCAACAAACTTCGTCTTTATCGTATTTTAGCGTTGTTCCCGAACGAATCCCATCATTATTATCTCGAATAATCATATATGCGATTGCACCATGTTCGAGCAAGTTTCTCGCTAATCGCAAAGCGACATCGTAAGCATATTCATCTTCACATATTTTCCAACCTTTCGCTCGATTTATTGCACCTGGGTCAGGGCCGCCATGTCCCGAAACAATATAATAAACTTTACCTTTCAGCTTTGTACTTTTTAGTGGCACTTTCTGATATTTCTCACCGAAAATAGGGAAAATTCTTTCTTGTGTACTCGTGATTGGAGGCACATCAGTTTCATCAGGGCAAACAAACAGATGATAAGGCACCCAAAGCACTTTATCTTTTCGATAATCGCCTGATTTTACGTTTGACTTTTTTAAGGCGTCATTATAATTCTGAATTTTTACGGCTTCGTTATAGTCTTTAATGCCCAAGGTCGAACGAATACTTTTTCCATTATAAACATGGACAAAAATCGGTAATTCGTACTCAACATCGATTATTAAACCATCTCCTTTTTTTAGATTGTTTAACTCATAGAAATGTGTCTTATTACAAGATGAACCGTTGAGATTATATTTTTTTAAAATTGAAAAAACACCTTCCCCTTTTTTAGCTTTCACCCGTAAGTTTTCTTGCGAAAAAGCAACGACTGATAAACAACTAAAGAATAGTAGAAAGAAAATTTTGAATAGCTTATTCTGAATATAAATCATTTCAATTATACCATTTTGTAACAACGATGTTACGTCATTTTATTTTAATAATAGATAAAATCAAATTTAATTAATTATTAATTATATATAACAATTCAAGCGATTAAAGTTGACGACTTTATCAGATGACTCCTTTTTATAGAACGCAGAAAAGAAAACTTTATGATAAACAAAAATCTGTACTTTCAATAAAATCATAAGTTATTCCGTTTCAATCTTGAAAACAAAAACAAATTTTTACTCACTCACAAACATTCAAAAACATGAAACAGGTATTCACGATTGCCCTGTGCTTCCTTACGGTGTCAATGATGGCACAAGCTATCAATTCGGACGAAGTTAATTATATCATTTCCATTCAAAATTCAGCTGGTGAACCGCTTCAAAATCAAGAAGTTACGGCAATAAATACTAAAAAAACAGACGAAGTTCATACTAAATTTACAACGACACAAGGAAAGGTGAAGTTTATTTTAAAGCGTGGCGAAACTTACAATATCGCCTATTTGAATCAACAATTTACGGCTTCTATTCCATTGAAAGGAATGAGTTTTATGACTAAAAAAATCATTTATGATGGTCAATTGTCCCTTGCTAAACCGGCGGCTTTTGATACTATTATTTTACAAAAAGTACCGAAAACTCCAACAGAGACGGAAGCTTTGTTTCAATTAATATTAAAAGATAAAGAAGGAAAATTCTATAAACATTTAGATGTGTGGCTGGTGCAACCGACAATTAATAAAGTCTATTATGCCCAAACAAATGGTCAAGGTTATGCGACTTTTCGATTGCCAATTGGCTACGATTATCAAGTAAATTTTAAGCGTGATGAAAATTATCACCTGATTACGGTACCGAAACAACCAAATTTACGCTTTCGAACAGGGTTTACTTATACGTCCAATTTTATGGATATAAAAGAGGTTGTAAGTAATGATACGATTTTTCAAATTGTATCTCCGACTCAAAAAGCAACCCTAAAACGAGCGTTAATAAAAGTCATGGTTTGGGATTTAGATGGAAATCCGCTGCCAGAAGAGAAAGTCTATCTACAAGGAAAAGATAAGGTTTATGCTGCTGAAACGGATGCGGACGGACAAGCGGCTTTGCTTTTGCCGAAAGGCAATCATTATGCGGTTAATTTCGAATATCGAGACAGTTTGGAAGTCTTACATATTGAGCCGGGAAATTATACTCGAACGGATTATATTCGATATAAATATTTGGGGACAAAAGCGATTGCTCGAAGAATTTTAGAACGAGAATGGTATGCTGCACGATGGGATTCTTTGGCGAGAGTCCGAGATTTTAGAGATTCTTTGGCCGCTTCAAGGTCAGATTTTAGTGGCTTTTCATGGAAGTTGAATGAAGCAAATATCGCTGATTTGATTCGTCAGCGAGCTGCTGAGGATAAAAAAAATCTGGCCGACAACCCAAAATTCTTTGAGCAGGTAGGCGACGAAGTAGCAGCTGCCTTATATCGAAATCGAGGAAGATGGAAAAATAAAATTATTGTCACGGATTTAACTGGAAGTATGTATCCTTATCTTGACCAAATTTTATCATGGCATATTTTGGATCAGAATAATTCTATTAACAATCAATATGTATTTTTTAATGATGGAGATCAAACACCCGATAGCAAAAAAATAATTGGTCAAATTGGAGGTTTGTATTATACTGATGCGGATAATTTGGAATCTTTAACAGGCAAAATGATGGAAACAATGCAAGGTGGCGGTGGAGCAGACTCGCCCGAAAATGACATTGAGGCTTTATTGCACGCTATTGATAAACGAAAAACAAACCGTACGGAAATTATATTAATTGCGGATAATAATAGTGATATAAAAGACTTTAAATTACTTCATCAATTGAATGTACCTGTAAGGGTAATTTTGGCAGGAACAGAATGGATAGGAGCGAATGAGCAGTACTTAGAATTAGCGTACAAAACGAAGGGAAGTGTGCATACAATCGAGACAGATATTGAAAATCTATTTGAATTAAATGATGGTGAAAATATCAATATCGGGAATAATAGCTACCGAATTAGTGGCGGTAAATTCTTAAAAATCGACCGTCTGTAAGCGTAAACCGTGTCGGCTTTCAAAACCGACACGGTTTTTAATTTTTTATTCGCCTTCCATCATTCCTTCTGGCCCGACTTCACAGTTATTTAGCATTTGTTGTACTTCTTTCAAGGGCGTATAACCGTTCTCATTTCCAAAGTGATTATTGATGTAATTTATCAAATTAGCAATATCAATATCATTTAAGTTAGGATTTGGCGGCATTTGTTGATTGTATTCTTTGCCATTAACGGTCATTTTGCCGTTATAACCGTAATAAATCAAACACGCTACTTTATCTTTATGCTTAGTCAAATAATCGGAATTGGCTAAGGGCGGAATCAGTTCTGCCAGGTTTTCGCCATTTTCACCATGACAATTTACACAGAAATTATCGTATAAAATCTTGCCATGCGTGTATTTATCCGCTTCGCAGCTATTATTAATTATAGCCATGAAAACAGTCACCACAAAGATATAGGTCACTTTTGACCTAAGGCGAACTTTATGAAAGTTTGAACTTTTCATAAAGTTTAAATTCTTAAAATAATGTTTACTATTATATTTCACGTCTTTGATTTTTTCTGCCTACTGAATACTGCAACCTGCCTACTGCTTACTATCCTCCATTTCTTTGAGTAATATTTTAATATCCTCAATCAAGACATCTACTTTTTCGGCACTTGTTCCGTCTGCATACGAACGCAAGTGTCCATCGGTGTCGGTTAATACCAAATAACCGGAATGCTCGTAGCCGCCAGGTGCGTCTTCGTTTTCAACTGCGGTATTCATATAATGTTTAGCGAAAGCGTAAGTTTGATCACGGTCACACTCGACAAAGTGCCATTTTGGAGCTTCGACTCCCAAATCAACGGCGTGTGCCTTCAAAACAGAAACCGAATCATTCAAATAATCAATCGAATGTGAAATTAAAGCTACTCGGTCATCATCTTTAAACTCGTTGTGAATGCGTAACATATTGCGGGTCAAATCCACACAAATAGACGGACACTTTGTAAAAAAGAAATCTACAACATAGATTTTTCCTTCAAAATCTTTGTTGGTGACGTAGTTGCTATCTTGATTTAAAAACTTAAATTCTGGAACGACAAAAGGAATTTCGACCTTTACAGAATCACCATTTTCATTGACTTGAGTTTCGATAGTCGGAATCCCTTGATATCCTAATTTCTTAGGGTTTGGAATTTCGGCATCACAAGCGAAAAGTGCCGTGATTGTTAATGCAAATAATAGGTATTTCATGTTTTTATTTAATCTTAGACCTTACAGATTTTCAAAATCTATAAGGTCTATATGGTGTAATTAGTTTTCTTTTTCCTTCAACAATTCATTCGCTTTATCAAAAGCTTCATTCGTTTCTTCCTTGATTTGCTTAATGCGACTTTTCTCTTTTTGAATAATTTTAGCAAGTTCAGCTTCGTCTTTCGCACCTTCAAGCGACGATTTAATATTGCGAGAATCGGCCATCCAGTCATACATATCTTTATGTACTTTCTGCAAAGTTGTGATACTTGCTTTCATTGTTGTAGCATCAGCGTCATTTACTGTATTTTTTAGGCTGTCCATTTGTTCCCAGATTGGCGGTAACTTCATCGAAATTGGCATAATTTCATCATGTACGGCCATAATCTCGTCCCAGCCTTGTTCTACTGCGGAGATGGTTTGTGCTGCTTCTTTTTCTTGTGATTGCTCACTTTTTTGTGACTGACAATTGGCAAAAGCCAAAACGCTAAACATAGCGATAAATAAAATTCTCATATTTACTTAGTTTTACTAATTGTGTCGTTTTAGCAGTTGTGATTTGTGGAATTATAAAAATTATAAAAATTACAAAAATCATAAGCACTACGAAAACGACCAATTTATCCATTTGCTTTATTTTTTGGAAATTATTCCCTCCATTATAAACGTCACAAGGTAGTATAGGTTTTCGTCAAGATCTTAAATTGTGATGCCTTTCACAATTTGTAACTTTTGCTATTGATACCATCTCTATTCGAACCGCAAAGAACGGAATTTTTATATAGTTTACCTTGATTTCTAACTAAAAGATGAAGCAATGTAGATTGAATCTTAACTATTTGTCTAACTTTATTAGAGAAACTAAAAGTAACCAACCTATGAAACCAACAATTAAAAAACGCCTACTAATTTTTAGTGGAATTATTGTCGCCTGTATTATCGCTTACTTCTCTGGCCCAAAGCCTAATTTTGATAAAGTTGACGGCCAGTTTGAACCCTCAAAAATCGCTATTCAAACTGTAAGTACAACGATTGAAAAAGAGAATGCAGCGTTAGAAAACTTAAAAGAAAACTGTGATAAAGCTATTTTATGGCACAAGGATTCTATTCATAAAACAGCATATGCAGTTGTTTTTTTACATGGTTTTTCGGCTTGTCCGTTTGAGGGCAATCCGATTGTAACCGACTTTGCAAGGGATTTTGGGTGTAATTTATACCTGCATCGCTTTCCGCAACATGGTCTAAATGACGATGAATCTTTTAAAACAATTACGCCAAAAATATGGGTAGAATCTGCAAAGGAAGCCCTAAATATCGCTGCGAATTTGGGCGAAAAAATAATTGTGATGTCGTCTTCGACCGGTGGAACATTGAGCAGCTATTTAGCAGCCGAAAACCCCGATTTGATTTATGCTCAATTTTTATATTCTCCGAATTTTGCACTGGCAAACCCAGCTTCATTTTTATTAAATAATCATTGGGGCTTGCCCTTGCTTCGTCAGTTAGAAGGTGGTAATTATCACTATATTAGAGAAATGTCGGACGAAGCCAAGCCACACTGGACAACGACTTACCGCATCGAAGGCATTGTGGCTTTACAAGATTTAATTGAGCAAACAATGACGAATACGACTTTTAAAAAAATCCATTCGCCTACGTTTATCGGCTATTATTACAAAAATGAAAAAGAAAAAGATAATGTCGTGTCGATTGATAGAATAAAGGCATTTTATGACCTTATCCAAACACCCAAAACTCAAAAACGCATCGTTCCGTTCTCCGAGGTTGGCGGTCATGTAATTACAAATCAATATCAAAAAGGTGGTTTAGATGATGTGCGACAAGCGACGTATAATTTTGCAGAAACAGTCCTTGAAATGACAAAAGTAAAATAAGAAGACCTGACCGATTTTCAAAATCCGTCAGGTCTGATAAGCAAGCGTGAGTCGCCTAAACCCGCTCAATCACGGCTGCATAACCTTGACCAACGCCCACACACATCGTCACCAATGCGTAGCGTTTGCCCGTCAGCTGCAACTCTAACGCTGCCGAATAAGCGATTCTTGCACCAGTCACACCCAGCGGGTGACCGATCGCAATTGCACCGCCATTTGGATTGATGCGTTCGTCATCGTCTGCCAAGCCCCACGCACGAGTACAGGCCAATGCCTGTGCTGCGAAAGCTTCGTTGAGTTCGATAATATCCATGTCGGCCATCGTTAAGTTGGCTTTTGCCAATGCTTTATTCGATGCCGTTACTGGCCCGATGCCCATAATTCGAGGTTCGACACCGACCACAGCAGAACTGACAATTCTCGCCATTGGCTTTAAGCCGTATTTTTTGACCGCATCGCTTGACGCAATAATCGTAGCGGCTGCCCCATCATTCAAACCCGAAGCATTGCCTGCGGTGACGGTTCCGCCATTTTCTTTTTTACGAAAAGCAGGACGCAACTTTGCCAATATTTCTAATGATGTTTTAGGTTTGATAAATTCGTCCGTATCAAAAATAATCGGTGCTTTTTTCCTTTGCGGAATTTCGACCGATACAATTTCCTTTGCCAAACGCCCCGAACGTTGAGCTTCAGCGGCTTTCATTTGCGACCAATACGCAAATTTATCTTGGTCTTCTCGACTAATATCGTATTTATCCACCAAGTTTTCAGCCGTTGTTCCCATGCCGTCCGTGCCGTACAAATCCTGCATTTTGCCGTTCACAAAACGCCAGCCGAAACTGCTATCGTGCATCTGTGCATCTCGCCCAAACGGCTT
>CBFIHR010000049.1:0-34426 GCA_965662365.1 Saprospiraceae bacterium
AGTAATGAAGAACCTGTTGGTATAAATGCACCGTCTCCAAAATTTAAAAATTACGGACCTGAAAAAGTAACATTCCAATTAATATTCGATGGAACAGGAGTTATCCCTGGTAGTGAGGGCAAAGGAGAGCCAGATGATGTGAATAAACAACTAATGGATTTCGAAAAAGCTGTCTTTAACTTCAACGGTTCTGAACATGGTCCAAAACCTGTTGCCATTAAATGGGCGAGCCTTGCGCTGGAGGAGTGCTTTATAGAAAAATACGATATCACTTATACCTTATTTTCGCCTGATGGAAATCCGATTAGAGCTACTGTTGATTTAGGATTTCAGGGGCACACTAGTGAAAAAACAAGAGAAAAAGAAGCTAATAAAAGTTCTCCAGATTTAACGCACGTCAAAACAGTCAGAATGGGAGATGAGCTGTTTTTGATGTGTAATGATGTTTACAAAGATCCTAACTACTTTCTTCAAGTGGCGGAAAACAATAATATTATTAACTTCAGAAATTTAAACGTCGGAGATAAGCTACTATTTCCTCCGTTAGAGCGTTAGGAAAATTCTTCTTAATGAAACTTATCTATAAGAAACCAAAATTTAAGGGTTAATTTAAGCTTCAAGCAAAAGGAGTTAAATACTAAATATTAGGAATTTGATGAATTGATTGCCGTAATTAACTTATATTCAATTAATAATAGTAATTTAGAATATTGTAATACTCGTTTTTTGCCTAAAGTCCAAATTATACTATTAAATGAATTGTTTACTAACTTTCAAAGAAAGATGAGTTATTAAGTAGTTTCATTATTTCATAGACATATAGATTAGTGAACCTAAAGAACTTGTGAGCGAAAAACTAAATGAGATTGAGGGTTCTATTGAAGGAAAGGTAGAAAAGATTGAAAATACTATTAAAAATAAAGTTAAGGAAGTTGAAAACCTTGTTAATAATAAAATTGAATAAGCAAAAGAGTTCATTAATGGAAAGGTAAATCAAATAGAAGGGACTATCTTAGCCATTAATGTTAAAATACAAGAAGTCGAAGGAGGAATAGAAGGTAAAATAGAGGAAGTTGAAACGGTTATTGATGAGACAATCAATCTTGCTAAGGAAAAGTAGAGAAAGTAAAAGAGTTATTGGGTGGTATATTTGCTGTATTTTAGAAGGCGATGAAGAAAATCTAATATCGCTTGAATCTCAATAATTAACATTGCTAATGCTTTAAGACCATTATCAACACTCGATCTGCCTACAACTCCTGATAAACTAAATGATATGAGCAAATCTGGTACAGCTGAGGCGGAAGTCTTTACCTTTTCAATCACTTCAGAGGGGAGTGAAATCAAAGGGCATTATGGTTTGATTGCTGCCGAAGTTACAAAAGAAATCAATAAAGTAGGATATGCGAAATTAACATTTCTTGACGGAGATGTGATGGATGGTAAATTCGAGATTAGTGAAGCGAAAGAGTTCGAACCTGGTAAAGAAATTGCTTTAAAATTGGGGCGAAATAGTAAGAATACGCAGGTATTCAAGGGAATCGTTATTAATCACAATATTAAAGTGATTAATGGGCGAGGATACTTAGAAATAGAGTGTTATGATAAAGCAATCGTATTGACTGCTCGTAGAAATAATAAATTATTTGAGAAGAAAAAGGATAGTGATATTATTTCTGAGTTACTCGGAAATGCGGGCGTGAAAAAATCAGTATCTGGAACGGACGTAAAACATGAACAGTTACTTCAATACGATGCGACCGATTGGGACTTTATCTTAGCCCGGGCAGAAGCTAATGGATTAGTTATTATTAATGAAGATGGAAAAGTTGAAGTGGCTAAACCTGATCCTACCAGCGGAAGTGCTTTGGAGTTAGAATTTGGTACGGATATTTATGATTTTGATTTGGGTGTAAGCAGTTATGCTCAAGTACCGAGTGTAGAGACTGTAGCCTGGAGTATTGCAAAGCAAAAGACCGAAAAAGTAAAATCTAAAAAGCCCAAGGAAGTAAAACAAGGTGATTTAAAAGCCAGTAAGTTAGCAGAGGTTATGGGCAAAGAGCCTTATGGAATGCGTTCTACTACACCTTTGGTTAAGGCTGAATTACAAAGTTGGGCAGACGGATATGCAAACCGTGCGGCTTTAGATAAGCTAAAAGGAGAAATTTCGTTTGTAGGAAATGCAGATTTAAAACTTAACGAGACCTTGACGATTAAAGGATTAGGGAAGAGATTCAACGGTGACGGATATATTTCCGGTATCAAACACGAGTTTTCTCCGGGAAGCTGGAAGACAACCTGTAAATTAGGATTACAAAATAAATATGCTGCACAAACCTATGACGATCTTCACGCTATGCCTACAGGAGGACTTTTACCTGCTGTATCAGGATTGTTGATAGGTATTGTCACAAAAACACATGAAGATCCTGAAGGGTTAAATCGTGTGAAAGTAAAATTACCTACATGGGATGACAGTAAGGAAGTCTGGGCTCGGATTATTTCTCCGTATGCCAGCAAAAAAGTCGGAATTGTTTTTATGCCTGAGGTTAATGATGAAGTAGTTATTGGTTTTTTCAATGATGACCCCCGATTTCCTGTTATCGTCGGCTCTTTATATAGTGGCAAACACGAGCCACCTTATCCACCGGATGAAAAAAATAAAATTAAAGCAATCGTGACTCGTGAGAAAATGAAAATCGAATTCGAAGAGGAAAAAAAGATAATTACTATCGAAACACCCGGTAAGAATACGATTATTATAGATGACGATAAAAAGACAATAACTGTACAAGATCAACACAAAAATAAGATTGAAACGAGTAAAGATGGTATTTTGATTGATTCCGCAAAGGATGTTAATATCAAAGCTAAAGGAAATATCGTCATGGACGCTAAGCAAAAAATTACAATCAAAGCAGCAATGGATTATGCAGTCGAAGGATTGACCGTAAAACAAAAAGCGAAAACACAGCTTGCTTTAGAAGGGTTAACAGCAGAAATGAAAGCTTCAACTCAGGCTGTAGTAAAAGGTGCGATAGTGATGATAAACTAAAGTTTTTTCTATAAAAAAGTTAAAGATTAAGTGCAAGATATTCCTAATGTCTTGCACTTTTTTTATAGGGAATACTGGGCAAAAGTATAAATGACATAGTACGAAACACGGTATGTCTCTATTTCTTATTGTAGGTTGATTGAGTGTTCAACGGTCTTTACCCTATTGTAATAGTTGATGAAAAGATGAAATCATGTATTGACAGACAGCTGACAGTATTTAATATGTTAATCAATAAATAAAACCACAAAACATATTACAATTATAAATTATATAATTATTTTTTTCTAAAAAAAAATGATTTTTATTCATTTATATTGTTTTTTGGGATAGTTTTTGGTGTGACTGTTTATTAAGTGAAGGTAATGTTAAATTCGATGCAATTAATCTGAGTATAAATCTTTTGATAAGATTAAAATTTGGGTTTCTAATTATTGTTTAGAATCAAATTGTATAGAAAGTTAAAAAAAATAACATTCGTTATAATATCAGTTATTTTCGGTTCAGAAATATTATTGTTAACAAATTCACAAGATCTGTTAATAAAAATCTAAAAATTTATTAGTTTTGATACCGAGGATTATTAATAAATACATCAAGCATAAAGTAACGAATTCTCTAAAATTAAAATTACTTCACAAAAAAATTAATATAACCACTGCTTATTTTAAACTAAAAGTGACTACAAATTTGAGTAATCAAAGATTGTAAAAAAAGCATTTAGCGTCTTATAGCTCGCTCTTATAGGACGAAAATAAACAGTTCAACACAGACTATGATTGAAAACTTGATAATCTAAAAGTTCGCAGAGAGCTTCCTCTCCGTAATCAAGCGTACCTTTTCGTTATTCAATTATTGTTACAGTCACGAATAACGGAATACAAAAAGAAAGTTTTTGCTATAAAATTTTAGTTTGTAAAAAGTACATAAATGAAACGTAAAAGTCATAAAATAAATTCGAAGACGAGTGAGAAAATAACTTTTGCGTCCTAAAATTGATATTTTAAAATGTGTTCGTACCTAATACTGCCGTTCAAAACTATTTTATAGAAAACCTTTCATAAAGAAAAAATCCTAAAAACAAGTGACTTTTACTTCTTGTAAATAAGAAGGTCATTCCCCCCACATGATTAGAAAATTATTATTTCAGTAATCATACGTTACTGCTTATTTATGATAGAAAAAGTCAATTCAAATTAATTAAATGATAACAAGTAATCAGGCTTGTAGTATGATTTCAAGGCTGATAATTACTGGCTAAATAACCTATGAAAGTTATGACTTCCAACAACGTAAATCTACAGCAACGATACATTGATGGTATTATCAATGGAAACTCAAGGATAATCAATGAAGTATATGATAATTATATACCGAAGATTTCTGAATACATAAGACGCAAAGGTGGAAATATCGAAGATGCGCAAGATGTGTTTCAAGAAGCGATTATGGTGATTTTTAAAAAAGCTCAAATAACTGGATTTGAGTTGAAATCTTCCTTTTATGCTTTTCTATTCGGAATTTGTCGTAACATTTGGTTACAAAAAATTATCCCTCAAACGAAGAAAAAAAAGAGAATCCCCGCAATGAACACAGTTGTCCTAACAAATCAAGATGAAGAGGAAATTCGCCGAGAACGATTCAAAATCTATGAAGAATGTCTACAACTTTTATCGCCTTCTAATCGAATGGTTTTAGAGCTTTCAGCTCAAGAACTTTCAAATAAGGAAATTGCTGAAAAGATGGGAATCGAAAGTCATGGTTATCTCAGAATTAAAAAAATGAGAGCTAAAAAAGAGTTAACGATTTTGATACAAAAACATCCAATGTATGAGGAACTGTGTCATTTTTAATTTTTTTTTAATGTAGTTTTAAACATGTTACTTGTATGATTCGATTGAGCGAAGCGCTTCAAACCGAAATTATATATAGTAGTTAACTGTCTTTGATTCGTATATTGATTATTATTGACTCTGGTTCTAATTGCTTTGATTTAATACACATTTTATTCTTATGAAAGTTTAAGCTGCTTTGAAAAATCCAGTGAAGAAAGTTACTCCTGAGTTTTCGGGCAAGACTAATCACGAAATATTTCAAAAGAGGATTGTTGTTAGACTAAAATCTGAATAGAAACTGCCTTAGTTTCGCTACAAAAAATATAATTATAATCACTTCAATGATTGATTGAAATGATTCCGCTTTCGTAAAACTGCTAAATATATCCTTGATTTAGCATATCTTGTAAGTATCTAAAATAATGAATTTATGTTATAATTATGCTACAACCTTTCAAGAATGATATGTGTTTTTCTTTTTTAATTTAAATTTATCATAACTTAATAACAAGACATAAAATTCTGCAAGTATTGCTATTACTATATTATGTCATGTTCTATTAATTATAAAAATCCTAAAAAGTCAGATGAAGCCTTTAAAATACATTGCACTAAGCGTAGTCGTTATTTTGAGCATAGGTTTGTTGAGTTCGCATAGAATTTCAAAGGAAGTGCCGCAAGATGCACCGCAAACAGTAGAAGCCGTCAAGGTTCCATCTTATCTGGAGTTTGCAGGAGAAGCGGTGCCCTTAGAGAATTTTGATGTTATGGAGCGATTAGATTTTCAGCTGCAACTCAATACCTTTCGACCACATTTTATGATTCGTAATATTAAATTAGCGAATCGCTATTTTCCAACAATCGAAAAAATATTAGCAGAAGAAGGTGTTCCTGACGATTTCAAATATTTGGCAGTAGCCGAAAGTAGTTTATTGTATAATGCGACATCAAGCTCAGGGGCTCAAGGACTTTGGCAGTTTATGCCTTCGACCGGCAAAGCATTTGGTCTTGAAATCAACTCGGAAGTAGATGAACGAAATAACTTAGAAATGGCTACTCGTGCAGCTTGTGAACATTTGAAAGCAGAGTATAAACGCTTCGGAAGCTGGACAATAGCTGCTGCAGCTTATAATACTGGGGCGAGTCGCTTGAAGAAAAAAATGGAAAATCAGCAAACAACGAACTATTATGACTTAGAGTTACGTAAAGAAACTTCGGACTATATATTCCGTATTTTGTCTATCAAAGAAATTATGCAGTATCGAGAAAAGTATGGAATCATTGTCAATCAATATTATAGAGCATTGAATAATTACAAGACGGTTGAAGTCAGTTCGTCAATTCCTGATTTAGCACAATTTGCCGTGGATAACGGAACGACACTTCGTAAATTGCGATTATATAATCCGTGGTTGGTTAGTAGTAAATTGACAAATAGTCAACGCAAGGTGTATCAAGTGAAAATTCCGCAGGAGTAATTACAAGTTTATCTTTATAAAAAATGAGGTATTTCTAACAATCAGAAATACCTCATTTTTATTTCGGAAAACTGAATGGTTCTTTTTTTGTTTTTTAATTTTAGGATTTATTTTAACTACAAATTTTGTAAAAAGGGCTATGGAACGAATTGCAATAGATATGGACGACGTGATGGCGGACACCTCACAACGTAAAATTGACTGGTACGAACGGGATTTTGGGATAAAAATTAATAAAGCAGACATTGAAGGCAAGTATGTGACACATTATGTTCCGAAAGAGCATTATGAACACGTTCGAGCTTACTCAAAGCATAAAGATTTTTTTTGGGATTTGAAAGTCGCACCAGAGAGTCAACGGGTAATTGAAGCCTTGACCGAAAAGTATGAAGTCTTTATCGTCACCGCTGCTATACCGTTTCCGAACTCTTACAACGCCAAATACGAATGGTTACGTCAATATTTTCCATTTATTGACATTCGCAATGTTGTTTATTGTGGCCACAAATACATCATTGATGCAGACTACTTGATTGATGATCATGCCTATAATTTGGAATCTTTTAACGGCAAAGGTATTTTGTTCACTGCTCCGCATAATACGAACGAAACTCGTTTTGAGCGTGTGGATAATTGGTTTGATGTGGAACAGATTTTTTTGTAAACGGCTGACGGAAAATTTTTTGAGATTTTTGTTTTTTGTGGTAATTTTAAATGTCATTTTTTTAAAAACTTCTTAAATTATTGCTTATAGGAAATTTTAAAGAATTGCGAGTTTGGCAAGAAAGTGTGAATCTGTCTGCTAATATTTATCATTTCACGAGCAAAGAACCTTTTTCTAAAGATTATGGACTGTGTAACGAAATACAAAGAGCTGCTGTTTCTGTTGCTGAAGTGATTACACAATTACATATCGCTCATAAAATTGGTTATATAGATGAAAATATTTTATTAAAACTTGAAAATCAAACCGAAAAAATTCGTGCTTCATTAAAAAAATCAATCAACAGTAGAGGCGGAAATAATTACTACAATAAACTAAAGTGGCTCATCTTAGGAATTTTTATTCCGATATAATAATTTTAAATGTTTAACAACTCTAAAACTACTAAAAATCACCGTCAGCCGTTCCTCGCATTCGATACTCGGCGTTTAGTCATTCCCGAACGGACGATTTTTTTCGCCTTGAAAGGCGAACAAAAAGACGGACATGATTTCATTGCAAAAGCTTATCAGCAAGGTGTTCGGGAGTTTGTCGTGCAGCGAGGTTTCGATAGTTCGGCTTTCGCTTGTCCCGCTGCGTCCCGAAACCTCGGGGATTCCTCGGAGGGCAATGCTCGATTTGTGGAAGTGGAGGATGTGTTGCAATATTTACAAAAAGTAGCGTTAGAACATCGGCAACTATTTGATTTACAGACTATTGGAATAACGGGAAGTAACGGGAAAACAATTGTAAAAGAATGGCTCAATTTCTTATTATCCAAAAAAAATCCGACTAAAGTCGTTTGTAATCCAAAGTCTTATAACTCCCAAATTGGTGTGCCTTTGTCGATTTGGGAAATTCGAAAACAGCATGAAATTGGAATTTTTGAAGCAGGAATTTCGACCGTTGGTGAAATGGAAAAATTAGCGCTGTTGATTGATTGTGAGATTGGAATTTTTACGAATATTGGCTCGGCTCACGATGAAGGTTTTGAAAGTCGAACGCAGAAAGTAGAGGAAAAATCTAAGCTATTCCAAAATGCAAAAACGATAATTTATAATTCTGATTTTGAATTAATTGACAGGATTATGAATAAAAAATATACGAATAAAAATCTTGTCACTTGGTCATTTCACAATGAAAATTCGGATTTAACGATTACGGATATTTCGCATCAGCGATTTACTAAAATTGAAGGTATTTTTAAAAATGAAAAGGTTTTTATCGAAATTCCGTATTCGGATAAAGCGTCGATCGAAAATGCGGTAAATTGTTGGTTGACAATGTTGGTTTTGGGATACGAAACGAATGATTTACACGATGACTTTCGTCAATTGCCGTCTGTCGCCTTGCGTTTAGCGTTGAAACCTGCTGTGAATAATTCGACTTTGATTGACGATAGTTATAGCTTGGATTTGAACTCGTTGAATATTGCTTTAGACTTTTTGATTCAGCAACAAACGAATGCAAAACGAACGCTGATTTTATCGGACATGCTACAAAGCGGTTTGGCGAAAGCCGACTTATATCAAACGGTAGCGACTCGTTTGAATCTTAAAAAAATTAATCGACTTATCGGAATTGGAACGGAAATTCAGGCGATTGAGCCATTTTTAAATAAAGATATTCAAATTCAATTTTATCCATCAACAGCCGACTTTTTACGCAATTTCAAATCCACAGATTTTCAAAATGAAAGCATTTTATTAAAAGGAGCGAGAACATTTGAGTTTGAACGTATCGCCAAAGTTTTGGAGCGACAACTACATCAAGCGGTTTTGGAAGTTAACCTCAATGCGTTGGCGGATAACTTGCGAGTGTATCGCAGCTTCGTAAAACCGACAACCAAAATCATGGCAATGGTCAAGGCTTCGGCTTACGGTAGCGGCATCGGTGAAGTTGCTCGATTTTTGGAATATCAAAACGTGGATTATTTGGCGGTGGCTTACACGGACGAAGGGGTTGTGATTCGGAATGCTGGCGTTCATTTGCCGATTTTGGTTTTGAATCCTGACATTGGCACTTTTGAGCAGTTGATTTTGAATCGTTTAGAACCAGAAATTTATAGTTTTGAATTGTTAGATGCTTTTCTTCAAAATTTAGAAAATACGCGCAAAATTTATCCAAATTTAGATTTGAATAATTATCCGATTCATCTCAAATTTGATACAGGAATGAAACGTTTGGGGTTTGAGTTATCTGATTTGGAATTGTTGAAAAAAAGAATAAAAGGAATAAAAAATGTGCGAATAAAATCTATGTTTTCGCATCTTGCTGGAAGCGATGCAACGGAACATGATGATTTTACAAAACACCAAATTTTGACTTTGAAAACAATATGCGAAGAATTGTCTAAAATGTTGACTTATAAACCTTTACAACATATTTTAAATTCAAGCGGAATTACCCGATTTCCAGATGCTCAAATGGATATGGTTCGCTTAGGAATTGGCTTGTATGGTATTGATGCACAATCTATTATTCAGCGAAAGCTGCAAAATGTAAGTACCCTCAAAACGACTATTTCTCAAGTTAAAAACATAAAAAAAGGCGAAACAATCGGCTATAATCGAGTCGGAAAAGCAACGAAAAATATACGAACGGCAACAATCGGAATCGGCTACGCAGATGGTTTTGGTCGAGCGTTGAGTGATGGAGTAGGAGAGGTGTTTTTGCATGGAAAAACGGCAAAAGTGATTGGGAATGTTTGTATGGATATGACGATGATTGATATTTCGGAAATTCCAGAGGCTCAAGTTGGTGATGAAGTGGAGATTTTTGGGCAACATTTGACGGTTCAGTCATTGGCCGAAAGGCTGAAAACGATTCCGTATGAGGTTTTCACGAATATCTCGGAACGGGTGAAACGGGTTTATTTTCAGGAATGATTTTTAAATGGAACACGGATTTGACGGATGATACAGATTAAAAAAAATCGGCTATACGGCTAACGGTGGACGGCAGACGGTTTTTACAATAACTTGAAATCCAATCAGTTATAAATCATTGATAATCAATGATGTCCAACTCTACGTGGGTAGCCTAATTTTTAAAGCAACAGCATCAGCAGAACTAAATAAAAATAAAAAGGTCGAATACTTCTAAAGTATTCAACCTTTTATATGAAAAAATAAGTAGTCCGCTGTTCCAGTACATGGTTTTCTAAACCGAGTTCAGCCTATCGATACAGGTAGGCTCGGTTCTACTTTTTACGCTGCAACAACCGCTTCGACATTTTGAAAAACGTCATTTCCGTAATCATTCCGACTAATTCTCCGCTATCTCGCACGACTGGCAAACAGCCGATATTATGTTTTTTAATCACCTTCATCGCATCCATAAATGAGGCTTTTAAGTTAATTGTAATTGGATTGGTAATCATAATATCTTTGACTAAAAGAACCGCACCTTTTTCGTCAATCGGTGGTCGAACAAAGCCTTTCAAAAGACTGGTCGCAGAAACTAAACCTGTCAACGAACCTTTATCATCTTCGACGGCAATGTAACGTAAGTCTTGCCAATTCATAATATCAGCGACTAATTCCACAATATCATCCTGTTCGACCGTGAAAAGATCGGTTTCCATAAACTCTTCTACTGTCACATCACCGATTTCGTAGTCTTCTAAGGTAGAGAGTTCGGGGATTTCCCATTCGTGAACAGGCAAGCCGCTGACTTGATTTTTTGTGATGGCATTGGTCAAAGCCGTAATCGCTTCATCTTTAGTCGTTTGTTTGGCGAATTTCGTGTATGTCCGCAACATCCATCTGGCGCCGTTCGTGTGTCTTTTGGCTCTCTCTTCGATTAGCCCTAAGTAATTGTCAATGTCGCTGGAGTCTATATTTTGACGTTCCAAACCCGCTTTTGCAGTTGGAATCAACTCTTTTTGAATCAAATCTACAGCGGAAATTTTCTTATCTTTTAGCCAAGTAAATTTACTATCAATACCGAATTTTGCCGCTTTGGTGAAGTTGTCCCGAGCATCTTCAAACTCCATCTGTTGGCGAATATCCTTGTATTGATGCGGAATTTCGGCCATTAAACCTAACCAAAAAGCGGTGTTAGCCATCTCGTCCATTACCGTTGGACCCGCAGAAAATACCCGATTTTCGATGCGTAAATGTGGCTTGCCATTATCTGAAATACCGAAACAAGGTCGATTCCAACGATAAACCGTAGAGTTGTGAACATTCAAGGCACGCAACTTCGGTACTCGACCATTTTGAATTTCCTCCAGTGCATTTTCCTGAATATCTGAAGCAATCAAGACTCGGAAACGCATAATGTCTTCTTTATAGATTTCCATGATGGATTCTTTCAGCCAATCGTTGCCGAAAGTCACCCGTGGGCTACGGTCACGCAAGTGATAGTAAGAGTTTCGTGTATCGATGGATTGTTGGAAGAGTGCAATTCTTGACTCGTGCCATAGGCGTTTTTTGAATAAAATTGGAGAGTTTGCAGCGATGGCCATGACGGGAGCCGTTATCGCTTGAGCGATATTGTACATCTTCGCAAATTCCTTTGGAGGAATTTGTAAATGTACTTGAAAACTCGTGTTACAAGCCTCTAAAAGTGGGGAATCGTGCTTGATTAGTAACTCATCAATGCCTTCAAAACGTAGGTCATAATCGGTTCCACGCATTTCACGCAAGGCTGTCATCAGGGCTTTATAGCGTTTTTTGGGCGTTAGATTTTCAAATGCTAAATCAGATTTTCGTAAAGTTGGTAAAATTCCTGTGAGTAGAATTTCGGTATCAATTTCGTTGGCTTTTTCTTTAATAATATTTAAGTACCCTTTGAGTTCCTCCTCCATTAATCGTAAGCTATTACCACCAAAAACACGAGGCGTAAGGTTACATTCTAAGTTAAACTGAGCCAGTTCGGTCTCGACCCAGCTGTACTCTTTCATATTATCTAATATTTCCATTGCCTTTAAGGCAGGTTTGAAGGCACTATCGACGAGGCACATCTCCTGCTCCGCACCGATTCGGACAATATCGTCCTCAAACCAGTCATTCTCCAACATATACTCAAACGCTTGTACATCTTGCAGTAGATTTTTAACAAAATGCTGCATTTGTTTTTGGTCTTTGACCATCGAAACTCTCTGTTCTCCCATTATTTTATTTGTTGATTATTAAATTGTTGTCGCTTCGCTTGTTTCGATATTTTGGTGGTTTATTGTTAAATTGTTAGGTTGTTTCAAGAACAATAAGTGAAGCGATAACAATTCAACAATTTAACAGTATTTTTACCTTTTGAAACATTGATTAAAGAAACGAACTATTTTAGAAAAATCAAATTTTTTATGAGTATGCGAAATAAATTAGTTGGAATTATTATCCTTGTAAGTGTTTGTCTTTTTCAATGTAATCCTGACGACACAGCTCCTGGATTTGAAATGACTTATTTCCGAGAGTTCGAGATTTTTGCTGGCTTGAATACTTTCGATACGCATGTTTTTCAGTTGCCAAACTTTGATACCGAATACGAATCCTTCCTTAATAATAATGGTGTCGTAGAAGAACAAGTGACGCAAATCGTCCCGAGAGCATTCCGAATTACGAATGTTACAGGAAATATTACTTTCGAAGATTTGCAGCGAGTGCGGTTGTTTATGTCAAATACAGATGGCACATTGGAGCGAGAAATAGCTTTTTTGGAGCCGATTCCGAGTAATATCGGCTATCAAATTGACTTAGTACCGACTCTGGCCGATTCAAAAATCATTATGGAAACTGGTGATTTTGATTTATTATTAAAATTAAATTATCGTTCAATTCCGTCGCAGTCGATTGATGCTCGACTAAATGTCGTTTTTCAGGCGATTACGGAGTGAAAAAGTAAATTAAATATATATTGACCGAAAGTCCATTTTCTAATAGAGCTATGATTTTTTACTTAGAAAATTTCTGCGGAACGGTCAGGTAGAAAAGGTGGTAAGGAGACAAATTTTAATAATTTAAGCAATTTCTATTTTAAGTTACTTGTAGAAAAGGTTTTAAACTTTGGCGAAACCTTATTTCTACTTAAAATAGCAGTAAAAAATATCTTTTTTTGATAAAAAATTTTACTAAATTAAAAAAAATAGTATCTTTGCACCGCTTTAATGAAAAAGTAGCATAATGGCGAGGTAGCTCAGCTGGTTAGAGCGCAGGATTCATAATCCTGAGGTCGAGAGTTCAAGTCTCTCTCTCGCTACCAAAAAAATCAAAGTCTTTGGAGATAATCTTCAAAGACTTTTTTAGTTTAAAGCCTCCTGCACTCGATCAAGTTTTTGTAAATTTGCCTATTGAAATTTTCGAATTACTTTCTATTGAAATTTATTTTATAAATTGATAAATCAAAATAAACGATAAATGCAATTAATTGATGGTAAGGTACTTGCTAAAACGATAAAAGCAGAGTTGGCCGCAGAAGTAGAAAACTTAACAGCGAACGGTGGAAAAATTCCGCACTTAGCAGCTGTTTTAGTCGGTGATAATCCTGCAAGCCAAGTTTATGTAAAGAATAAAGTGCGTTCTTGCGAGAAAATAGGTTTCAAATCTACCCTAATTCGTAAAGACGCTGAAACGACAGAAGCAGAATTATTAGAGATTATTGATCAGTTGAATAATGACGCTGATATTGATGGTTTTATTGTTCAATTGCCGTTACCGGAGCATATCGATGAAACGAAAGTGACTTTGGCAATCGATCCTAAAAAAGACGTGGACGGTTTTCATCCAATGAATTTTGGTAGAATGTCACAGGGTTTGCCATGCTACATTCCAGCTACTCCTTACGGAATTTTAGTAATGTTAGAACGTTACGGTATCGAAACTTCAGGTAAGAATTGTGTCGTTGTAGGTCGTAGTAATATTGTCGGGACACCGATGAGTATCCTGATGTCAAGAAAGTCAAAAGTCGGAAACTGCACTGTGACGTTGACACATAGCCGAACAAAAGACCTAAAAGCGGAAACTTTACGTGCGGATATTATTATTGCAGCGATTGGCATTCCGAATTTTATTACAGCGGATATGGTCAAAGAAGGAGCGGTTATTATTGATGTCGGAATCAACCGTGTCGATGATGCAAGTCGAAAACGAGGTTATCGCTTGGTCGGTGATGTTGATTTTGATGGCGTTGCACCTAAGTCAAGTTTCATTACGCCAGTTCCCGGAGGCGTTGGACAAATGACCGTAACAGCTTTATTGATGAATACGATGAAATCTGCAAAAGGCGAAATTTATTAATACGATGCGAAACCTATAAGATATCCAAAATCTTATAGGTTTCTTTCTTTTGCATCTAAGGATGATTTTATGTTGATTTTGAGTCAAGGTCTTAATCATGGCCAGCTGTGTTAAGAGAAAATCGTATCAACATTTTTATAAAAGTATATCGAAAAGCGGTCGAAATCAGATTTTATTGAACTTGAAGTGTGCGGCTATGAGCGTATTTCAATTTGTTTTCAAATCTTAAAATAAAAAGGTCACTCCAAATAATTGAAGCGACCTTATTGATAATCAATTTTTATCTCTTTTACCTCGTTTTTATTTCCAAAGTACGGCATCCGCTTCTGCGAACCAGTCATGAAACTGATCTCTGTACAGTCTATCTAATACGTTTCTTTTGATTTTCAATGTTGGTGTTAAAATATTATTTTCGACACTCCACAATTCACTCATAATAATAATTTTCTTCACTCTATTATACGACTCCATTGTAGGATTAATGGTTTCTAACATTTCATTGAAACTTGCGGTCACTTCTGCCTTATCCGCCGCTTGTCCGATCTCGGAAAGGTTCACCAAAGCGATCGGCTGCGGAATTCCTAAACCAACGATACAAATTTGCTCAATGTATTCATTCTTCGCAAATTTCCATTCTATTGGCGCTGGGACAATGTATTCTCCCTTCGTTGTTTTGAAAGTATCTTTTACACGGCCAGTCAGTTTTAAGTAACCATCTTTCGTGATTTCACCTTGATCACCGGTATGCACCCAGCCGTCTCGAAGTACTTCCTTCGTTTTTTCTTCTGCGTCATAATAACCGATCATATTCCAAGGAGCTTTCATTTGGACTTCGCCCGTTTCTTCGTCAATACGAATCTGAACGTTGCCCAAAGGCTTACCGACCGTTCCAGGTTTGATACCATCTGCTGGCATCAATGTACAACCTGCACAGTTTTCGGTCATTCCATAAACTTCTTGAATAGTTATATCCAATTTTTTGTACCAATTTAATAAATGTATTGGCATCGGTGCAGCACCTGTCAATAAGATTTTGGCTTGATCTAATCCTAAACCAGTTTTTATTTTTTTACGAATTACATTATTAATTATAGGAATTTTCAGCAATAAATTCAGGCGAGATTGAGGCATTTTTGTTAAAAGACCCAAATGTAGTTTTGTCCAAATACGAGGCACTGCTAAAAATATATTTGGTCGAGTTTCTTGTAAATTCTGAATAAAAGTTTCTTGAGACTCTACGAACGAGATCGAGCCACCAGTCGCCAGGCTTGCTGCTTCTACGATATTTCGTTCAGCGATATGATTCAATGGCAAATAAGAGAAGTAACGATGTTCGTCACCTTCGAATAACTTCAACATATTCGTTTGACGCTCTGTTTCTAATAGCTGAGCGATCGAACCATAAGTTAGCATTACACCCTTTGGCGTTCCTGTTGTACCCGAGGTGTATTTGATCGTAAATAATTCATCTAATGCTGGATAATATTCCGTTGTCATCGGTTCGTGCTGAGCGATTAATTCGTCCCAGGTCGGGTAGCCTGTTATTTTAGAGTTGCCCGGCAGATGAGGAAAACTAATACATTTCACTTCTGAGGACACACCAGTTTGCTGCTGTTCCCAAGTTTCTAACTTACCAACAAACATTACTTTGATATGACTTAGCTCCGAAACCTCTTTTAAATTTTCTGCGGTTAGGGTTGCATAGAACGGTACAGAAACATTGCCACTCATCATAATCGCCAAATCTGCCATTATCCAGTGTGCACAGTTTTTTGATAAAATCCCAATGTGTGTTTTAGGCGGCAAGTCCATCGCTTTCAAAGCGGTCGCCATACGGCGTACTTGATTCCCTACTTCTGCCCAGGTATAGGTTTTCCAATTTCCATTAATTGGCTGTCTTAGGTAAACCTCATTTGCTTTACTTTTCTCAAACTCGTAGAAATAGTCCAAAAGCGTTTTTGCAGTATCTAAATTTGCAGACATATTGCTTTGTTTTATTTTGGTTATATCGTTATGAAAGTATTACTATCATCAAAAATAGGAAATCTTTGATTTTATTTATATTAAATGCCAATTTTAAATAGATAGTTTTACAATTTTAATAAAATTCGGTAAAGAAGTAGATTGTATAGGATTTGTTTTGTTAAAAATTGATTATTCCAATTATTTGTAATTCTTGAAAATGATAGATTAAGGTCAATAAAAGGTTATTAACTTCAATCTATCACTCTACATATTCTTCAACTGCTCTAAATAACGTTCTAATTCAACAATATCATAAATCAAGACTTCACGAGGTTTGCTACCTAAATTCGGGCCAACAATACCGACTGCTTCCATTTGATCCATGATACGACCGGCACGATTATATCCTAATTTTAATCGACGTTGAATCAAAGAAGTAGAACCACGTTGATTTTCGACAAGTAACATGGCGGCATCTTCAAAATATTCGTCTAAGTCCGAATATTTCACGCCTGTTGTTCCAATTTCTTCATCATTGGTAGAAAATTCTGGTAACAAATATGGAATAGGATACCCTTGCTGACTTCCAATATGATTAATCACTTTTTCGACTTCTGGCGTATCTACAAAGGCACATTGCAAACGAATAATATTGCCACCAACGGATAATAACATATCACCTCGCCCGATTAATTGCTCGGCACCACTGCCGTCTAAAATGGTTCTTGAATCAATTTTTGAAGCGACTTTGAAGGCGATTCGAGCTGGGAAATTCGCTTTAATTACCCCGGTAATAATATTGACAGAAGGTCGTTGAGTCGCAATAATCAAGTGAATTCCAATCGCACGAGCCAACTGTGCCAAACGACCAATCGGCAGTTCAATTTCTTTACCAGCCGTCATAATCAAATCTGCAAACTCATCAATGACTAATACGATGTAAGGCATGAACTTATGCCCTTTTTCAGGATTTAAACGACGTTGAACGAACTTTTGATTATATTCTTTGAGGTTACGAACTTGTGCTTTTTTCAACAAATCATAGCGTTGTTCCATCTCGATACACAATGAGTTTAAAGTGCCAACGACTTTTTCTGTTTCTGTAACAATTGGTTCGGGAGCATCTGGCAAATAGCCCAAAAAGTGATTTTCGATTTTGCTATAAGGCGATAATTCTACCTTTTTCGGATCAATTAAAACCAGCTTAACTTGTGACGGATGTTTTTTGTATAACAATGACATCAAAACGACATTAATACCGACTGATTTACCTTGACCGGTTGCACCCGCAATCAACAAGTGAGGCATTTTTGCCAAATCGGCTACAAAGACTTCATTTGAAATGGTTTTTCCTAAAGCAATCGGTAAATCCATTTTGGCTTCTGTAAACTTCGGTACGGTTAAGACATCACGCAAGGCAACAATCTGTTTTTGCTTATTTGGAACTTCGATACCGATTGTCCCTTTACCGGGAATCGGTGCGATAATCCGAATTCCTAAAGCAGCCAAACTTAGTGCAATATCGTCTTCTAAGTTTTTAATTTTAGAGATACGAACACCAGGCGCAGGAACAATTTCATAAAGTGTTACCGTTGGGCCAATTGTTGCTTTAATTTTTATAATTTCAATCTTATAATTGAGTAAGGTTTCGATAATTTGATCCTTATTTGCTTCAAGTTCTGAACGGTCAATTTCTGCTTTAAACTCATCGTAAGTTTCTAAATAATCAATGATTGGCGGCTCATAAGAGGACAAATCTAAGGTTGGATCATAGGGTTCTATATGACGCTGATTATCTTCTGTGATGGCGAGTTCGGGTTCGTTACCCGTTTTTTTGACCTCCTCCACGATTTCGAGGGCATCGTCCCCTTTTTTGATACTTTCAGGTTTCTGTTTTGTCTTAGGTTTTATGCTGTTTTCGCCTAATTCTAATTGTAGTTGTTGACCTGTTGCTATATTTTCCGATTTGAGTTGTTCTTCTTTTTCAGCTTTCGCTTTGGCTTTTGCTTTCGCTTTGGCTGCTGCATCTTTCATAGCCATTTCTGCTTTTTGGGTAGCGGCTTCTTTTTGCTTGTCTGTGCGGTAATCTTTGGCTTTTTCTGATAGTTGAAATCTGTCTTTTATTGCATTCGGTGCATATTTATCGATTAAAATCTGGATTTCAAACCATACTTCTTGTGGACTCGAAAACTTGATGCCGTCTTTATTTGTCCAAATTAGAAAACCTGCTATTGAAATGATAAATAAAATAAATAATCCTGCAACACCTAATAGATTTTGTAACCAAACTTCAACGGCATTACCAAATGCACCGCCGACAGGAAACTTAGAACTTCCAAACCAAAACTCTACAAAAACAGCTGACCACAATACTCCTAACAACAAATAAGTTGTCAACTTTAAGAAACCTTCTCGAGAACGTCCTGACATTAATCGCCAACCGAATATCCCTGATAAATAGACAAACACAAAGGAAGAAATACCAAATAAATTATAGAAAAATTGATGTGAGACCATTGCACCTAATCGGCCCAGCATATTATCGACTTTTTTGCCTGTTTCAAACAAAAAGCCGACGGATTGATGCATGACAATGTTCTGGTCTGCTTTCCATGTAAATAGATAAGATAGAAAAGCTATACAAAGGTAAGTCGCCATCATTAACATCAGTAAACCTAATAATTTTCGATAACGAGTATCTGTTTTCGCCGCCTTTAATTCGTGTTTTAATGTTCTTTTCTTTGCCATTCCTAAATTCAGTAATCGGTAGTAAGTAGTAGGTAATAAGTAATAATGTGTTGGTGTATCGAAAAAATTTACTTTCACCTATTTTATTCAACTGTTCAAAAATAGTTAATTCCAAGCTATAATTGGTAAGTCTTAGTCAAAAATATCACTAAGTTGCTAAAACTTATAAAACTTTTTGATTATAAGTGTTGTACTCTAGTTTTAATTATCGCTAATAATAATTACCTTTATCAGTAAATAAAATGAAATATTAAGTATTGTGTTATCATCATTTTATTATTGATGACAAGGGGTCTTTGGTTTTTAAGATATTTTAGCAAAATACTTATTTATTCAATTTTTGATCTAAATTAATAAAAATGGCAAAAAAATTTGGGAATGCAAATCCAATAATGAGTAAAATCGGAAGTATAGCTTCTGAACGATCATTTGTTGGTAGTGAGTCTGCAATGACTTTACAGGGAACAATTAATAAAAGTTTATTATTAATTGGAATTTTAATGGTAGCGGCCTCCATAAGTTGGAGTATGTACTTCACGAATCCGTCACAAGCAGTCGTATTAACTTATGGTGGATTGTTTGGTGGAATTGGTGTTGCAATCGCTCTTTATTTCAAGCAAGAATGGGCGCCACAATTAGCTTGGTTGTATGCTGTGTTAGAAGGTTTATTTTTAGGAGGGCTTTCTGCAAGTTACGCATTGAGCTACGAAGGTATAGTTTACAAAGCGATTGGCTTGACCATTTGTGTTTTATTATTGATGTTAATATTGTACCGATTTCAGATTATTAAAGTAACGGAAAAGTTAAGAAGTGCCATTATCGCAGCAACAGGCGGCATTATGCTTTTTTACTTGGTTTCTTTTGGTTTCAGCTTATTTACTGGTGATTCTCTTCCTTACTTGAGAGATGGTAGTTTAATGAGTATTGGTATTAGTTTAGTCATCGTTGTCGTTGCTTCTTTGAATCTATTATTAGATTTTGATATGATCGAAAAAGGGGTAGCAGCTCAAGCTCCAAAATCTTATGAATGGTTTGCAGGGTTTGCATTGTTAGCGACTTTAGTCTGGTTATACTTTGAGTTATTAAGATTATTATCGTACTTGTCAGGCGATTAGAGTTAAATAATTTTGACAAATTATTTAATTTATAATTATAAATATAAAGAGCAGACATTCTTTGAAGTGTCTGCTCTTTTGATTTTAATCATTTAGCAGTACGTATCAATAGACTACAATTTTTTCATTAATCATACCTTCTTCTGTCTGAATCTGAACGATGTAAGTGCCACCTGTAAGATTTGGTAAAGTGATAATTTCTCGATTTTCACCAACATTTACATTAAATGGTTGAGCCAATACTTGTTGTCCTGCGATATTGAAAATGCGTAATTGAGCGTCGAAACTTTTACGTGTTGCGATTTCAATCGTTAAGTTTTGACCATTTTCAACAATTGTTGGATAAATACCGAATTGTTCGATACTTTCGATATTTTGTGTACGAACTAAGTCTTCTGTCTGAAAAGTTTCTACTGGAGAAGTTTGTGTACAAGTATAACCTTGGTTAAATGGTCGAACTCTCCAATAGTAATCTCTTTGATTTTGAAGTGTTGTAATCAATGCGGTCGTATCGGTAACAATTTCATTGTATTCTAAAAGAGTAAATGAAGCAAAACGACTTATTTGTACTACATAATGTGTTGCATTGGGTACCGTATTCCATTCTAACTCCACAAAATTGAATTGTTCAATGGCGTTTGCTACTGGACTTGTCAAGTTTGGCACAGCATTAATTGGAGTAATCATTGGATTCGTATCAACACCTAAATAATAGGAACGTTCTGTTTGTAAATAAGCTCGCATTGCAGCGATTTGTTCAGGTGTAAAGTTAGCTCCACAAGCATCATTGGCGTAAGTCATAATGTTTGTTCCGTCTGAACGAAAGTCAACACCATTCGGGTCTTTTTGTAAAATAGTACTTAAGCCTTGTGCATTACAGTTCCAGCCTCCAATAGCTAAATAATCTGGTGGTGTATCACAAAAACCATCTGCCGCAAACGTACAATTACTGCCATCAACTAACTCGACGAAAGCCGTATCAATAATTGTTGTATCCGTAATCAAACTATCTTTAAAATACGTATAATCATAAGTTACTGTTGTTGGTGTTGGATTGTTATAACTGTACGTATTGCCCTCCCAGCCCAAGAATGGATGTTGAATCGATAAGTTATGACCAACTTCATGAGCCCAAGTATTACTACTTGCACTTCCGGCTGCATTTTTTGTCAATGCAATACCGGCATACGGTAAGTTATAACCGGCATTTCCGGCTGGATTTGCAACGATATAACAGTTCATGGTGCTATCAATATTATTCGCAAACATCATATCTGCTCCTTCTAAGACTGTTCCGTGATTGTACCAACCCGAGCTATCAATAAACAAAATATCACCATGTATAAAAAAGTGAATGTCAGCTTGTGCCATGTCTGTATTTAAACCACAAAAACCATCTAATAACTTCATGTAATCAATATATCCTGTCCCGTTGTCAGTTCCAACAATGTGTAAGGTCATTGCAGGGTACAATGTTGTTTGGTTACGAGCATACTGGCTATACGCAGCTGGATTTGCTTGATAGCGTTTTAGCCATTCAGATTTTACTGGTGCTGTTCCACAAGGATAAAATTCCGTTGGAATTGGCTTTTGTTGTGCCAGGAGCAGTATAGAAAAACTCATTAATAAAGCGGTAAGTAAGTGTTTTTTCATAATTAATACATTATATTATGGTTATTGAAAATCTAAAAATAACGAAAAGCGTTTAAACACAAAAAGCCGACCTTATTAAAAGTCGGCTTTTCGGAATATTCTTATTTAATCGTTTAAGTAAGTTTTAATTTGTAATCAATAATCGCTCATTGATTTGACCATTTACGGTTTGCATATTCACAATATAAACACCTGGTGCTAAACCTGCTGTTTCGATTTGATGAATGTGTGTTCCTGCTTGAAAAGTAACATTTTCAATGTTTTTCATAACTTGACCATTCACATTTACAATACGAATTGTCGCATCAATTTTTGATTCTGTTTGTACGTTTAAGTTAACAAACTGCCCTTTTTCTGTTACGTTAGGACGCAAAGATATAGTTGTTATTGCTAAGGCTTCCTTTGTAGAAACAGGAAAACTACTTGTTGTAAATTTACTTGCAGTAGAGAAACTATTACAGGCCGATACTTCATTGAAGGCTTTGACTCTCCAGTAATAATCTGTATTTGCTGTTAAGTTGGTCACAACATAATTAGAGTTCGTTACTAATACTTCGTCAATCATCAATTGACTAGTAAATTGAGGCGAGCGGTTGATCTCAATATAATATTGAGTAGCATTCGGCATATCATCCCAATTTAAATATACTTCATCAAAAAATTGTGTGGTTGCATTGTTACCTGGAGCTGTCAAATTAGCGGCTGTTGTTATTTGCACGGTAGAGTTAGGAGTGCCTTTCACATAATTACGTGAAAAATGTGTTAAATCAGCTGCAATTGCTCCTTTTTGGTCTGTTGAAAATTTATTTTGGCAAACATCACTAAAGTAACCCATATACAATGTCTCATCAGGATCTACCAAAGCACCAGTCGGATCGACTGCACCATTATTGTAGTTACATGTAGTCCAGCCAAAGCCTAAGTTATAATCAGCTTCTGTATCACAGAAATAATCGCCTGCTGTACTACAATTACTACCATCTGCTAATTCTACTAAGTTTCCGCCGACACTTGCTGGAGGTGGATTTGAAGCACTGAAGTTAGCGTGATAATCCGTTCCTTCCCAGCCATTGAATGGATGTGGTAAAGAGAAGAAGTGTCCTGCTTCGTGTGTCAGTGTTGCTGAAGTTGAGTTCATTTGGTTAGCACGCATAACGAGGATATCGTAAGTAGGAGAGTAGTATCCTAAAGTTATTCCTGGCGATCCGCTACTTGTACTGATAGAGTTACAAACGAATACATTAATGGCATCATTATGTTGATTCTTACGAATACTCATTTGAAATTGAGCTGCTGATACATTACTATGTGTATTGACGACTGTGTTGTTCATATCATACATCCCGGCTAAGTAAAATACAATATTTTGGTCTGCATAATTTTGATTCAAGCGACAAAGTGCCTCAAAAATCTTTGATTTTGAGATTCTTCCTGTACCATCATTATTGGCTAATAGGTGAAATTTCATTTTTACGTAAGTCGTTGTTCTGCTTTCATTCGAAAGATTCATACGTTTTGCAGTTGCTATATTCTGCAATAAACGTGCTTCCATTGCTGGTGTAAACTCTGTCCCACATACTTGTTTTTCCGCTTTTACTGGCTCATCGTTTTGTGCCGATACAAATATTGGTAAACATAGCATTAGGACAACTAAAATGTTAAATGTTTGCTTCATAAAATGTGTATTTTTAAGTTTATGCAAAATTAGCAAAAAAATATTCTGAAAACGGTCGAAAACCAGTCATTAATTGTTAAAACAACTTAATAAACGCTTAAATAAACGCTCAGGTTTAGTGATAGCCGTCGATAATTAAAAAATGATACACATCACTATCCATTAAAAAAGTGTGTAGAATATCCTATATAAGCGAATTTTCACTTACATTTGTGCAACTTTTCGAAGTTGAACGCATTAAATTAGAAATTTAGACGATGAGGTTTATCATTTTCTTATTTAATGTTTACTCAAAACGTTTAAAATTTCACTTTCAACATTAATAACTAAAAAAATATAAGTAATGAGTAAAGTAACCGTAGTTGGAGCTGGTAATGTAGGAGCAACAGTTGCAAATGTTTTAGCACATAAAGACATCGTAAAAGAAGTTGTTTTATTAGACCTTAAAGGTGATTTTGCAAAAGGTAAAGCATTGGACTCTTGGCAACAAGCACCGATTGATTACTACAGTACTACCTTGACAGGTACTGATGATTATGCAGATACTGCAGGTTCTGACATCGTTGTAATTACTGCTGGTATTCCTCGCCGTCCAGGTATGAGTCGTGATGATTTAATCTCTACGAATGCAAAAATTGTTACCTCTGTCACGAAATCTATTTTAGAGCATTCTGAAAACCCAATCATCATTATTGTATCTAATCCTTTAGATGTAATGACTTATGCGGCATTCAAAGCTTCTGGTTTAGATAAATCAAGAGTTTTCGGTATGGCTGGGATTTTGGATACGGCTCGTTACCGTGCATTCTTAGCAACAGAATTAAACGTTTCGCCTAAAGATTTGCAAGCGGTATTGATGGGTGGACACGGAGACACAATGGTTCCTTTACCACGTTATACAACAGTTGCAGGTATTCCTGTAACGGAGTTGATTGACGCTGAAAAATTAGACGCTATCGTTGAACGCACGAAAAAAGGTGGTGGCGAATTAGTGAAATTAATGGGAACTTCTGCTTGGTACGCACCTGGTGCTGCTGCTGCTCAAATGGTAGAATCTATCGTAAAAGATGACAATCGTATCTTCCCTTGTTGTGCTTTATTAGAAGGAGAATATGGCATCAACGATATGTTTTTAGGTGTTCCTGTAAAATTAGGTAAGAACGGAATCGAACAATTGATTGAATTACAATTGAACGAAGACGAAATGGCTTTATTGAATAATTCTGCAGAACACGTTGCGAAAGTAATGGAGACATTTAACGGAATGGGATTATCATAAGTATAAAGCGTGGAGTATTCACTTCACCTGATATCTGTAGGATACATAAATAGATAAGGTCGAACGTTTCTGAAGCGTTCGACCTTTTGTTTTTTATTGATTATAATAAATAACTCTACTCCGATAGTAACTTCAACAAAACGCCATTTGTCCAACCAAAACCATCTTGAACAGGATATTCGCCGCCACCGGTCGCTAAATCAATATCGACAACATTATATTTTTCTAACATTTTCCCTGTTGATTTATAAATTTTAGTATTCAAGCTCACCCAGCGATCTTTGATAAGGTCCGCTAAGTCATAGTAACCATAATTGCGTAAACCTTGAATTGTTACCCATTGTAGAGGTGCCCAGCCATTTGGTGCGTCCCATTGCTGTTCGGTCGTCAGTGTAGTTGAAATCACGCCACCTGCCTTGACAAATTCTCGTTTGATCTTATGAGCAACTTTCTCCGCTTGTTCTTCTGTTGCAATCTCAAAAAACAATGGAAACATCGCCGCCAAAGAGTAAACGTCTTTATGGGCTTTTTTGACAAAATCGTAATCCATGAAAAAGCCATTTTCTTCATTCCAAAAATATTCTAAAATTAAGTTTTTACGAATATTCACTTTGCTATCATATTGTCTGCGTTTGCCGGTATTTCCTGCTTGTCGGTTGGCTTTAGCCAATGTTATTTCCAAAAAGTACAACAAACAATTCAAATCAATCGGCATGATTTCAGATGTGTGAATTGTTGACAAATCTTGTGGATCTCGTAACCAACGACTCGAAAAATCCCAACCTGACTCACACGCTGCCCGTAAATCTCGAAAGAGTTGTTTCGGTTCTCGGTCAGTCGCTTCTGCTGTTTCGAGGTCATTGATATACATTTCTGGTCGAGGCGAGTCGGAGTCGTCCCAGTAGCGATTTAGTACACCATTATTCACCCTGACGACTCGGCTTAAGGCTTTTTTATTTCTGGACAAATCGTGTTGTTCGTTCATCCAAAAAGTATATTCCTTTTCTAAAGGTATTAAGTAATCTGCATAGATTCTATCTCCCAATTGTTTAGCCAAAAGGCTGACCATCAATGCAAAGAAAGGCGGCTGTGACCGACCGATAAAATAGGTTCTATTTCCATTTGGAATATAGCCAACTTCACCAATTAGGTAGGCAAAGTTTTTGACCATTCCTTCTATCAAATCCGTACGATTACTGACTTGTAACCCCAACATAGTGAAGTAAGAATCCCAATAATAAATCTCGTTGAACCGTCCGCCAGGGACGATGTACGGATGTTGTAGCGGAATGAGCGAACTCCCTTCTTGAGGCTCGTCGGCTTTACGCTGCAAGACTTCCCAAAGCGTTTCGATATGTGCCTGCGGTGATTTTGAAGTATCACTTTTGAAACCAGACTCGCCGGCTTGCTGAAACTCGAAGTGCAGATTGGCGAAAGCCCATAAATCAAAGTCGGCTTGTTTTTTTTCAATTATGTAACTCTCCAGAATAGCTCTGGGTGGGCTTGTCGGTATAGCATCTGCGATAGCTTTGGCGTCTGACCATAAGCCACTTTTATTCATATCTATAAAAAGTTCTGCGAATATTTGTTCTGGTGTTTGCATAATATTTAACGCTTATCCCGACTTCTCGGGGGTGATCGTTGACGAATGCTTGTCTATACCCGTCAAATTCGCTTGACAGAACATTCAACGACAACCAATTTTATTAAAAATTTGAATTAGCTTTTACTTAAAATTTCTAACTTGTAATAAATAAGTTAAAATTAGCAATAGATAGACAAGTATAATATCAATCGCTTGTAATCCCAAAAATTAACTAATTCTTTTCGTAACTTGCAGCGTTTTTTGAAAAAGGTTTTAAAATATGAGCAATCTGAGGTCATATTTCAATAAAATTCTCTAGGAAAAGTTTGATTGTGAAGCATGGATTTGAAAAATCAAATAGATACGAATAGGCTACCTCGACACATTGCGGTCATTATGGATGGTAACGGAAGATGGGCAAAACAAAAGGGAAAACCTCGTGTGTTTGGTCATCGAAGTGGTGTAAAGTCCGTACGTGAGGTAACAGAAGCAGCCGCCGAATTAGGTATTGAATATTTAACATTATACGCATTTTCGACAGAAAACTGGGGGCGTCCTAAGTTCGAGGTCAATGCCTTGATGACACTTTTAGTCAATACAATTCGCAATGAAATCAAAACATTGATGGATAATGATGTGAAACTCAATGCAATCGGTGAGCTAAAAGAGTTGCCGAGTCAGTGTTATAGAGAGTTATTAGAGGCGATTGATAAGACGAAAAATAACAAACGCATGACGCTAACTTTGGCATTGAATTATAGTGCAAAATGGGAAATCATCGAGGCGGTAAAGTCTATCGCTACGGATGTGAAAAATGGCGACTTGGAGATCAATGCGATTGAAAATCAACATTTTGATAATGCTTTAAGTACCGCCGGCTTTCCTGACCCAGAGTTGATGATTCGGACCAGTGGCGAAACTCGTATCAGCAACTTCTTATTGTGGCAGTTGGCTTACGCCGAATTGTATTTCACGCCCGTGTTCTGGCCGGATTTTCATAGAGAACATTTTTATGAAGCAATTCTGAATTTTCAAAATCGAGAGCGTCGTTTTGGGAAAACAAGCGAACAGCTTCAATAAACTGTTTGTAGTGCGGAGGCAGTTGATTGATGCCTCAAAAAAGGAACTATTTGTTCATAATTAAATGGTTCATCTTACACTTTTTAATAAACTGGAATTATTAAAATAAAAAAAAATAGCAGCGAACGGAAAAAAAAAGCCGTTCAGTAACTTTAAAATAGGAAAAAGGCAAACCTTAATAATGGATAATGAATAATTGATAATTATTTATAAGAAAACCTCTAATTATCCCCGACTTTCCGGGACAGGCTATTTTTCGTTATCAATTTTCATCTAACAATCTGCCTGATAAAATTTATTAAATACATGAAACGAGTACTTTTAAGTATCATATTTCTTACAACTATTGCGACTATTGGCTTTGCCCAAAAACCTACTGTTGATTATACGGCGGATAATGAGTTCGAGATAGGTGGAATTGTGGTTGCAGGAAATGAAAATACTGACGAAAATGCAATTATTGCAATTTCGGGGCTGACCGTTGGGAAGACAATAAAAATTCCTGGTCCCGATGTTTCGAAGGCTATTAAGTCTTTGTGGCGTTTACGCTTATTTACAGATGTAAAGGTCGTGATTAGCAAGCGTATCGAAGATGTGGTCTTTTTAGAAATCAGGGTGAAAGAACGGGCGAAATTATCTCGATATTCTTACAAAACAATCAAGAAATCTTACCACGATGACTTAAACACCGAGGTTGATCGTTATTTATTAAAAGGGGCAATTGTCACTGAAAGTATAAAGTTAAATGCGGTCAATGCTATTAATAACTTTTTTATATCTAAAGGTTATTTAGACGTTTCGACAACGGTTGAAGAAGTTCCTGATTCGTTGTTTCAGAATAGTATTCGGTTGATTTTTGATGTTCATAGAGGAGAAAGAGTGAAAATCGCTGACATCATCTTCGAAGGAAATGATAATGTTATTGATAGAAAATTGCGTAAGCAAATGGAAAATACGTCTTGGAAAAAGAAAATTTTCTCGTCATCAAAATTGGTAGAAGCCGACTATGAAACAGACAAAAAAACAATTATTGGTTATTACAACACTTTAGGTTATCGTGATGCGAAGATTGTCAGTGATACTGTTTATCGTGATGAAGAAGGGGAGGATATGATCCTAAAAATCACGATTGATGAAGGTGGTCAATATGTATTTAGAAATATTACCTGGAAAGGAAATTCTATTTATTCAGATGAGACGTTGACGCAGTTGTTAGCTATTTCGAAAGGAGATGTTTATAATCAAGGTCTATTAGATCAACGATTACAATTTAGTGAGGACAGTCGTGATGTTACCTCGCAATATATGGATAATGGTTATTTATTTTTCCAAGTTGTCCCGACAGAAGTGTCTATTACGAATGATTCTGTTGATTTAGAAATTCGTATTTATGAAGGGCCACAAGCGACGATTAATAATGTGACTATCACAGGTAACGATAGAACGCATGAGGAAGTAATTCGTCGTGAATTGCGTACAAAGCCTGGTCAAAAATTTAGTCGTTCGGATATTATTCGTTCGCAACGTCAGATTACCAACTTGGGCTATTTTGACCCAGAGCAGTTAGGCATCAACACGCCTGTCAATCCGCAAAATGGAACGGTTGATATTGAATATTCCGTCGTTGAAAAATCATCAGATCAGTTAGAGTTATCTGCTGGTTGGGGTGGACTTGGTCGAGGCGTTATCGGTACGTTAGGAGTCACATTTAACAACTTCTCGCTGCGTAATTTAGGCAAAAAAGAAACTTGGAGTCCGTTGCCACAAGGAGACGGTCAACGTTTATCGCTTCGTGGTCAGACGAACGGACAGTTTTACCAAGCCTATAACTTCTCGTTTACAGAACCTTGGCTGGGTGGTAAAAAGCCTAACTCCTTTACTTTAGCAGCTTATCACACTCGTTTTTATAATGGTGATGTACTTGTTGACGGAGCTTTCGAGCCAAGTTCATTAGCGATTACAGGTGGTTCGATTGGTATCGGAACCCGCTTGAAATGGCCAGATGATTATTTTGTTTCTAATACTTCGATTACTTATCAAAATATCGATGTTCAGAATCGTAATGATTTCTCTGCCGATGGCGTTCCGGTTACAAAGGGTAGTTTTAATAACTTAGCCATCAATCAAACATTCTCACGTAATTCTATTGATAATCCGATTTTCCCTCGTAGTGGTGCAAGGTTTACATTAGGTATTCAATCTTCTATTCCTTATTCTTGGTTTAGAGATAAAAATACGGATTATGCCAGCATGCCAGTTGATGAAAAATTCAAATGGTTGGAGTATCACAAGTGGAAAGTAACCGCAGAATGGTTCTCGCCAGTATATGATAAATTAGTATTCCGTGCAGCTGCAAAAATTGGTATTTTAGGAACGTGGAACAAGGATATCGGAACGATTCCTTTCGAGCGATTTGAGCTTGGTGGAGATGGTATTTCTAACTTCGCAGGTATTCAAGGTAAAGATATTATCGCATTAAGAGGATATGATGTCTTGGACTTACGAGCAAATGTAGAAAACAATCAAGGGGGTGCAGCAGCGTATAATAAATTTACGTTAGAGTTGCGTTACCCGATTTCTTTAAATCCAATGTCAACAGTTTATGTCTTAGGTTTCTTTGAAGGCGGTAACTCTTGGAATGATTTAAGAAAATACAATCCGTTAGATTTGAATCGTGCGGCAGGTCTTGGTTTACGTGTATTCTTACCGATGTTCGGTACATTAGGGTTTGATTACGGTGTCGGTTTTGATAAAAACTTAGGCCCAGACGCAGGATTAACAGAATACGGTAAATTCAATATTATTCTTGGATTTGAGCCTGAATAGAATTTTTCAAGGCAATAGCTTTTAAATTAAGATTTATTAACAAAGAGGTATAAATAATCATTCGGTTGTTTATACCTCTTTTTACATTGAGTACAACTCCGAAAATTAAGCATTGAATAAAACCTTGTACCGTCTTTCACAATTTTGGAACGTTCAGAAAGCAATCAAGTCTTGATACATTAAGGTGAAATGAAACTCCTGCTCTTTTACAGTTATAATAATGATTAAAAACGGATCAAAAACTTATCAGTCATCTTGATTCAAATCATAAAGACTTGCATAAATTTGGTGAAAATGATAGGGCGGACAGCAGAAGACTTTATCAAACACACACCGTTAAATATAGGATTGTGTATTAAAGCAAGAATCTGTTTAAAATATAACGGAATTGCTAAAAAACCAGCGACTAAGAACGAATACCTAAAAACTATTTTGTAATTAATCGTTTATACTATATTTTTGCAGCCTAATTTTCGGATTAATCAAAAAAACTAAAGCGAATTTTCGCAAAATTTGATAGATTATAATTTTATTCCTTTTTTAATATGAAATTTTCAAAGGATTGAAATTGAATAATCGGATTTAACTTCATAAAATGGCAAGAAAAATAGCATTACGTGATGCCCTTCGTGAGGCAATGTCAGAGGAAATGCGTCGTGATGAGAACGTATTTTTAATGGGTGAAGAAGTTGCTCAATATAATGGTGCTTACAAGGTTTCTAAAGGAATGTTGGACGAGTTTGGTGCAAAGCGTGTAATTGATACACCGATTGCTGAGTTAGGTTTTGCAGGAATCGGAGTCGGTGCAGCGATGAACGGCTTACGTCCGATTGTAGAATTTATGACTTGGAACTTTGCTATTTTGGCATTTGACCAAATCGTGAATCACGCCGTAAAATTTCACAGTATGTCAGCAGGGCAGTTTCACTGTCCGATTGTATTCCGTGGGCCTTCAGGGTCAGCAGGGCAGTTAGCACAGCAGCACTCTCAAATGTTCGAGAGCTGGATGGCCAATACACCTGGTTGTAAAGTTGTTTCCGTAACGACACCTTACGATGCGAAAGGTTTGATGAAATCAGCAATCCGTGATGAAGATGTGGTTTGCTTTATGGAGTCAGAAGTGATGTATGGTGACGTAGGAGAAGTACCTGAAGAGGAATACTTAATTCCTATCGGAAAAGCTGACGTAAAACGAGAAGGGGTTGATGTCACTATCGTTGCTTATAACAAAATGGTAAAGGTCGCTTTAGCTGCTGCTGATGAGTTAGCTAAAGAAGGAATCTCTGCTGAGGTCGTTGACTTGCGTACAATTCGTCCGTTAGACCATCACACAATTATAGAATCTGTTAAGAAAACAAATCGTATCGTTGTAATTGACGAGGCTTGGCCGTTCGCTGGTGTTTCTGCAGAAGTTGCCTTTCAGGTTCAACAGTACGGATTTGATTACTTAGATGCTCCTGTTTTACGCATCAACGGTGCGGACACTCCGATGCCTTATGCACCGACTTTGGTCGAAGCATATATGCCAAATCCTGAAAGAGTGATTAAAGCAGTGAAGTACGTTATGTATCGTTAGTGTAGTGCAACCGATTACAGTGAAACACACTGAGCGTTCATAGGATATACAAAAGGCTTTCTCGTTGATTTGAGAAAGCCTTTTTTGATGTAACCTTTTTTGAATATAGCGAAGTATCTAATTATTAAATTATAGCAGAATTTCAATCATTAGGGCTTACCTTTGAACCGAGTTAAGCAATTATAGTTTTAATAGTTTTCAATACAAAATTAGATAATAATTAATAACAGCTTTATTACTTATTACCTTTTATAGATCATTTAGTTGAATGGAACAACAGAAAAAATTAGGGATAACGTTAGAAATTGTATTTTGGATCGTGACCATCATCTCATGTGTCGGTGTGTTGTATCCTATTTATAACAATTTTAATAACTTTCCATTTTTATGGAGAAACGGTCTGGCTATCGTTGTCTTTGTGACCTACACTCGTTATATATTTCTTTGGCAATACGCTTTATTTTCAAAATCCACCATTGTACGCCTTATATTGTTAGTCATAGCCATACCTTTAGTATTTCATCTGATTCAGAATATGAATAACTTTCAAACGTATTTAGATAATAGCGGTTATGATGCGTTTATGGAATTGTTGAAAAAACCGCTTTCAGATGATGAAAGAACAGGATTGTTACAGTATATCCGAAGTGAATTTGTATTCTTTAGCACAGGAGCAACGATTGCAGGTATCATCTTGCCTTTGCGTATGATTATATCATTTTGGAGAACGAAAAATAATAAAGGTGTCTAACACTATTGTTAGATTGTTAAACGGTCAAACCATTTACTACAAACGGTTTCACAATATAACAATATAGCAATTTAAGTATATATTGAATTGAATTTATCATCAAAATTATTAGAAGAGGCAGTGAATGCTTTCGCATCATTGCCAGGAATCGGAAAGAAAACAGCGTTACGATTAGCGTTACACGTCTTGACACAAGAGGAAAACTACGCTAAAGACTTTACCGAATCGATTATTAAAATGCGGAAACACATCAAATTTTGTAGAGAGTGTTTTAATATTTCTGATGCAGAATTGTGTACCATCTGTGAAAGTCACCGCCGAGATAGAAGCCTGGTTTGTGTCGTTGAAGGCATCAAAGATGTAATGGCCATCGAAAGCACGGGCCAATACAATGGCTTGTATCACGTCCTCGGGGGCGTGATTTCTCCGATTGAAGGCATCAGCCCAAACGATTTGGAGATTACCTCTTTAATGAGTCGGATAGATAAAGGCGAAATTAAAGAAATCATTATGGCGGTCAGCCCAACGATCGAAGGGGACACGACGATTTACTATATTTCCAAAAAATTAACAGATAATAGCATCAAAATTTCCACATTAGCCCGAGGAATTTCGTTTGGTGGCGAGTTAGAATATGCAGATGAATTGACTTTAGGTCGCTCGATTGCCAGTCGTCGCCCGTATAACGAGTCTTAAAAAACAAAAGTCGTATTTTAAAATAAATACATCAGTTAAAACAATTGACTGACCCAAAAAAATAGTGTGCATTGACGGTATTATTTGAAACAAAAAAGCATCAAAAAATACAGTTTATACACACTATATTCGCTAAATAAAAATTATTAAAATCGAATCAACTTTTCAAAAACAAAAACTACAACGCATTATATTTATCAATCAAGCCACTTAACCCTTTGATCAAAACGCCATAAGTCGCTTCATCAATCTCCGCATAAGCCGTTGTTTTACGTTCCAAATTTTTATATAAATCCGTCACACCGTCTCGCTGCTTAGATACAGGCACCAGTTGCCTGATCGCATCATCTTCGACCCTATCCAAGTAAGTATTACCAAAAGCCGTATTTGCCGCAGCCAACTCCTGCTGCCATGTTTGAAAACTCAATGCCGTGATCGCATCACTCAAGGTCGTGTCATTTATCCAATCATTCAACAGACTCGTCACCGTAGCCGTTTCCTCTTGATAGTTTAATTTATCAATTCGTTTATCATACTTATTCATACTTCGGATAATCAACTCCGCAGCCGTTCGGGTAGCCTCATCAAAATGATGCAAAAAACCACCAGCCACTTTTCTTATCCCCTTTATCGCCTCATCACGGCGTTTGTCCAACGCTTGAATATCTTTAGTCAATAAATTGCCTTGTTCTATTTTATAGGCTTTATCCAAGTCCGTCAACGCATCTGCCAGAGGTGTCAGAAACGGGGTTAAAGTCGCTTGAGGCGTTCGATTAAACAAAGCCACAACATCCGTGATAAAAGCGACAAATTCGCCATTACTCAATTTTGTAATTCTAACCGTAGGAAGCATTTTTATTTATTTTAAATGTTAAAAAATACCATGATGAAAACCTATAAGATGGTACTTGTAAGTTTTATTAAATAGAATGATAGTCAAGTTAAATGAATAAATCTTTTGTTCCAAATCAGCGGACACTTTTTATTCGGGTAAAATCCTTGTCGCAAAACTGTGCGACCTTCTTACTCGGGTAAGTTCCTTGCTCCAACTTGGAGGACGCTTTTTACTCGGGTAAGTTCCTTGCTCCAACTTGGAGGACGCTTTTTACTCGGGTAAGTTCCTTGCTCCAATTTGGAACAAAGAACTTACTCAAAATAAAGCCCATAT
>CBFIHR010000050.1:0-32599 GCA_965662365.1 Saprospiraceae bacterium
TAATCAAATGCTTTCGCAAGTGATTTATGCAGGTTTTCCGATAGGAGAAGTTACCTGTCCAACGAAGTATTTTGAAGAAGCCTCTTCTATCAATTTTCAACGAAGTGCGAAATATGGTTTAGGCGTTCTGGGCGTTTCTGTGAAGCATTTTTTGCAACGTATCGGTATTATGAAGTTTAAAATGTATCAGAAAAATTAACAAAATACATCTTGGGCCTTGATTCTATTCTCAACTCAACCCTTTTTCCTATTTTTGACCGCTTTTTGAAACGTTTGTGCGTTTATAGTTTTTACCGGACATAAACCTGATAGATTTTAAAATCTGTCAGGTTTCAAGAAATAAAAAAATGACGAATAGAATTTATTTTTACGTAATAATCGTGTTATTTGGCGTTGGCGTGATGACTCAATCTTGTAATGATGACAGTATTTCTGTTGATCCGAGTGCGAGGTTAGAATTTTCGGTCGATACCTTGACTTTTGATACGATTTTTACGGCAATTGGCTCAGCGACTCGTAGCTTTAAAGTCTATAATCCAAACGATGAAACGGTCAATATTTCTAAAATAGAACTTGAAGGAAGGGCAGGAGATGCCTTTCGTTTGAATATTGACGGAACGACTGGAAATGTATTGACTGACGTAACCGTTCCGCCAAATGATAGCATTTATATTTTTGCTGAAGTCACCGTTGATCCGAATGATTTGACGAATCCTTACGTAATTACGGACGCTGTTCATTTTGAGACGAACGGTAATTTACAAACCGTAACCTTGGATGCGTGGGGACAAAATGTTAATTATATTGGTGCAAAAGGTGGCGGTGCTGTTTTGAGTTGTAACTTTCAAGATTTCGTTTTTGACGATGTCAAGCCTTATGTGATTTATGGCGTTTTATTCGTGGATGAATGCAATCTGGTCTTGCCGCCTGGCTGCGAAATTTATGTACACGGTGGTATTGTAAGTGTTGGAGATACAGCTTCTCGTAGCGATGGAATTATTATTATTACAGAAAATGGAACAATAAAATCAAACGGTACGAAAGATAATCCAGTTACGATTCGAGGCGATAGGTTAGAGCCGTTTTATGATGATGAACCAGGGCAATGGGCAGGTATTTTGATTAGTCAAAACTCAACTGGCAATGAAATAAATTACACGACGATTCGTAATTCTATTGTTGGTGTTCGAGTCGATTCTGCTGCTGATTTGACGATTAAAAATTCTGAAATTCATAACACAAATAGTAGCAATATTTTAGGCATTCATTCAACGATTTATGCAGAAAATTGTGTTTTCTTTAGTAGCAATAATGGTAATAATGTTCAATTAGAATATGGTGGAAACTATGATTTTAATTATTGCACCATTACGACAATTTCAGCGGCTGTGAGTATTTCACACTCTTCGCCGGCCTTACGTATGACAAATGTGCTTTGTTTTGATGAGTTTTGTCAAGAGTACGACGAATATCCGCTTAACGCTAATTTTAGAAACTGCGTCATTTACGGTTCTCGTGCCAATGAAATCACAACTTTTGACAGGACAGATTCAGGGAATTTCAACTTTACAATGGATAATTGTTTAATTAAACTCGATCAGGCTGAACCGGAGAACAACCTTGTTTTTGATAATTGTAATAATTGTGTGATCAACTCCGACCCGCTTTTTATTGATATTTACGACTATAATTATCGACCAGATACGTTGTCGCCTGTTGAAGAACGAGGGATTCCAATCAATGATTTACAAAACAATCCAATTACACAAGATAAAGATGAAAATATGCGTGATGCGACGACGCCAGACATCGGTGCGTTTGAGTATCAGTACTAACAGTAGGGCAAACGGCCACGTCTTTGCCGATGTGTTTTTTCAATCATGATATATCAGCAAAGGCATGGCCGTTTGCCCTACGATTTACCAAAAATCAAACTCTAATTGTCTCGGTAAATGCTCTTCTTCTCGTCGAAGATTTGATACAGAAATACCCAACAACCGGACACCTACGCCATTTTCCATATTTTGATACAATAACTCTCGAACGATAGCCATTAAGTCCTCCTGTCGAGTGATGTCCCGATTGACGGTTTTGCTTCGAGTCATAATTTGAAAATCTGAAAATTTGATTTTTATCGTAATCGTTCGACCATAATTTTGTGTTTTTTCAATGGTTCGGAATAATTTCTCGCCAATTGCTTGTAGCTTTTCAAATAACTCATCAACCTTAAAAATATCCTCACTGAAAGTTCGTTCTGCTCCGATAGATTTTCGAATGCGATTTGGATTTACCTCACGATTATCTTCACCTCTTACTATTTTATAAAAATAGCGACCAGTTTTTCCGAAACGTTTGACCAAATCAATTTCTGACCACTGTTTCAAGTCATAGCCATTATGAATCCCTAACCGCTTCATTTTACTGGCGGTTACTTTACCGATTCCATGAAATTTTTCGATTTCTAAAGTTTCTAAAAATGGCACAACCTCATCGGGTAAAATTACTTTTATTCCATTCGGTTTATTAATATCAGAAGCGACTTTAGCGACAAATTTATTGACAGAAACTCCAGCCGAAGCGGTCAATTGCGTTTGTGCTTCAATCTTTTGTCGAATTTGTCGAGCGATGAGAATAGCAGAAAATAGCGCTTTTTTATTTTCCGTCACATCTAAGTAGGCTTCGTCAAGCGACAAAGGCTCTACTAAATCCGTATATTCAAAAAAAATCGCTCGAATTTGCTGTGATACTTCCCGATACACATCAAACCTCGATCGCACAAACTGCAAATGTGGACATTTTCGCAAGGCGGTTCGACTCGGCATCGCTGACCGCACGCCAAACTGTCGAGCCTCATAACTGGCCGAAGCTACCACACCACGTTTTATGCCACCGACTGCCACCGGTTTTCCTCGCAAAGCAGGATTGTCCCGCTGCTCCACCGAAGCATAAAACGCATCCATGTCGATATGTATAATTTTTCGATTCATTTTTTATTAAACAGCACCTGAAGCAACTCAACGTATCAAAAAAAGTATCTTTAATTAATGGTTTTGAACGTGCAAAAGAATCATAATTTGGCTTTTAAATACTATGAAATTCCTTGGTGATTTATTGAAAACGAAAGATTTTATACAGAAAAAATTAAGACATAAATTCCCAAGCTGTCCGATAAGCACCGACACTATCGCAATAATTCAAAAAGTTTTTGTAAAACTTTTGATTACCAATAGTTGCACTATCACCAACAATAACCAGCTTCATTTTCGCTCTGGTCATCGCCACATTCATACGGCGATAATCCGATAAAAAGCCAATTTTTCCTTTTTCATTCGAACGAACGAGGGAGATATAAATCACATCTCGTTCCTGTCCTTGAAAACCATCAATCGTATTAATCGTCAAGCCATAATCTACCAAATCGGGGTCTGCATCAACTTCTTGCTGCATGTAAATCACTTGCTCCCGATACGGTGAAATAAGACCGATAGACGGTAAGTTTTCTTGATCTGCACCTTCTATTAATTGATATAAATGTTCTCTCAAAATCTTGTATTCATCAGGATTGTAGCGAGATTTGAACTCTACATTCACAACTTCGTCAAAGCCACAACCTGCAGTATCAATAAACTCTAATGGCAGATCGTTTCCGTTAGTTTGTAGTAATTTTTTATGACGAACTGATAAATCTGCAACCAATTTATTTTCATAAAATTGTTGATTTGAAAAGCCCATAATCGTTTCGTGCATTCGGTATTGTGTGCGTAACAAAGTCGAAGGAAGAAACTCAATGCCACGTTCCATCATCGTAATATTAAAACCTTTTCGCATAGCTTCGTCACACTTCACCGTCGGCGGTAATTGTAAAGGGTCACCGGCAAAAATGACACGTTTCGCTCTTAAAATCGGAATCCAAGTCGCAGGTTCGAGGGCTTGTGCGGCTTCGTCGATAAAAACCGTTTGAAACTTCAGTTTTTCAACGTGTTTGTTCGTAATACCGACTAAAGTACAAGTGACCACATTGGCAGCAGCCAAAATATTATCAATCGTAATATCTTCTAACTGATTCGCCCAGTTTCGGAGTTCATTCGATTCTTTAAAAAGGTTTTTCATCTCTTGACGATTTTGCCAACCACTTTTTTTAGTCAATCGAATGGCTTTTCGTCGAGCTTCGCTCGCATCCTTTTTTATCTTTTTGACATTTTTATAATCTGGATGAGCAGCTAACTGAGCTTCTAAAGTATGCCGAATCAACGTTTCATCAACTCTCGAAGGGTTTCCGACCCGAACGACATTCAGCCCCAAATCACTCAGGCGTTCGGTCAATAAATCGGCTGCAGAGTTGCTCGGAGCAGTCACCAAAATTGTAGCTTCTTTCTTAGACAATTGCTTGATAGCGTGTGTAATCGTGGTCGTTTTCCCAGTACCAGGAGGGCCATGTATGATAGCGACGTCTTGTGCGGCAATGATGTCATTGATGGCTTGATTTTGAGAATCATTTAAACCTTCGATTTCTACAGGATGAACAATCGGCTCGAAAAGCGGTTCTTGTCCACCAACCAGAACATTTCGCAAATCGACAATGCGACCATTTTTAGCTTCTTTGACCGTTTTTAAGGCCTTCGCCATTTCTTGATAGGTTCTATCATCAAACAACAAATCAACTCCAATATTCCCTTGATTTAACCAATCCGGATGCGAACTCGAATTTAAAATAATTTTCATTCGCTTTTTATTCACCGTATAAATAAGACCTTGGCGTTCTGGGTTTTTGACGTGTGCCGTTTGAGAAAACAATTGAACAGATTGACCAGCACGGAATTTATTAGGGACATTTAAGTTAGAAGTGCGTTCGACCGTCACGAAAGCCCTATCACCAATCGTATAGCCAATTTTCGTCACATGTAGCGGATACCAACTCACGCCTTTTTTTCGCCTTTCGGCTAATGGTAGATCCTGGATAAGTTCTTTATACTGGCGTAAATCTTCCTCTTTTTCTAATCGTAATAAGTCCTCTAAATGCTCGAAGTGTTGTTGTATATTCATGGTTCTGATTTCTGATCGCCCAATAAGAAATCGAGATTTTGACATTACTCAATCTTATAGTAGCTTCTTGTATTTAACTAATCGTTCACAGGTGAATACAACAAATTTTGACTTCTTTTTTGATTTTATTATTCCGATAAAGATCAGAGTAAACTGTAAAAATACTTGAGGTAACTACGGCTATCTTTCCGTTTTTTGCCCCGTATGATCAGAAAACAATTTCAAAATTTTAGTCATACTGATTAATGACCGATTATTTAATATGAATAACGTTCTGGCCGTTATGTTCAACAAAGGTAATTACAAAAAAACTCTATTCAATATACACACAAAAAAAGTCCGCTTGAAAAACAAGCGGACTTCAAACACCTAACCCAATTTTAACCTTAAAACTTATGAAACTTTTATGGTTTGTTTTTTGGAGCTATTCATTAATTTTTACTTAAAAACCGACGAATAATTACTCAAAGAACATGTAAAAAACAGACCAAAAAACAATTTAGGTATAAATTGTTGGTTATCAAGTATTTAAACATATTGTTGTTTTGTGCCAAAATGGAATTTTGGTTTATTTTGGGAATATCTTCCCAAATAAGAACTAATTATCTGTAATGTCCCCTTCTTCAGCTGTCCAAATTACCTTACAAATCCCTGTTTTACATTGTTTTTTGGTCACTAATTCCCCTTTTTCATTGTATTCTTTCAATTCCCCATCTTCCTTACCTTCTACTTCAATTCCAAATGACATTGGCACATAAGTCCCTTCCGCTTTTTTATTACCATTCTCATAATATTCTACAAAAACACCATCTTCAACATTATTTTTAAAAGTCACAATTTCTTTAATTGTCCCATTTTGATAATAATACTTCCATTTGCCCGACATTGCAACGGCTTCATCGTATTGTCCTTCTGACTTTAATGTACCGTTTTCAAAGTAGGTTTTCTTTGCGGTAATATTGCCATTAACATACGTTTCTTCGACTTGTTTTTTACCACTTTCGTAAAATAGCGTTCTGATTCCTTCTTGTTTGCCGTCTTTATATTCGCCTTTTTCTGATATTATCCCCTCGATATATAATTGATAAACCCCTTCTTTTACGCCATCTTCTTTACGAATAGTGTAAGACGAAACAAGATTTCCGGCATCATCTTTCGAGACAACCTCCTCGTACGGGTTATTACAACTTATTAAAATCCCAACAATTAATGATAATATCGTTAAACGTACCATTATTTTAGCCTTTATCATTTTCATAGATTGTATCATAGTTATACTTGATTATAATTATTAATGATTAGATTTTACTTTTGTACACTTTTAGTCAAAATAGTTAATTGGTTATTGATTTAATAATGAATATTAAAAAAAAAGTTACAATACTTTTCAAAACTGATGACTAATTACTAATCATTAATCACCCCGAAGGTTCGGGGCTAATTACTAAAAATGGAAAACTTACAACAAATAATCGAGCGTGCCTGGGAGAATCGTGAACTATTGAAAGATGCAGCGACACAAGCAGCAATCAGAGCGTTAGTTGAGCGTCTGGACAAAGGCAAACTGCGTGTAGCAGAACCGACAGAGGATGGCTGGAAAGTCAATGATTGGGTCAAAAAAGGAGTTATCATGTATTTCCCAATTCAAAAAATGGAAACAATCGAAGTGCCACCGTTTGAATTTCATGATAAAATTCCGTTGAAGAAAAACTATGCAGCCTTAGGAATCAGAGTTGTTCCTCATGCGATTGCTCGTCATGGTGCATTTCTGGAACCGGGTACGATTATGATGCCTTCTTATGTCAATATTGGGGCGTATATCGGTACAGGAACGATGGTTGATACTTGGGCGACTGTTGGTTCTTGTGCTCAAATCGGTAAAAATTGTCACTTATCTGGTGGCGTTGGAATCGGTGGTGTTTTAGAACCTGTTCAAGCTGCTCCTGTGATTATCGAAGACGATTGTTTTATTGGTTCTCGTTGTATCGTAGTCGAAGGTGTGAAGGTCGAAAAAGAAGCTGTTTTAGGAGCAAATGTCGTTATTACACAATCGACTCGTATCATTGATGTAACAGGTGACGAACCTGTCATTCATCGTGGTGTTGTACCTGCTCGTTCGGTGGTGATTCCTGGTTCTTACACTAAAGAGTTTCCTGCTGGAAATTATCAAGTGCCTTGTGCTTTAATTATCGGAAAACGTAAAGAAAGTACGAATAAGAAAACGTCTTTAAATGATGCTTTGAGAGAGCATAATGTGGCGGTTTAAATTATCTATTGATTCGACGGGCGATTTTTGAATCGCCTGTCGAATATTAGCTGACTTCCTTAAAAACCTCTTGACTTTCAGATAAAACGAAATATCTAAGAAGGATAAATATATCGTTTACGTATTATTTTTGATTTCTTTAATTACTGCTGTGTTACGGATTGCCGTAACTGATAATATATTGATAATTTTCTAATAAAAAATCTCATTTAAAAAGCGTAACATTTTATTTAACGCAGGAATCGCATCATCTTCAAAATTTATTTTTAAATAATCATTTTTACCGGAATCCAAAAAAGCATGTGGCCGATTTTCATGTATCCAATATTGAATATTCGTGTGTCCTGCGGCTTTTAATTCATCAATATATTTTTCGATAGATTCTGGCGGTGTTGTATTGTCCTCTGAACCAACGGTGAACAATAAAGGCGGCAATGTTTTATCCGCTGCATTCGGAATATTATAAATTGGTGATACTTTTTTATATAATTCTGGATGCGTTCTATAATTGTATTCCTTTCCCATCATACCTCTTGCCTTTGCATTGCCAACTTGCCAAAAAAAGTTGTCATTTTCAAAACCTTGTTTGGCTGCATTATAGATATCAAAAGCACCATAACTCAACATAGCGGCTTGGATTTTCAAACCATCTTTATCCGCAATTGCTTCTGCGGTTTTGCCTTTCGGCAACCATGTTGGATTGAATCCTAAGTCGTCACCATCAAAACCTTCTGACGATAATTGATGACCTTGAGCGGTTACCATCATCGCCAAATGTCCGCCTGCACTATCGCCTGTCACAATGACTTTTTTCGGGTTTCCTTTATACTTTTTGATATGCGATTTTACCCACAAAACCGCTCCAAAAGCATCTTCCACAATTTTATTAATTGTCACCGTATTTTCTAAATCGCCCAGCAAGCGATAATTGACATTGCAAACCACATATTCGCCATTTTCTGCCAAATATTCCGCAGTTTGTTTCATAATACTTTTGTTATTAATCAGCCAACCGCCGCCGTGAAATATCACGATTACAGGATAATTTTTCTTACCAGTATTTGGGGTGTAAATATCCATTGTTAAATCAAAACCCTCTGGTGAAGCCCAAATGATGTCGCTTTCGAGCTCGTAAGAATGTTCGGTTGCTGCGGTAGATGATGTAGGATTGACACGACAATTCGTCGTGAAAATTAGGAAGGAACTGATTAGAATAATTGATAATAATTTGATTTTCATTGGTTTAGCTCTTTTAGTGTAATATTCAACAAGCAATTTTTTATAAAAATAATAGTGTATGAAATTCTTTTTTTGTAGTTAAAATCATTTTATGAGCGATAATGTAACATCTAATTTTTCATTGTCTTGCTTTATTCGATAAAGTGATTTTAATAATGATGGAAAGTTACAAAAGAAACTCAAAAAAGTGGTGGAGCTTCTCGAAACTCAGGAAGCATTCTGCTAAAAAACTCATTTATCCTAAATAAAAAAGATGATTTCAAAGGAACTAATTTTCAATTTATTATTTTTGCTTTCTTAAAATTATAAATGTAAAAAGGTTGGGCGGCATTTGTTTGTTTAACAACCTTCAACTGACTAAGATTATGAGCGAAACTAAACGTGGACTCAATTTTATTGAGCAAATTATCGAAGAACACAACGAAAAGGGAAAATACGGTGGACGTGTTTACACTCGTTTTCCTCCCGAGCCAAATGGTTATTTACACATTGGTCACGCAAAGTCAATTTGCTTAAACTTCGGTATTGCCCAACAATATGGTGGACAAACTAATCTGCGTTTTGATGATACGAATCCTGTCGCTGAAGATACAGAGTACGTTGATGCAATTCGAGAAGATGTAGAATGGCTGGGGTTTGAGTGGAACGAAGAACGTTATGCGTCTAATTATTTCCAAAATTTATATGATTTAGCCGTCCAATTAATTAAAAAAGGAAAGGCTTATGTTGATGATTCTACGGCTGAAGAAATCGCTGAAATGAAAGGCACACCAACAAAACCTGGTATCGAAAGTCCTTATCGTAATCGTACGGTGGAAGAGAATTTGGACTTGTTGGAACGCATGAAAAATGGCGAGTTTCCAGATGGTGCAAGGGTTTTACGTGCTAAAATCGATATGGCAAATCCTAATATGCACTTGCGTGATCCGTTGATGTATCGTATTAAAAATGTGGAACATCACCGCACAGGCGATGCTTGGCATATTTATCCGATGTACGATTATGCACACGGAATTTCGGATTCTATCGAAGGTATTACGCACTCCTTGTGTACTTTGGAGTTCGAAGTGCATCGACCGTTATACGATTGGTTTTTGGAGGAATTAGACTTGTATCGACCGCAACAAATTGAGTTTGCTCGATTGAACTTGAGCTACACAATTATGAGTAAACGCCGCTTGAAAAAGTTGGTCGAAGAGGGTTATGTCAACGGTTGGGACGATCCTCGTATGCCGACTATCTCGGCCTTACGTCGTCGAGGTTATACGCCTGCGTCAGTTCGTTTGTTTGCTGAAAAAGTGGGCATTGCTCGTCGTGAAAATGTGATTGATGTTGGGTTGTTGGAGTTTTGTGCAAGACAAGATTTGAATAAAGTTGCTCCTCGTGTGATGGCGGTTTTGAATCCGTTAAAAGTCACGATTACCAATTACCCGGAAGGGCAAACCGAAGAAGTGGAAGCGATTAATAACCCTGAAGATGAATCAGCAGGAAGCCGCAAAATTCCGTTTTCTCGGGAGATTTATATCGAACGCACCGACTTTTTGGAAAATGCTCCTCGCAAATATTATCGTTTAAGTGTGGGTAAAACGGTTCGTTTGAAAAACGCTTATATCATCGAGTGTGATGAAGTTATTAAAGACGAAAATGGTGAAATTATTGAGTTGAAATGTCATTATTTTGAAAACTCTCGTTCTGGTTCTGATACATCAGGCGTGAAAGTGAAAGGGACAATTCACTGGGTATCAATTCCGCACGCTGTGGAGGCTGAAGTGCGTTTGTATGACAGATTGTTTACGGATGAATCACCAAATGGACATAAGGATAAAGACTTTTTAGAGTTCTTAAATCCGAACTCTTTGGAGGTCGTTACAGGTTATGTTGAGCCGCATTTAAAAACGGTGAAAGTCGGTGACAATCTACAGTTTATGAGAATCGGTTACTTTGCTGTTGATAAAGATACAACGGACGAAAAATTGGTTTTCAATAGAACGGTAACGCTTCGTGACAATTGGAAAAAGAAAAAATAATAATAGTTTTTTTTAATACACAATCCCGAATATTCTTGTAGTATTCGGGATTTTTGTTTTGTAATTTGGCCATTTATAGATATTAGAAAATCAGTCAAGATGAACAAGAAACGCAAACCATTTTCTTATCAAATACAACAATTAGATGCGGTCAAAGACCATCAGCAAATTATTCATATTTTAGGTTGTTATTGTTTTCCGTGGGACGCAGAACGGTCGCTGGAGTTTGCTTTGTATCGTACTTTTGCGGTTCCGAGTATTTCGAAATTGTTGGCTCAAACTGGCGAATTTAAAAACCGAACTCGAAAACGCTACGATGATACGGAGTTGATTATGGCAGAAATTTTGGAAAATGGCTACGATAGTGAACGAGCCAAAGAAGCTTTTCGTCGTATGAATAAAATGCATCATCGTTATTCGATTGCTAACGATGATTTTCTGTATGTTTTGACGACTTTTATTTATCAACCGATTTATTGGATAGAAAAATATGGTTGGCGAAAGCCGACAAATATTGAAAAACAGGCGATTTTTTTATTTTATCGAGAAGTAGGCAAGCGAATGGGCATCAAAGATATTCCAAATGAGTATGAAGTTTTTGAGCAGTTTCATCATGATTATGAAGCTAAACATTTTAAATATGCCGAAACGAATGCAGAAATTAGTGGTTACACCATGAATTTATTATTAGGAATGTATTTGCCAAGGTCACTGTTTTTTATTGGGAAACCAGTCGTCTGTGCCTTAATGGATGACAAATTATTATACGCAATGGGCATGAAGCCAGTGCCTAAACCGATCAAAAAAATCGTTCATGGCTTAATGAGATTACGAGCAAATATTGTAAGATTTTTTCCAGAACGAAAAACGCCTTATTTGGGAACGAAAGTCAAACGACCAACTTATCCAAATGGTTACAAAATTAAGGATTTGGGAACTTTTGAAAAATGATAAAATTTTGATTCATTGATGCTTTTCGGTTACCTTATAATAGAAAGAATCTTGAAAGTGTGAAGACACTACCGCCAAGCACTCAACCGTTCCGCCTTTGGATGTAATTCCGGATTTAAAGACGCATTTCGTGCTTTTAAAAGCTCCAAACGACCTTCTGGTGTTCGGGTATAAACTAAATCGTTTATTGTCAGAGTTTCACTCCAGTAGTGGGCAAATGCCTCTGCATCTGCTTTTCTTTTACTGAATAAAGACGGAATTGCTGCATAAAACGGTTCATTATATACTTGAATCGCATCTCTATCTACTCGAATCAAATATCGGGGATTTTCAATCGGATTAATTACGTCGCTCAATGCTTCTAAAAATAATTCGTTTTGAAAAGTCGTTGCATTTTCCAAGTAACAAACGACTTCACCAAAGTCGTCAATATTCGTTTTAATCTTTATATGATGAGAATCCGAAGGCATAATGTAATCGGTAGCAGACAAAGTTTTTAAGATTACTCTTCCCAGTTCTTTGATGAATCTGGCTTCATCAAAAATAATATTTCTAATCTGAGAAGTAGCAGAATAGAGCGGTTTTTCCTTCAGGTTTCTAAATAATCCCAAATTAATTATCAACGCATAAAGTCCAATGACAAATAAAATTGCAGACCAGTTTAGAACAATTGACATCACTGCACCTGATATCAAAAGGGTTTGTCCGTAGCGGTTAAATTTTTTCCAAAATGGTTGAATATTTTGCTTTATAGTCGGTACTAATGGTTGTAGAAAATCATATAAATTGAAAACGACTTTATAGTCAATAGTTACTTGATAAAGTAAATAATTACTAAGTAACAATATAGATATCAAACCCCAAATCGCCCAATTTGGTAGTAATATATACGTGATCACAGATAAAATAATCGAAACGAGGTGCTGTTTTTTAATCGCTTCAAAAATGGCTTCTAAATCCAAATAAAAACCACGTTCTAAAGTTTTGGTGAGGTTAGATTTAATGTTTTTATACGACTTTTGTCGAACAATAGGCACTTTGATCTCTTCGACCATTAACACGCCATTTCCTAATGCTTTTTCCCAATCCAAACGTAATCTTTCTCGATTATTAGCATGAATTAACATTTTATTATTGATGTTATCCATCGTATTTTTATGAATTGGAAACGGCGGCAATAAAAATCGATTCATACCATTTTCAATCATCGGACTTTGGGCAAAACTCACACCGTGAAATGCTTTGAAACGACGTTTTAAAATACGAAAATCATGTCCACCATATTTATCGGTTGGGTCAAGACAAACCAAATGCCAGATGTTTGCCGTTTTATTCGGATTGCCTTTTTGTGTCCGAATCGCTCGACCTCGCATTTGATTTGATAAAACATACGATCCCACAAAAGTCGCTAATACCAAAGAGTTCACCGCTGGTGCGTCCCAGCCTTCGCCTAATAATGATTTCGTTCCAACTAAAACGGTAATACCTCCTTTTGTAAACAATTCTGTGAGGAGTTCTACAATTTTTGTACGTAATTCGCCTGATATTTCGACTTGCAAATAATCGACACTATATGGCAAAATTTTCGTTGATAAATTGGATACTTCCAAGCCTTTTTCGACAATAATACGTTCGAATAGTTCCAAACTAACTTTTGGAATAATCACTAAACTTCCTGTCAAAATCCCCAAATCGACCTCAATCGGAAACCGTTTGCGTAAGCGTTCAAAAATTGGTACAACACCGATTTTTTCTTGGTTTTTGACGCTCATTTCCGAAGTTGGCATTTCCTCTTTTCGAATATAATCCGTCAAAATCACCATTCGCAAATCATCTTGTAGCGTTTGCCATTCTTGCTCAACAATTGTGGTGATACTGTTCAGTTTAGAGGAGCTTAATCGAAGTTTTTTATTAATATTTTCCGGTTCGAGTAGCGCTACTTTTTTACGTTCTATCGCACCGATTTTTTTTAGGTTTTTAATAATAGATTTGAACGTCGCCTTTTTTTCAAATTGTAAAAAATAATCATCTTTAAATAAGGCTTGATTTAAAAACAATTGCAACCATTCCTCATCCATAGTCGGCAGTTCTTTGATATCTCCACCGATAATTTCTACCGTTCCTAACGGCACACTTCCATTAAAAAACTCATTGACAATCAATAAAGCCGAGAAGTAATCTGGGATTTCATAAATTGCTTCTAAATGCTGTTCAGGTTCTTGTAAAAAAGGGTGATTTTGTATCCAGTCTCGAAATGTAAAGTTAATTTTCAAACCATCAATAAAATCATTCACCTCATTGTGAAAACGAGTAATTTCAATATTTTCATCATCGGTTGGCATCGACAAATAAATATAATCTTGATGCGGACAAAGGTTATTTTCTGCGACTAATTCTGCCACATTAATCTCTGCATCAACCTCACCACAAAGTTGATGATACCGTTGCCATTCTGTTCCGCTGACATCAAAAGGCGGTGTTGCAGTCAGAGCGATAATTTGTAAATCCAACTTTTCCTGTATATGAAAAAGGGTTTTCCACCATTCATTTTTTAAGTGATGACATTCATCTACGACCAAGTTTTTGATGCCTTGCTTTCGCAAATCACCAATGAGTTTTTCAGCATTATCTTTAAAAGCAGCGTGCAAACCTTGATAAGTCGAAATCGTTAATTTATCGGGCTGTTTTATATCGAAAGCAATATGCGGAAATGGTTCGTTATTCAAAAAATCAACATTCAAGCGTTCTGCCCACTGATTGCGAATTGTAATCGTCGGAGCAAGAATTAGAGCAGGGTTATTCAATCGCTTCACGACTTCTAATCCCAAAACGGTTTTCCCAGAGCCTGGCGGAGCGACAATGTGCAATTGTCTGTCTTTTAGATAGAGATCTAAATTATCTAAAACTCGTTTTTGATAAGGTCGCCACGGAAAGCGAAAGTTGATATTTGAGGTGAACAATGACATATTTTTAATATTGATTTATACAAAAATATGTATTTAACGGCAGAGGTCGCAAAGTTTGAAGTAAAGAATGCAGCGGTTCATTTCAGTTTTCATCAAATCAAAAATCCGTCACTTTCATTCCCGAGGCTTCGGTAGAAAATGACGGATTCAAGAATTTTCAAGTTTATCGCCAAAGTTTTGGCTCTATTTTACATTAGCCAAACCAGTAAGGCTTTTGACTTCACGCAAAGTTTCTTTTGCTACTTTACGAATTTCGTAAGCCGATGATTTAATTTGATTTTTTACATCTTTTCTATTGGCTTGTAATTCCTCTTTTTTGTTACGAAAAGTAGTGCTTAGCTCAATCAAAGCGTCTGCCACAGTATCTTTTAGTTCTACATATTTCAAAGAACCATTTTCGTATTTTTCCATTAAGGTTTGGCGTTCGTCCATCTTATTTGTTGCTTTTAACAACTCAAATAAGTTAAAAATACCAGGACTCATTTCGCCGTTCGTAGCCTCGCCCGTATCTGTCACTGCCGAACGCACTTGTTTACGAATGCGTTTTTCGTCAGCAAATACATCAATATAATGTTTTGGCCCGAGGCTTTTACTCATTTTTTTGAGTGGATTCGCAGGCGACATAACTTTTGGCACTTCCGTAAATAAAGGTTCAGGAAGTGTAAAAAAGTCTTGTTTGAAATTATTGTTGAATCGTTGAGCGATATTTCGAGATAATTCCAAGTGTTGTTCCTGGTCTTTTCCGACAGGAACAAAATCCGCCTTATAAATCAAAATATCGGCCGCTTGTAGCACCGGATAACCAAACAACCCAGCAGAGATAAAACCATCTTTATCGCCTTCTTGAACTTGCTGCATTTTATCCTTAAATTGTGTCATACGAGACAGTTGACCATACGAACACGAACAACTCAAAATCCAGTTCAATTCTGCATGTTCAGGAACCATTGACTGAATGAAGATATTGTTAATATCAACGCCACAAGCCAATAAATTGAATGCTAAATTCCAGGTATTTTCACGCAATTTTTTTGCATCATAAGGCATTGTCATTGCATGATAATCTACGATTCCGTAGAAACATTTATACTGTTCTTGTAATTTCACCCAGTTTTGGACTGCACCGAAGTAGTTACCAAAGTGCATATCGCCTGTCGGTTGAATACAAGATAAAACTCTTTTCTTTTCCATCAGAAATAAGGTTGCAAGTTGTGTGTTGCGAGTTGCGAGTTCATTAAACGTGCAAGTCGCAAACCGCAACTCGTTACAAAACTGCAGTTACAGAAATCTCTACATTTACGTTTTTGGGCAATGTTTTCACAGCAACGGCTTCCCGGGCAGGTGCTTGCGATTCATCAAAATACTCGGCATAAACTTCGTTGATGTCGTTATAATATCCCATATCGGACATGAAAATCGTTACTTTCACCACATTCGTGAAGTCTGCTCCAGCTTCGTGCAAAACGGCCATAATATTAGTCATCACCTGACGGGTTTCTTTCCTAATATCGTCTATCACCAACTGTTTTGTCGTTGGATTAATGGCAATTTGACCAGAAAGAAACAAAAATCCATTCGCCAAAATCGCTTGATTGTAAGGGCCAACAGGTGACGGTGCGTTTTCTGTATTGATAATCTGTTTCATTTGTTTTAGTGATTAGTTTTTTAGTGATTAGTTTACTTGGATATCTGGATTTTTTTACAAAAAAATAAGCTTTCCCGATACTTCGAGATGACTTGTATCTTTTTTTGATAAAATTAGATATCCATTCGTAAGGATAATTAGTACGTCTGTGTATTAGTGAGCTTCAGGTTTAGCCTCTTATTTTATTTGGTTCTAAATCGTTGATTATTAAAACTAAAAAAATATTATAACTTAATGAAGTAAAGTGATAAGTCTCTGAAAATACTAATCACTGATTACTAACATACTGATCACTAAAGAAAACACAAAAAGCCCCAAATCCGAACGGACAGGAGCTTGATGCTAAATATCTTGAATAAGTTTGTTGATAAACTACTCAGCCTCGTCGTAATTAACGATAACCTGTCCTTTGTAATACAAGTTACCTTCGTACCAATACGCACGATGCCAAAGATGCGGTTCGCCAGTTTTTTGGCAAGTTGCAACGTTCGGTGCTTCAGTTTTGTAATGTGTACGACGCTTACGTTTGCGTTGTTTTGATATTCTACTCTTAGGATGTGCCATTTTTCGACTCTTTTATAAATTTCCTCAATATGATAAATTATTGAATTATTAAACCGTCACATTGTTCTTAATTCTAATTTATCAATCATTTATTCCTCAATTCTAAGTTTAGTAATATTATAGCACTTACTTCTCCCGAATACTCGGTGATTACTTATTATCTACTACTTATAACTTAAAATCTTTTAATGCTGACCAAATATCATTTTGATTCTCTGTTGCTTCTTCTTCCTCGTCATCATCCGAACTAAACTGCGAAAAATTAAATCCACAAATCGGCTCTTCTGTTTCTGTCAAAGCACAAGCTTTTTTGATAGGCAAATTTAGATGAAGCATCTCATACACTAACGGAGCGACGTTATATTCAACTGCCGTATTTAATATATAAATAATGTCTTCGTCCTCTCCAATTTCTTCTCGCATTTTTATGATAAACTGCTGCTTGCCACTGACTGGCAAATCAAAATTATCTGCACATCTATCACAAACTGTCTGAATTGTTCCCTCAAAATTGAAATCTAAAACGAACATTGTTGACCGCTTATCAAAAGCTAAATGCACGTTTAAGTCCGAATTATTAATTAGAGAGTTTTCAAAGTGTTGAAAAAACGCTTTATTCACCTTAAAATCAAAATGATGAACTCCTTTTTTTAATCCCGAAAAAGGAATTTTGTAACCAATCAATGCTTTCATTGTAGTACATTTCACAAATGTGGTGCAAAGGTATCATTTTACACCAAAATCTGAAAATTATTTTAAAAAAAATTTGATTGTTGAATTGTTATTTTTTTACCTATTATCAGACCATTTCAAAACAACCCAAGAATAAGTGAAGTAACAATCATTTAACTTTAAACCTTAACTGTATCCCAACAACATTCGTTCGATAACTATTGTTCTGAAATTTACCATAACGATTTTTCTTAAGTCATTGATTTTTAGGTAGAAATTGAACGCCTGATTCTTGAATTGATATAATTTTAGTCATCAAATTTATCTAAATTATGTTCTTTAATAATCTTGATTAATAAATCGGCATAAGTTTTATCTGTTGAATACCCCTTTTCTTGCAGTCCTTTTGCCCATTGTTTGTAATCAGTTGAACTGTATTGTTTCAAATCAACGAATCTACCTTTTGTAATCAACTCGCTATGATCACGAAAACTCTGCCAAGCATTTTTATAAGAGCGGTAGCAGACGCCTTGAATCTCCCGAGTACTTTCTGTCCAAGATGAACCACAAGTGATACTAAAATGATTATTATTTTTTGTTGCCAATTCACCAGTGCCAGCCTGCCCGTGAAGCAAGGCTTGTGCTAAGGTAATCGAAGCCGGAACACCAAACTGATTCATTTCTTGAACGGCAACGTGCGAATATCGTTTGATAAAGGCGTTCTTTTTGGAGGCTTTTACGTCACTATAAATACCTTCTAAAGTCTTGGGAACATTGTCTTTATTGTCGTTACTCCCAAATAAAAAAGGGAATAAAGAAAAGGTTTCTTTGCGGCTATCTTGCCGTATTTTTTCTGTAAAACCTTGATGCTGTTCCGTTTGATTTTCGTTTGGATATTGTTCTTCGATGGTCGGCGGCAGTGCGTTACGATTATTGCCGAAAGGCGACGACAAATCAAAATGTATTGTCAAATCTTTGTATGAAAAGACAATTATAATTAACAATAGTAAAGTTAATTTTTGCCAGTTTTTGCCTACAAAAGTCTTGATTTGATAGAGATAATAGTTTTGTTGAGATTTATATCTCTGAAGAAAACGTTGTTTATTTAGCATTAAAAATAAATTTATTTGTTTTAAATGTTTTATTTATAAGTCAAATATAAAACATATTGTTTTAAATTGCAATTTTTTATCATTGATTCTACTAATTTTTGGTGGAGTGTAAAAAAGCCGATGATATAAAAAAGAACAGAAGACGTAGAATCATACGAGCGTAAAAATTGAGGTTCAGGTAAAGATTATCTTATTAGACTCACTAATCTGAAAATTAAAAATTTGAAGGCGTTATTTGTTAGCGAAATTATGAAAGAGGTTAATCAAAATAGGTAAGTTGCGCATAATTCTATTCTCTGACTTGTATGCTGCTAAACTTAACGTTGGTTCAATAGTTGTTGAAGTAACAAAAGGAGTGAAAGGGAGAAGTGAGGGCGATAATATTGATGAAGTTGGTTTGTAATGAATCGTCCTTTTTAATAAAATCAAAACTTTACCTTTTCGTCCAACTCATTTCCCTTTTGTACCTTTGTCGGCTATTTAAAATGAAGAATTAGGAGTCGGATGCTTTTTAAAGTGTCAGATTTCTTCAAAATTATAAGAAAATGTCCTACCTCGACGAATTAAACGACATACAACGTAAAGCAGTAACGACGATTGACGGGCCAGTTTTAGTGGTCGCAGGGCCCGGCTCTGGGAAAACTCGTGTCCTAACGTATCGGATTGCACACTTGATTAAGTCAGGCGTGCCGCCTTACAAAATTTTATCTTTGACCTTTACGAATAAGGCGGCGAGAGAGATGAAAGAACGGATTTCTAAAGTCGTTGGTGACAAAGCCAATCAAGTTTGGGCAGGTACATTTCACTCGATTTTTGCAAGGATTCTGAGGGTAGAAGCGTCTAAAATTGGGTATCCGAGTAACTTTACGATTTATGATAGACAAGATTCGGAATCGGTCGTCAAGGCGATTTTGAAAGAACAGCACCTTGATCCCAAAGTTTATAATCCTCGTAATATTTTAGGTCGAATTTCGTCGGCAAAATCGAGCTTGATTACACCAAAAGCTTATGCCGCAGATGAACAATTAAGATTACAAGACCGAGCGGCAAAAATGCCACATTTACACGCTATTTATGCAGGTTATGTTGTGCGTTGTAAAAAAGCTGGAGCAATGGATTTTGACGATTTGTTGTATCAAATGTTTTATTTATTATATACAAATCCAGATGGCGTTTTAGAAAAGTATCAAAAGAAATTTTCGCATTTGTTGGTAGATGAGTTTCAGGACACGAACTTTTTGCAGTATGCGATTATTAAGAAATTTGTCAATTATAAAAATAGTCCGAAAAACGTCTGTGCCGTTGGTGATGATGCTCAAAGTATTTACGCTTTCCGTGGGGCAACGATCCAAAATATTTTGGATTTTGAAAAGGATTATAAAGGTTTGCAAACCTTTAAGTTAGAACAAAATTATCGTTCGACGGACCATATTGTGCAGGCTGCGAATAATATTATTAAGCATAATAAACGCCAAATTCAAAAGAAAATATGGAGCGATAAGGGCGAAGGTCAAAAGATAAAACTTCTACAAGCTCCGACCGATAACGACGAGGGAAAACAAGTCGCCTCGATGATTGTCGAACAAAAAAATCGCTATCATTTACACAATAAAGATATTGCGATTCTGTATCGAACGAATAGTCAATCAAGGATTTTTGAGGAATATTTGAGGCGACATAATATCCCGTATAAAGTATTCGGTGGCTTGTCATTTTATCAACGGAAGGAGATCAAAGACATGATTGCGTACTTGCGTGTTTTGGTGAACCCGAGCGACGAAGAAGCTTTGAAGCGAGTGATTAATTATCCAAAACGAGGTATCGGAAAAACAACGATTGATAAATTAGCAGCTCGGGCAGCACAGGCAAATACTCGACTTTGGGACGAATTATTGATGTTTAAAGGCTCGCCTCGTGCAGCAAAAGCAATTGGTAGTTTTGTTAAAATTATCGTTTCGACACAAAAGAAGCTGGACGAAAAAGACGCCTACGAAGTCGCTGCTGAAATCGCTCGAAAATCTGGTATTTTAGATACTTTAAAAAATGATAAAACTATCGAAGGCTCAAATCGCTTAGAGAATTTCACCTCCTTATTAGATGGTATTAAGGATTTTGTGGAAAATGATGAAGTGATTGATGAGGCTACGATTCCTGATAAAAAACTGGGTACTTATTTACAGAATATCGCTTTGCATACGGATTTGGACGAGCAAAAAAGTGATGATGTCGTTACCTTAATGTCGGTTCACTCCTCGAAAGGTTTGGAGTTTCCGTCCGTTTTTGTAGTCGGTATGGAAGATAATTTATTTCCTTCATTTATGTCCATCGATTCGGCAGACGGAATGGATGAAGAACGCCGGTTGTTTTATGTAGCGGTAACTCGTGCCGAGTTATTTTTGACGCTAAGTTATGCGAAATCTCGCTACCGTTTTGGCAAACATCAAAATAATAATCCAAGTCCATTTTTGGATGAAGTCGGCTACGAACATATCGAACAAATGGGCGGTTTATCTTCTCGAAGAAGTACTTCAGGTGTTTCGTTTTCTAAAAATACGCCAAGCCGTTTTCGTAAACCCGAATCAACTTCAGCTTCAGATATTCCAGATTTTCGACCAGTACCTGCGGCACGTATCAAAACAGGTATGAAAGTATTGCATAAGCGATTCGGACGAGGACAAGTCAAAAGCATAGAAGGCAGCGACAACCGAGTAGCAACGATAGTATTTAATGAAATTGGCGAAAAGCGAATTATGTTGAAATTTGCTAAGTTAGGAATTGACGAGGCGTAGGTTGATGTAGCGATGTAGCATTAAAAAACGCCTTGAAATATAAAAAATTCAAGGCGTTTCTCTTATTTAGCAGTCGAAAAACTAATCTCTTACCACTGCAATCGGCATATCTCTATCGTATTTTCCATTGATTACAGGTGTTTGTTTGTAGCTGGTATAAGTCTGCACATTTTTCTTAACATAATCGTATAACTCTGTAATAGTAACGATTTTATCATAGTTTGTATTCGCTTCGCCCTTCATTCCTTTGATTAAATAATAGCTAAAAACGCCTTGACGCAAACCACGATATTCGATAGAGGTCTCTTCTGCTTTTGAGGACATCATCAAAACCATACCACCTGACGAATTGCCCCACGCACTATAATAGTTATCAATTACAGCTCCCATATCTTTATTGGATTTGTCCAAACTTCCCGAGTGACAAGCATCCGCTAAACAGATTTTGTGTTTTGCATTACTACTTTCAAATATCTTACGAATTTCAGAATGGTATAATTTATTGCTTGAGCCTGTAAAATCTCGGGGCAAAAATGCACCGTCCATTCCGTGACCAGAGAAATAAAACATCACGACATCGTCACCGTCAGCTTGACTAAATAAAGCACGAGTTTCTGCCAAAATTTTGTTTCGGGTCGCACTTTCATCAATCAAAATTCGGATTTGTTCATCGGGCAATGCACCGCCTTCAGGACGTTGTAAGAAGTTAGCAACTCGATAAGCATCATCATCCGTATAGTTCAAACTTTTGATATTCGGGTAATTTGCTACGCCAATAATCATTGCCCAGACTTTGGTGATGCCATCACCTGTTGTCGAACCTGTTGTCGAACCTGTTGTTGAACTTGTTGTCGAACTTGTTGTCGAACTTGTTGTCGAATTATTGATTACGGCTTCATGGTCAGAATTGTTATCTTCAGTTACAACAATTGAAGAACCACCGCCACCATTCATAGGAATATTGTAAGCATCTTTATTAAAATAAACTGGCGAAGTCCGCATTTCTCTTGTTCCATCTTCATACACGTACAAGCCACGTTTTTGGCGTACTCCATCTTTATAAATTCCAAAAAAGAAATCATTGTCATGCCAAAATTTTAGCCCGATATAGTGTTGAACACCATTTTTCCAGAATCCAGTATGCACATCGCCATTCGACCAGATATAAGTGCCGAAACCATTATCGCAGTTTCCTTCAACACAGCCAGTTGTATAGAATTTTGTTGGCTGAACATAAGTTTTGATCGTTCTATCTTTATAAACATAAAAGCCCTGACGGCGGGTTTTTCTATCACCATTGTTGTACAAGCCCATGTAAAAATGGCCTGACGACCAGAATTTTGCACCGAAAAAGTGCTGTTTTCCGTTTTTCCAGCTACCAGCATGTAAGCTGCCATCATCATAAATATAAACGCCCCAACCGTTCTCACAATCGCCTGATACACAGCCTCTTTCATAAAAATCTACGGCTGTTGTTCGAGCTTCATAATCGCCGTCATCCCAAGTATATAAACCGTGTCCTGGTTTTCGATTACCATTTTTGTATAATCCGTACCAAAAATCGCCATCTTTCCAATATTGCATGCCGAAATAATGCTTTTGGCCATTTTTCCAAAAACCAGAATACATATCACCTGTTGACCAGACATACGTTCCGAAGCCATTTTCACAATCACCTGCAACACAGCCTGCCTGTGCGGTATAAACTGCGAAACAACAAATTAGTCCTATTAATAAATTTCTCATGACCTTCAATTTTAATTTTGATGTTGTTTTATGAATGTTCTGTTTGTTTTTTATTGAACTATTTTTTTATGTAAAATAGTATTCGAGTACCTTTTTAGGTGTACGTAACAATATTAAAAAAAGTTTTAATGAATGGCAACCTTAAAAAGACTTAAAAAGAACTCATTTATTTAACGTTTATCTAATTATCAAAAATTTGTACCTGATAGATTGCCTCACTTAATACTTTTTGAAATAGTAAATTGTATTAATATTTGATTGAATTTTCTTATCAAAACCTTTTGATTAGCCTTTTTGAATGGAATAATCTACTAAAAATTATAATTAAAAACCGTTCATTTTAACAAAATCTTAAAAACTGAGTTTAGTATTGGTTTTGAAAGGTGAGAAATCCCAAAATTTAATTATTTTCGCAAGGCAAAACCAAATCAAAAATCATGTTCAAACTGGATTTACCTTTAGATAGCATCAAGCAAAAATATACGGACGACAATTCAAAATTTGTTACGATTGATAAAATGAATGTGCATTACAAAGAGGAAGGCGAAGGCGAGCCTTTGGTCTTGTTGCATGATGCAGGTTTATCGTTACAGATTTGGAATAATCTTATGCCATTTTTGACCAAACATTATCGAGTAATTCGCTTCGATTTACCAGGGTTTGGACTGACAGCAGCTTCCAAAAGATTCGATTATTCGATGGATAAATATATTTATTTTGTTAAAAAAATGACGGCTGCCGTCGGTTTGAGTCTGGGGAAGTTCAGCATTTTGGGAGCAGGGTTTGGAGGTCATATTGCTTGGCAATACACATTGCTGCATCAGCATCGTATAGAAAAATTAATCCTTATCAATGCTCAAGGTTATGCTTCCAAAAATAGTTTATCACTTTTTCAATTTGATAAAAAAAACGGTTTAAGTAAAGGGCTGATGCGTTGGCGAGGTAATACTTGGATGGTCAACAAATTGTTGCGAAAGCAAGTCGGCAACGAATCGATTATTAATGATCAATTGATTCGTGAAATTCAAGATATTTTATTGTGTAAAGGCAATCGAAAATCCTTAATTCGATTATCAAAAGCAGCGCTAAAAGACAGAAAACATCGTATGCCTGAAATCAAGACATCGACCTTAGTTATCTGGGGCAGCAAAGTTGAAAAAGTGAATTTTGAAAAAGATTTACCAAACGTCGAATTTAAGAAATACGAAGGCATCGGCTTATTGCCAATGGTAGAAAACGCTAAACAAACTGCCGAAGATATTATACAGTTTTTGAGTTAAAAGTTTCCCGCAGAGGAGACGCAGACTTATACTGAAATTACAGAAAAATCTTTGCGTTTCTCTGCGGGAGACCAAGGCTATACCTCAACTACGCCCAGATAATCTCTCAAATATTCAAACGCTTTCGTTAAGTCGCCATTTTTACAAATATTCGCTTGACGCATCATTCTACCTTCCGGACGATATAGCAACTCTTCCAAAACGTGATTGATAAACTGCGCACCGAAGTTTTTCGATGCATCACGAGGCAACTCATTCGGTAAATTATCAATCGTCATCATGTCAATCGTGTGTGATTGATAAGGTGTTTCCGCTTGTTCTGTCTGTGGATTATAACCAAAAACTGGTTCTGCAATCGTTGTGGCATAAAGCGTAGAAGGAATCGACGCAATCGGTGCAATATCGCAGGTAATGTCGGCAATCACTTCTATATTAAAATTCTCTTGTCGCATTTCTTCTTTTGTAAAAAATGCTGGTGCGGCATTGTCCCAATAAATGCCATTTATCATAATATTTGCGGCCTGTGCATAAGGTGCAAATATAGATTTGTAGCGTTCTGGATGAGCGTAAAATTCCGCTTTATTAAAACCATTATCCGTTTTTCGAGCAGCATAATTTTTACAAACCAGCTGCGTATAAATCGGTTCGTTAAATTGCTTGTTTAAAAACTCCCGAGGTTTGACTTTTCGAAAACCCATAGCATCCAGCACTTCTGCCGAGCCATTGCCAACTCGACCAGTTCCCGTTAATACAACTTTTAGGTTTGGTAATTTTAATTTTTCAGCATAGAATTTTTTTGCTTCCGCAAAATCATAGAAATCGGTCATTCGTGGCAACTCGAAGGCATTCGTCCGCTGACCGTAAGTCCAAAGGCCATTATGTGCCCCTACAATACCCGCCCAACGCCCAAAGGCGATTACTCTTTTGCCTGTTGCATCTTTCAACACTTCATAATCCATCATTGAAATGTTTCGCTCAACCATAGCTTGTAGCAATTTTTGATTATACGATTGTTTTTTAATCGTATGCGAGAAGAAAAAATAGGTCTTATTTGGAATCAAATTATCGATCGGCACTTCTTTCACGCCCATTAGTACATCACAAGCGGAAATATTTTCAGATAAGGTCAAGCCTTCTGCGGCATATTCTTCGTCTTTAAAACAACGGTTCGGCGATGGTTGTATAACGATTTCTACATCATGTTGTCTAATCATCTTTGCACACTGTTTTGGTGTCAAAGGTACTCTTGTATCTGGTGGCGTTTTGCCTTCTCTTATGATTCCAATTTTCATTCTATTCTGATTATTTATTTCATGCAGTCACTTGATATGACGGCACGAACTAAGTTTTTGTTATATTATTAACGTGTTTTTGTAAAAATAGTGAAATTTATAACATTAGTCAAATGAATTAGTGATTTCACCTTTTTGTTGAGTAGTTAGAGGAGCGTTAAGGCACAAAGAGAAGAAGCTATTGATGTAATAAGGTCATTTTTATCGGTTAAATTTTTATGTTAAAAGTAGTTTCATTGGAATTTAGACATTTTAGGTTTTTATCGTTATAGTTTATTTTTTACAAATTCGGCTGCATGAGATTTGTCGATAGATGTCTTTAAAATGAAAAGTAGTAAATTAGGACTGCGAACAATCAAGCAAATTCCAAGTTTATCATTAATCAATTGATATTCTTATTCTTATTTTTGTAATAAAATTTGTTGTTTTTGTTATTTGGATGTTGTGTGAAATGACTCAAACTATAACGGAACTAAAACTATTTTAACATAAAAGATGAATAAACAATACGAGGCGTATAAAAATCGAATGCGTAAAATCGCAGACATCAACGGAGCAATTGCCGTGATGAGTTGGGATAAAGAAGTGAATTTACCTAAAAAAGGAGCAGCCGCTCGCTCGCAGCAGATTGCTACGCTTTCGGGCATGTCACATGAGTTATTTACAGCTCCTGAATTTGGGAAAGAGCTCGAAGCCTTGACTGGACTTAATGGCGAACTCACCCCGCAACAACATCGCAATGTCGAATTGACACTAAAAGATTACAATAAAAGTACGAAGCTGCCGACCGAATTTGTAATTCGTCGCTCACAAGCTGTTTCGGAAGCTTATCACGCTTGGATAAAAGCACGGGAAGCGAATGATTTTGGTGTTTATAAAGAAGCCTTGAAAAAAATCGTTGGCTTTTGTCGAGAAACCGCAGAATTACTTGGTTATGAAGCTCATCCCTACGACGCTTTATTGAATCAGTATGAACCGAATGCAAAAACGGCAGAGTTGACCGTTTTATTTAAAGACGTGCGAGAGCAGCTGGTGGCGTTTGTAAAGGAATTAAAAGAACAAAAGCCAGTTGATAATGCTTTTTTGTCAGAGTTTTATGATAAAGATAAACAATGGGATTTTGGTCTGAAGTTATTACAAAACATGGGTTACGATTTTGACGCTGGTCGTCAAGATGTATCGGCTCACCCATTTACGATTAATTTTGCTCCGACGGATGTTCGGGTCACGACTCGTATTGATGAGTATGACTTGAGCAATATGGCTTGGTCTTGTATTCATGAAGGTGGTCACGCACTTTATGAGCAAGGTTTGAGCTGGGACGAATATGGTTTGCCGTTAGGAGAGGCTTGCTCGTTAGGGATACATGAGTCTCAGGCTCGTATGTGGGAGAATAATGTCGGTAGAAGTAAGGCGTATTGGCAAGCTCATTTTGAGACGTTGAAGGCAACTTTTTCAGAGCAATTATCAGGTGTGACGCTGGAGGATTTTTATAAAGGAATTAATCAAATCGCTCCGAATAAAATCCGAACCGAAGCGGATGAGTTACATTATCATTTCCATGTATTGATACGATTTGAAATCGAAAAGGCGTTAATGGAAGGCGAAATCGAAGTAGAGGACTTGGATAAGGTTTGGAACGAGAAGTATAAGGAATACATGGGTATAGAAGTTACGAATGATAATGAAGGAATTTTGCAGGATATTCATTGGTCGCATGGCAGTATTGGATATTTTCCGACTTATTCGTTAGGTAGTTTTTACGCTGCTCAGTTTTTTGCGAAAGCAAAAGAAGAAATACCGACTCTGGAAGACGAAATAGCAACTGGTGATAACCGTAAATTATTGCAATGGTTGCGTCAGAATATACATCAATATGGTCGCTATTATACCCCGGACGAATTGTGTATGAAAATTACTGGTGAAAAATTAAACTTTAAATACTTCATGGATTACGCAAAACAAAAGTTTGGTGCAATTTATGGTATTTAGTTTTAAGATATTGTTGGTACATTTTAAACACGAATAATACATTTCGCTGCATATTTATTACAGAAAAGAATTAACATGAAAATACTCAAAAACGTATTACTGCTGTCTATTTTATTTTTATCTACACCGATTTTTGCACAGGTTAATTACGATATTTCGACGATTATTATTGATGAAAAGTTTGATAATAAGCAACGCTTAATTGCTCGTAAAATTCGTTCATACGGGACACAAGGAGAAGAAAGTTTGAAAGTCGAAATTATAGTAACCCCTAAGAATGCGGTCAAAGAATTGATTGTAAATGAGAAAAAAGTGATGCCTCTGATGTTTAAAGAGTATCGAATTTTGACGGATTATGTGATTAGTTATGCAGATACAGAACGAGAATTGGAGAAACCGAAAGCTAATGCAGTTGTAAAGATTGTCGGGCAAGATCTCAAGGAGAAGTTAACAGAAACCGAAAAAAAGATGTTATTAGATACCTTAAAAAGGGAGCTTATCAACGATGGCATCCTTAATGATGAAAGCGAACCTTTCGATTTTTCAATGACTGGAAATTATTTATTCTTTAATGGAAATCAACAAGACGGAAATATATATAATAAATATAAGCAAATCTATGATAGGCTTTGTGACATTCCGTTATCAAAAACTACTTATTTTCAAATCACTCAAACACTCTAACCAGTGATAAATCGTCTTATGACTGTCATGGTTGCCGTTGTTTGAAAAAACACTAAAATGAAAATATTACAACACGTACTGTCTTTATTATTGTTATTGTCATCAATTACTGCTTTTGCTCAATCAAATTATGAAATCCAAAGTACAACGGTTTCCGAAAAATTTGATAGTGAAAATGTACTGAAATCTCGACGCATCTGGGCAAGCGGCGTGAGAGATAAGGAGGTATTGAATATTGATATGGTTGTCGATGCAAATAATATTGTCAAAGAGCTAACTATCAATGATAAAGAAATTATACCACCGAGGTTTTCGATCTTCAAAGGTCTTACAAACTATGTCATTCAGTATGTTGATAACGAAGCGAACAGTACTCCGACAAGTGAGCAAATAACGAGAGAAGATGAACCAGCGGAGAACGAGAAGTTGACAGAAAGTGATCAACGAGGATTAATGGATTTAATCAAACAAGAATTAATTAATGATGAGCTGATTGATAACCCGAAAGTCTTTGATTTTATGTTGACTTACGACAGTTTATACATCAATGCAAAGAAACAGGAGCAAACGGTTTTTAAAAAATATAAGGATTTGTACGAGAAGTATTCAGATGCGCCGTTAGCCAGAACGGCTTATTTTCAAATAACACAAACCTTATAGGTCACAAAATATTATTAGATTTTTCAAAAAGCAGTAACATGAATTGTTGCTGCTTTTTTTTAACAACAAATTAGTTTTTCTGAAATAATCTAAAAAAGTGTCACGTTTTCGATAGTTATACGTTATTGATTGATATTTGAATTTTAAAAGAAAAAATTCTCACACCAATCTCTGTCACAACAACATCCTTTATAGGAAGAATATCAATGTTGCAATTCTTTTTTCATCTGTATCTTTTGTTAGGTAAGTGAGTTATGGTGAGATATATCACTTTCCTAAAAGTAATTTATATTGAAATAAAGTACAAATCCAAACTAATACGCAATGATACGTTCGCTAATTGTTGATGATGAACAGAATAATCGCCTGACTATGAATGTGCTTTTAACTCGATATTGCAAAGGGGTTGAAGTCGTAAGTGAAGCTGGTACCGTAAAGGAAGCCGTTCTTAAAATTAAAGAATTAAAGCCTGATTTAGTATTTTTAGACATTGAAATGCCGTTTGAAAACGGGTTTCAACTGTTCAAATACTTTACGAATATTGATTTTGATGTGATTTTTACGACGGCCTACGACGAATATGCCATGAAAGCTTTTCGCTACTCTGCTATTGATTATTTATTGAAACCGATTGACTTACAAGATTTACGAGAAGCGATTTCGAGAGTAACGAAAAATAAAATTCAACCGGAGTTGAATAAAATTCGCTTACAAACACTGGAGTATAACTTAGATAATAGTTTTCAAAAAATTGCCTTACCCGTAATAGATGGTTTTGAATTTATTGACATCGATAATATTATTCATTTGGAGGCAGATAGCAATTATACGATCGTGAACACCGTCAAGGGGAAACACATTGTGTCTAAAACATTGGGGGATTTCGAAAATATGTTGACTCCTTCCAATTTTTTTAGAGTTAATCGTTCCAATTTGATTAATTTGAACTTTCTGAAACGCTACATTAAAAATAAAGCCCCATTAATTGAGCTGGTAAATGGTACACAAATTAGGTTACCTTTGGCTCGCAAACAAATATTTTTAGAGCAAGTTAGTCACATGGAATAAAAGGTTTTTTGTTCAAATATCTAAACATAAAATTATTTAAACGGCTTTCGTTGTGTCCATTCTTCCTGTGGGTTGAACCAGTCGAATGTTTGCTTTGTCAAAGCATTAAATACAGGGTTTTTGTGCTGCATATAAAAGTACATATCATGTGGTTTTGCACCGACTGAACTTTTGATTTCTAAAGCAGTTCTTGCCAAGTAAATATGTTTGACTTGATGATAAATTCCCATTCGAATCATATCGTATAACATATTCAAATACAGTTGGCAATGACGATTTTCTGTATGATTAATTCCCAAAAAGTGAGACTCAATCGAGTTGCGTTCTTTTTCTAAAAATACCGTATAAAAACCAATTAACTCATTTTCTTTGAAGTAGCCGATGACTTTGAACTTGTCTTCTAAATGCGTTTTTAAGTTCGTAAAATAATTTTGCGAAAGCGTAATACCATTAAATCCTGCACTTTTCACAACATCTTGATACAAGTCGTAGATTGTCGTTTGATGCGTTTTTATTTCTGCCAGGTTAAGTTCTCGTTTTTCAATTTCTTTCGCCTTTTTGAAGGCACGTTTGGCACGAACTCGATATTTAGAACTCATCGCTCCCAAGTAATCCTCGAACTTTTTCCAGTTTTCGTCCAATTCTATAATCATATTCGGCTGAATCTGAAACTCTCCAAAATCGGTATTTTCAATCTTTTGACGATTATTGTCAAAGTAATCTTTATATAAAATTACAGGAGCATTGATGTTTTGTTGTCTCAAATTATGACGTAAAGTTTCTAAACCTTTATTGACGATATTAAACTGTTCTTCTTTTTTAATCAACTGATTATCAAAAGAATAACCATACTCGCCAGTCATTAATACGTTGCCACAAACGATGGAATGAAACTCGATTTGACGAGCTGCCCATTTTTTTAATCGTAAAAACTTAGCCGTTTCGTCATTAAAGCTACGGTGATGTTTTAGACTTTCGTAAGTTGAAAATTTAAAGATTTGAGCATAAGCTATGCCACAAGGCTGATTATTTTTATAAAATGTCAGATAAGCAAACTGCATATCTTTTGGTGGACAAGCTTCGATCGCTTTCAGATAAGATTTTTGTAAAAAAAGCGATTCGTTTTTAGCCATCTTATCCCAAGATTTGCAATTATCAATCTTGCTTTCGATGGTTAGTTGAAGGTCTTCTTGTAATGTTATGATACTGGAGAATGTTTTTGGTAGTTGATTTTTATCTTTAGTACAGGCTTTTGCCAATAATCGACATGAATATGATAAAACGGAGGACATATTTTTATTTTAGTTGTTACTCAAACGGAAACATAACCCGATTCGATTACAGATTGTTTTAATTTCATTGTAAATAACAAATCATTTAGTACGATTTTCGATGAAATAATCCTACAAACCGATGATTTAAAGACACAATAAGATTTTTATATGAATATCTTGCATAAAGCTAAGTCATACGTATTTATTTGATGTCGGTTTAATAATTTTAGCTTAAAGCATTATCAGATTGATGCCTGATGAAAGCCTGTAAACTTCGTTGCATTTGCCAGCGAATCAACCAACGAAAAGCAAGTGACCAACCTATCAAATATCCAACAAAACCAAACGCTTGTTGTGACCATTTCCAAAGGTTATACTCGTCTTTATGATAAATGATTTTGCCATCTTGAAAATGAAAAGTTGCGGTAATTTCATTTGTTATCTTTCGTTTGCCGAAATAATAGGTTATCGTTCCATTTGCTTGGCCACTCGTAGCTGAAGTTTGAATATTAGAAAAGGTGATAACAGCTTTTTCGCCAACATTTTTGATTAAAAACCGCCAAACGGCTTTGGCTTTTTCCTGTTGTTGTTTCCCAAAACTGACATCATCATAAACCACATTTTTATGATAACAATCCAACATCGCGTCGAGGTCTTTTTTGGCGAAAGCCGTGAAGAAGGTGAGGAGGAGTTGATAGTTGGAAGTATTCATTGATCACAAAGATTTTGTAGCATCGGAATGGTTCTGAGAAATTCCGTCATATTGATATAAATCGGAATGACGGAATTTCACGTAGTATTTTAGATCGTAAAAAGTAAGGTTTAGTAAAAAATCATAACCTATTTAGGTTTCAAATTCGGGTCTAAAGCATAGGCTTTTTCAAAGTTTGCATTAGCCGTCGCAGCGTCACCCAACGCCTGATATGCAAACCCTAAATTCAAATAACCCTGAGCATTATTCGCATCAAGTGCTAATACTTTTTGAAACATTTCGATCGCTTTTTGATGTTGACCAGTTGCACCATAAGCAGCACCTTGCTGACCAAATAAAGCGACAGAGGTTTTGCCTTCCGCAATCAGTTTTTCGCCCAGTTGTATTGCTTCCGCAAATCGTTGCTGCTGCAGTAATTGCCCCTGTTGCTCGACTTCTTTAGCATTCATATTCGATAAGGCAATTTGCTTATTATTCAAGGCATTCTTATGGTCCGAAGAGCCTTCGCCTGTGATACGTAAGGTGTAATCGTAGAACTCAATTGCTTTCGTAAATTCGCCCATATAAGTATAAGCATTTCCAATGATTACATTTGGATTCGCATAAGTTGGATGTAG
>CBFIHR010000051.1:0-32032 GCA_965662365.1 Saprospiraceae bacterium
TTTTTTTGTAATCCAAATGCTGAAACGATTATTTTTTACGTTGAATGATCAATAATTTTTTATAAAAAATCGAAGAAATGAGCAATTTGATAACTGTCTTACTTTTAAGTTTACTTTTTGCACCGTCATCAATTCTAACGGCAGACTTAGCAGAAAATACAGAAAAAACGATTGTCGGGACATGGGTTTCAGTTGATCATGATTCGGGCGAAGAACGAAGTCATATCAGAATTTATAAAGCCAAAAACGGTATGTATTATGGCAAAATCGTCAAACTTTTGTTTAAGCCAGAAGGACAAGAAAACCCTGTTTGCACAAGATGCCCAAAAAATGATTATCGCTATAATCAACCGATTGTTGGCTTGATCGTCATCTCAAGACTGAAAGCGGCGAAAGATTTAAAGTCGGCCGTAAAAGGAAAAGTACTCGACCCAGAATCGGGTGCAATTGTAGATTGTCAAATCGAAGTCGCCGATAATGGCAACAAGTTGAAGGTTCGAGGCTACTGGAAATTGCCTTCTATTGGTCTTACACAAACTTGGAAACGACTAAAATAAAACGGTAAACGGCAAATTTTTGAACCTTAACATTAATACAAAAATAACAGCGTTCCAGCTATTATTTCAATCGTTTCAACTCCTAAAATCTGCCGTTGACCATGTTACAATTCTCTCACCCAAATATTTCTAAAACTGATGTAATTTCCGTGATCTTGCAATTTAATTGGTAATTTATCAGCGTGTTTTTCATAAGTATGTTCTGCGATGTAGAATGTTCGACCAGTTACCGCTTTATGATTTTGAATCAAAATACCGTTGTGAATAACCGTCAAGTAAGCTGGAGATTTTACCGTTCCATCTTCGTTAAAGCGAGGTGCTGTAAAAATAATATCATACGTTTGCCATTCGCCCGGCGGTTTGCAAGCGTTGACCTCTGGAATATGATCTTTATAAATCGCACCAGCTTGACCGTTGCTATACGTCCGATTTTTATAATTATCTAAAATTTGCACTTCGTATTGTTCCATAAAAAAGACACCGCTATTTCCTCTCGCCTGACCAACTAAACCTGTCGTATCTACGGGTGCTTTCCATTCTAAATGTAATTGAATATCACCAAATCCTTGTTTAGAAACAATGTCGCCAGTACCAGGTTTTACTGCAAATGCCCCTTCGGCAACTGTCCATTTGGCTTCGCTACTATCGGTATGCCAAAAATGCTCTAAACTTGTTCCATCAAACAACACAACCGCATCTGAAGGTGGTAAGTTGTTGACATATCCTGGCGTGACTTTTTCAGGAATCGGTTCCCAAACTTCTGATTTTTCAAACTCTTTATTCTCTATTGCTTTTTTCCACTCTTCAGCAGTCATACCCTCTTGTGCCACCGCCACATTGGTAATCGTCATACATCCGATTATTAAACTAAATACTAAATACTTCATAATTGATTATTATTTCGTTAATGATTTTTGAATGGTTTGAATAAACCCTTATAACTTTGTTTCTCAGCGTCAAAGTTATAACGATTTTTGAGAAGTAAAATAGACAATTAATACAATTTCATTTACAATATATAGCGTATGAAAGTAGAATTTTGGGTAATTGGTAAGACGAGTTTTGATTATTTGAACGAAGGCAATGACATTTATTTAAACCGTATTAAACATTATGTACCATTTAAAATGGAAATAATCCCGGATATTAAAAACAGAAAGAAACTATCGGCGGACCAAATCAAAACGAAGGAAGGAGAACTGATTTTATCAAAAATAAATACAAGCGATTTTTTGATTCTGATGGATGAACGAGGCAAACAGCGGAGTTCTGTTGAGTTTTCAGATTATTTGCAAATGATGTTACAACAATCATATAAACGACTAATTTTTTTAATTGGCGGTGCTTACGGTTTTTCGGAGGCGGTTTACAACCGTAGTAATATGAAAATGTCTTTATCCAAAATGACATTTTCTCATCAAATGGTTCGGTTGATATTCTTAGAACAATTTTATCGTGCATTGACTATCATGAAAAACGAACCGTATCACCATGAATAAGGCTCTCAAAACCTGACAGCCTTTCGAAAGCTGTCAGGTTTATTATTCGGTAACAATTAGTCAGCCAAAACACTCAAACGCTCTTTTACCCAGCCTTCTACCAGTTCTAATTGTTCCTCCTGCGTCAGGTAAGAATTATCTAAAACAACGGCATCAGCTGCTTTTCGTAAAGGCGAATCTTCCCGAGTAGAATCAATTCTATCTCGTTCCAATAAATTATCTTTCACCGCTTCAAAAGTGACGGTTTGACCTTTAGCGATCAATTCGTCATAACGTCGTTGTGTACGAACTTTGATATCAGAAGTCATAAAAATCTTTAGTTCTGCCTTCGGAAAAACTACCGTTCCGATGTCTCGACCTTCCAAAACGACTCCTTTTTGTTCGCCCATTGCTTGTTGTTGTTTGACCATCTCACGACGAACGACAGAAATCGTACTAACAGGACTTACTGCATTAGCAACTCTCAAATTACGGAGTTGATTTTCTACATTTACATTATTCAAAAAAGTACAATTCCCTTTTTCGGCATCGAATTCAAAATGTATTTGAATATTCGGTAAAGCCGCTTTTACGGCTTCGAGATTGGTATAATCAATCCCATTATCCAACAAATAAAGTGTCACGGCACGGTACATCGCACCAGTATTGATATAAGCATAATTTAGGCGTTTTGCCAGTGCTTTGGCTATCGTTGTTTTTCCACAAGATGAATAGCCGTCAATCGCTACTATGATTTTTTCCATGTCGCAAAGATAAGATAGGTAACAGGTATAACGTATAAAGTAGGAGGGGTTTTATTCTATTTTTTACAATGAAAAAACCTATAAGGTTTTTGAAGCCTTATAGGTTTGAGTAATCTATTATTAATGAACTTCCGCCAAATTTTCCATCAGGACTTGCTTCATTCCTGCGAAAAAAGCATCGTTTGCGTCTTTTGTACCGATAGTTACTCGAATACAACCTGGCGCTCCAAAACTTCCGGCATTTCGAACCATCACGCCACCTTCTTCTAACATTTTATCAATCAGCAAATTAGGCTCAATTGGTGATTTGAATAAAACGAAATTGGCTTGTGTTTTCCAATAGGTAATTCCTAATTCATCAAATAATTGATAAAAACGAGGTCGTTCTGTCTGAACGATTTCTACCGTTTGATGAATAAACGCCGTATCTTTTAAGGCTGCAATTCCTGCATTTAACCCCAAAATATTAATCAAAAATGGTCGATACAACCGGCGTAAATAACCAGCAATCTCTGGCGTAGTGTACATATAACCGATTCGTAAAGCCGCTAAACCGTAGGTTTTTGAGAAACTATTGACGGCGATGATATTTTTACCAGCTTTCACGTAAGGCAAGGCAGTTGTAAAGTCTGCTGCATCTGCAAAGTGATAATACACTTCGTCCAAAACAACAATCACATGCGAAGGAATATTATCCATCAGTTTATCAATCTTCTCTTTTGGAATATACGTTCCTGTCGGATTGTTCGGACTGGTGATAAAGATCAATCGAGTGCGTTCATTCACCGCATTTAAAATGCCGTCAATATCAATTTCGTAATTTGGAGACCGCAATGGAACATCAATGACTTTTGCACCGTTCCAACTCGAAAACATCGTGTAAGGCATAAAGGACGGATTCGAAACAATGCATTCTAAACCTTCTTTCATAAATCCTCGTGCAATAAATTCAATCGTTTCTGAACCGCTATTAGTCGGAACAAAATGGTCACGAGATAATTCGTGATTATAAAAGTCAGCCAACGCATCTTGTAACCTATCGCCTGTTCTATCCGGATAAATGTGTAAGTCTTGAGCTGTTTCTTGAACGGCCGCCATCGCTTTCGGCGAACATCCTATCGGATTTTCATTAGAGGACAGTTTGTAAATTTTACTGGCTTTCGACTTAATTTCATTGATACCTTTTCCACCTTTATACTCCGGTGTTTTTAGTAAATATGGTTTTAAAATTTCTTTAGATAGCATTTACCAATAATTATCAAATAAACCCTGAATGATTAAAACTTGGCTTTAACCATTTAGAATTTATTGTTTCGCATTTTTTTAGTATAAATTAATTGTTATGACAATTGTTTGGTCAAATTTAGGAGTTTTTATTGAGTATTTGTTAGTTCGAAATACGAAATGAATAACTTTCCGAGCAACAAGGAGCGAACTTCAAAATAGAGTAACAAAATTTGATACATTTTTTCTTCTTATCAGTTTTTCCTGTGTAAAAAAACACGGTTGTCCCTACATTATTACGATTAGTTCTCAAAAAATCTCCAACTTTGTCAAGAATATTATAACACAAACTTTTTGATTATTTATATATAAAAAATGGCAAATACAGATATTTGGACAGGTTCAGAGAAATACCTTTGTGACTCGGAGTTAGCACAAGCATTTCACATGGCGAGAGTTTTAGGAATGCCTTTATTGATTGAAGGCGAACCGGGTACTGGAAAGACGGAGTTACCATTGCAATATGCAAAAGATAAGCATTTGGACTTATTCGTTTATCCGGTTGGCTCAAAAAGTACGGTAGATGCTTTTGTTGCTAAGTTTGACCATGTGAGATATTTACGAGATTCGCAAGTTGAAGTACTGAATGCAGAACGAGAAGCGAAAGGATTGTCACAAAAATTAGAAACTGGCGGAAGGAGTACCGATAATTTGGACGATTATATCAATTTAGGGCCTGGTGCGGCAGCTTATAGCCAGCCACATTCTGTTTTATTAATTGATGAAATCGACAAAGCACCTCGGGAGTTTCCGAATGATTTATTGTATGCTTTATCACATCGAAGATTTGTGTTGCCAGAATCAGGGAAAGTTATCGAAACAGATGAGGAAAATATGCCGGCGATTGTTATTACTTCGAATCGTGAGCAAGAATTACCAACCGCTTTTAAAGGTCGCTGTATCTATCATTATATCTCTTTTCCTGACCAAGATTTAATGCGAAATATCGTACGTAAACATTATCCTGATATTAATGACAACTTATTAAAAACTGGTTTACAAATTTTTTATCAACTTCGTGATATGCGACTCGAACGCTCTCCTGCGACCAGAGAATTACTCAACTGGCTGAAATACATGCGTACCTTCGATTTGGCGGAAGCCAGCGATAAAATGACTAAATTAGACGGTTTGGGCGTATTGATTAAGACGAAAGTCGATATGGAAAAAGTAAAAAGAAGGTTTTAATAGATGGCGAATTAAAGTCTTTATTTCGACAAACCTATAAGGCTTTGAAAGCCTTATAGGTTCATAATCAAATAGTTATGCTATTTTTTGTCGAAATAAATTGGTAAACGTACTGTACCTACATTGAAATATTTCTTAAAGCTTCAAAGCCATTTAAGCGATTCAAATCTAAGTTGAAACTGATCCGTGAACCAAAGTTTGGTTGTTGACTCATTAGGGCTTCGGTTCCAAATAATGGAAAATAAACGCCTAATATTCCATCAAAAAGATCTAAAGCAATACCGCCGTTATACACAAATTCTAATTCTCCAGAAATTTTATGATCAAAGACACCAAAGTCTAAATATGGTTTAATCGGAATATTTAGAGGTAAATTCATCGGTAAATCTGCCTTCAAATTCATGGTCATCACAAAGCTATTTGTCTCACCGTAATCATTATCTGGATCATTCACCAACAAACCATCAGGAACATCTGTAGGGCTTTCGTAAATAGGCACTTTAAATCCACCATTTCCCAAATTGATTTGTTTTGATAAAAATCCTGAATTTTCACTCCGACCAAAATAGAAATCATCATAAAACCAATCATTATAACCTTGTGATGTGAGTGTCAATGGAAAAGAGCCACCCGCTCTACCACGATTGTAAAAAGGAAATCCTCCTGCAAATAAGCGAATATCAAAACTTTTTCGTTTGTTTTTGGCGTAAAAAATGCTGTGAGTTGCTTCCAACGTTGTTCTGATATAACTGGATTGAAAACTTGCTTGTGCCCTCTCATAGCTTTCTCCTAAAACAGAAAGTTCGATACTCGACTTGTTAAATGCTGTACTACGTTTTAGCTCATATTTTGCTTCAAGTATATTTCGCTGTCTATTTTCCTTATTTGTAAAGGTGAAATCAGCAGGGTTGAAATTGGCAATTTCATCGTTGATATTTTTGTAACCTAATGTTATAAATTGCTTCGTAGGACTAATATCTTGACGTCTTAATTCAAACCGTACCGATGGATTAATGATAGCATAACGTCTAAAATAATCACTTTCTGTATTTTCAAACTCATTAAACGAACGCACATTGACCCCCAAAGTCGTTGTTCTAAAAATACCATTTTCACTATTAATATGATATTTAAAATCGCCTAAACCGGTAACTGTTCCAGAGTTGAAACCGTACATTGGCGTAAAAGCAAATTCAAAGTTTTTGGCAGGAAAAACTCGATTATAAAAACCTAAACCTAACATAAAACCATCGTAAGCATTGTACCCCAAAGTCGGTGCAAAATATAGGGTTTTCTTTTTCGGATTTTCTAAACCTACTAAGAATTTTGCTTTAACAGGCGTTTTTTGAAAATTGTTACGACGGTTGATTTCCAACATATCCCCGTCATTATCAATCGCATAAGTCGCTCCTTCGATTGCCGGTACTTCTAAGGTCGTCTTCCCTTCAAAACCATCAAACCAATAGGTTGAAATCGTCGTATCTTTCACAACCGAAATCACAACTGGTGCCGTAATATCACCACGATTTGACACCGTAATTTTTGCTGTATTTCCATCAATATTTACACTACCTAAAGCGTAATCAATCGTTTTACGAGTATTAAAAAATTCATCAAAAAACCAACTTAAATCCTTTCCGCTTTCTTTCTCAAAATGAGCTTTTACATCAGCAGGATAAGGGTGTTTAAATTTCCAATCATCATAATATTTTTGAGCAATGCGGTCAAACTCTTTTGTACCAAGATACATTTCCAAGTACTTAAACATCATCGACGGAATGGAATAAGCCGACAATTGATAATTGATCATCGTCAACTCATCAGAAGTCGTATTCATCGGCTGTTGATTCATTTGTCGAGCTTGCCAAACGTAAGCCGTCTGCTCCAAATCCAAGCCTTTCGCATCTAATATCCCCAAAGCCTGATCCGGAATACCAATATCCAAACCACCTTTTCCATAATATTTTGCCATATAATCCGACTCGTAATAAGAGTTCATACCTTCGTCCATCCACGGATAATCCCGCTCATTCGAACCCAAAATTCCATAAAACCAATTGTGACCGACTTCATGCGTAATGACATTATCCAACGATTTTCCAGTTCCACTCGGGCCGATAACAGTAATCATTGGATACTCCATTCCGCCGCCGGCACTTAGGGCAGATTGTACGGCAGTAGCGTGTGGGTAAGGATATTCGCCTACTCGGTCAGAATAATACAATATCGAACGGTCAACATAGTCGATTGCTTTTGCCCAAATATCGGCTTCATAGTCGGTGTACATTGTCCATGTATCTACTTTTGCACCAGATTTTAGAGTGACTTGACTTTTTTGAACGTAAAACCGTTTATCTGCAAACCAAGCGAAATCATGAACATTTTCAGCTTTGTATTGAATCGTTTTGAGTTGGTCAGTTGATCCTGGAAAAGAGTCATTTTTTGTGCTTTCGCCAAATTCTTCAGCCTCAATTACCTCGTTTGTCCATTTCACTTTTTTTTCTAAAAATTCGATTTCTTCCTTGTTCTGCAAAACACCAGTAGCACCGACGACATAATTACTCGGCAAGGTAATTTTTACATCAAAAGAACCGAATTCAGAGAAAAACTCTCCCATATTCAAATAAGGCATCGGATGCCAACCGAAGCGATCATAAACCGCAGGTTTTGGATACCATTGCGTCATTTGATACGATTCGCCAACATGACCCAAACGAGAAAAAGACGCTGGAATATCTACTAAAAAAGGTGTTGAAATCGTGATCGTTCCTCCCGGTTGTAAGGCTTTCGCCAATGTTAGAACGGCAATATCTTTATGCTTTTCGTCGTACGCCCAAGTCACTTTCGTACCATCAACTTTAAAATCTAAATTAGTGATTTCCCCCAACTTATCGGCTTCGGCATAGTACATATCAGTTTCTTTATTACGCAAAAACTGTTTGGCTAAAGCCGTACCGTTTTGATAGGCATTGGGCCAAAGGTGCATGTAGATTTTGTCCAGTACATCTGGCGAGTTGTTCTTATACGTAATTTCAATATCGCCATAAACTTCATGTTTTGAATCATTCAAAGTCACATCGATTTTGTAAGCAACATCTTGCTGAAAGTACGGTTTTTCTTGTGCAAAAACAGTTAGACTAATTGCTACAAGAAATAATAACATTAATTGTCTTTTCATAATCTTTAATGATTAGTGTAATTGTTCGAGAGTAGAACGGAGGTTCTGGTCGTTCTACTTTTTTCTAATAGATTTAGATGCTAATTTAGATACTACAGAACTTTTAAATATGTGTGTCAGTGATTAGGTTTCGTATTCTAATCATCGATAACGAACCACAGAAAACTAAACAAAGATAAATATCTTATGTAGATCCTGATTTTATGCCAATACTTAAAAGATTAATTAGTCCATTTTTTCGATAAAAGCTTAACAATTCAGATAGGACTTATGTTAAAGTGAAAAAAAATAGGTGTTTGAAAAACTTTAAGCCATTTTTAATGTTTAAACATCAATTCTAATCATAGACAGTAATAGGTCTATAATATTTCTAATAAAAATCTAAATATTTTTTCATGAAAACTACAATCAAACTTTTAGCAGTAGCATTAGTAACAGCAGTAATTGCTGTATCATGTGGTTCAGGTTCGGACACAGAAACCAATCAAATATCACAAGCAAAAGACGTTGCAGAAATGACTGGTGGAGTATATTCAGTTGATACAGAAGCAAGTATTATCAATTGGAAAGGTGAAAAATTCAATGGTGATTTTCATATAGGAACAATCAGTGTAAAAGAAGGAACTTTATCAGTAGAAGACGGTGCAATCACTGGTGGAAATTTCACAATTGACATGAACTCTATCGAAGTAACAGATGAAACGCCAGATGATAAAAAAGCTTATTTAACTTCTCACTTGAAAGGTACATCAAAGAGCGATATAGATGGTGACTTTTTCCAAGTTACAAAATATCCAACGGCTTCTTTTGAAATCACAGGTGTTGAAGGAAACGAAATTTCTGGTAACTTAACAATGTTAGATTCTACACATAACGTGACTTTCACAGCTACAACTTCTATCGAAGATGGTGTATTGACTGCTACTACAGATAAATTTACTTTCGACCGTACACAGTGGGGGATTGTTTTCATGTCAACAATCACTGGTTTTGTGAAAGAGAAAGCATTAAAAAATGAAATCGAGATTAGCATCAAGTTGACTGCTAATGCAGCAGGAGAAGCGACTGAGGGCGAGGCGACTGAAGAAGAAGCAACAAAAGAGTAATTATTTGAAATTATTAAATAATAATTAGATAATAAATACAACCGTTTTTGAGCAATATGCTTAAAAACGGTTTTTTGTTTTATTCAATTCATCGGTATTCGGTTTTGCCTAATATTATTGTTTTCGAAGGCTTCAGGCAGTGTTTCAAAAAGGAGTTTGTTTTTTAGAGTGCTTATCCAGTATTGAAGTTATTTTGTAGAAAATCAGTGCATTGTGTCGTTGGTTTTCTAAACAGTTATTTAAATTTGTGTGTTTGAGATGGGATAGATAATCGTTAGTGTTTATTTATAACACTAATCACTAAGAAAAATAGGAAAAATGGGATTTAATCAACTTACACCAGTTGTAAAGAATTTATTAGTAATCAATATCATATTCTATATTGGTTCTGCACCTTTGATGAAGATATTTGGTATGCCTTGGCAAAGTTTGGCTTTAAGTTACCATCCTCAAGGGTTTCAGCCTTTTCAATTGGTGACGCATATATTTATGCACGCTAATAATATGCACCTATTTTTTAACTTGTTTGCGATTTTTATGTTTGGCCCTGTATTAGAAGTAACTTGGGGAGCAAAACGGTTTCTGGCGTATTATTTCTTTACGGCTTTCGGTGCGACCCTATTACACACCGCAATCACGTATATGACGTACGGGGATTTTGCCCAAATGCCTGGTTTGTTAGGGGCTTCGGGGGCAGTTTTTGGTTTATTATTAGGATATGGTGTTTACTATCCTAATAACGTTATCCAGCTTTTGATTCCGCCGATTCCTATAAAAGCAAAGTACTTTGTAATGATTTATGCAGGCTTAGAATTATATTTAGGTATCGGGAATTTCAATACAGGAATCGCACACTTTGCACACTTAGGCGGTGCATTATTCGGTTTAGTAATGATTTGGTATTGGAGGAGTGGAAGAAGATATTAAAAAATTGTACCGAAAATTCGGTCTCCCGAAATCTCGGTGACTAAATTGTTAGATTGTTAAACTGTTTTCCAAAAGCAATTCAACAATACAACAGTACAACAATATAAATAAATGGTAAATACGATTTGGGAAGATTTAAAGCGTCAGTATTATTCGGGTAATATCATTACACAATTGTTATTGATTAATATTGGTGTGTTCTTATTTTTTAGATTTGTTTGGTTAGGAATGTGGATTACTGGCTTTAATCCAGATAACATTCAAAATATTCTCGAATGGTTTATGGTGTCAAGTAATGGTTTTGAGTTGATCACCCGACCATGGACGATTATTACCAATATGTTCTTACACTTTGATTTAGGACATATTTTCTGGAACATGCTTTATTTATATTGGTTCGGTCGAATTTTACAAGAGCTAATCGGCAATCGAAAAATCTTAGCAATATACGTGTTGTCCGGTTTAGCAGGTGTTGTAGCCTTTGTATTGAGTGCTAATTTGACAACTTTACCAATTGGTGATTATGCCTTAGGTGCATCGGGTGCAATTATGGGATTGGTATTAGCAGCAGCGACTACTGCACCAAATTTTCAAATTCATTTGATATTTATTGGCGGCGTAAAGTTGATGTACATTGCTTTGATTGTCGTTGTTTTAGATCTAATTGCCTTACCGGGAGGTGTGAATACTGGTGGACATTTGGCTCACTTAGGTGGTGCTGGAATGGGATATTTCTTAGCTCGACAAATGCAGAATGGCAACGACTGGACAGAACGATTCAATATCATTTTTGATAAAATCGTCAATTGGTTTCAGAATACCTTCTCTCGCCGATCAAGGCCAAAAGTTGTGTATAGAAACCCAAATAAAGTAAAAACAAGAACAAAAGCAGCTGGCAGACAACGACCTGGTGCAGATAGTTTATCGAAAGATGAGCGTCAGGCAAGAGTTGATGCGATTTTGGATAAAATCAAACGAGAAGGCGGTTATAATAACCTAACGGACGAAGAAAAGGAATTTTTGTTTAAAGCAGGGAAAGACGACTAAATTAAAGTGCAAGGTAGGAGGTATGAAGTGTGCGGTGATTTATCCCTTACACTTCACACCTCAAACTTAAAATATAAGTTTGACAAAAAAGAAATTTAAGTGGTACGAACAGCCGTTTCGGTGGGCTAATATTGTGTTGATTTTTCTAACACTATTATCCTATTTGACTTCTTTTATTAATCCGACGTTTGCAGGTTGGCTGAGTATTTTGGGATTGACTTATCCCATTTTATTATTTCTTAATATTGCTTTTTTCCTCTTTTGGGTTTATCGCAAAAAGGCAACATTAGCATTCAGTACTTTTCTTTGTATTCTAATAGGTTGGAATTATTTGACCGCAACTATTGGAGTCCACTATTTCTCCTCTACGCCACAAATATCTGAACAAAAACTATCTATCGTAACTTACAACACTCGTAATTTCAGAATTACAGGACAATACGATAAAGATAAACAACTCGAAAAACTCAATGAAACCTTAGAACTTATAACAGATAAGCAGCCAGATGTTTTTTGCGGTCAAGAGTTTAACATTTCTTCACGAAATGCTCCGTTTCCAAATGCAATCAGAGAAAAATTAAGTTATTTCCCACATATTGTTAGTAACAAAAGTTTAATGATTAGCTCAAAATATCCAATCATCAATAATGGAGAAGTGACGACTCAAGCTAATCCGAAGCAGTCTAATGGTAATATTTTTGCAGATATTCAGATTAACAATGACTTTATCCTTCGAGTTTATTCCGTTCATTTAGAATCAAACAAAGTAACCGACGATACCGAAAATATGGAACTCGATACCGAAAATCTACAAACAAAATCTACTTGGCGAACAATTTATAATATTCTGAAAACAATCAAAAACAATCAAAAACTAAGGGCTACACAAATCAAAGCTATAGCAGAACACATCAAAGGAAGTCCTTATCCAGTCATTGTTTGCGGCGACTTTAATGATACGCCGCTTTCATATACCGTTCGGCAAACAAACTTTTTGCAGGATAATTTTGCTAAAAAAGGAAGAGGTTTCGCCTCAACCTACAATGGAAATATTCCATTTTTACGCATTGATTATATTTTGTCCGATAGACGATTCAAGGTTATCGAAACCGATATTATGAAAGAATACAAAGCCTCTGACCATTTTCCGATGCAAAGCACCGTTTCGTGGGAATTTAAAGAATAAGCACTACTTCTCACTCAATCGCTTTCGAATCTTCGACAGACCGACAGGCGTTAAACCCAAATAAGACGCTATCAAATATTGCGGTACACGCTGAAGCAAGTACGGTCGCTTGCGTATCAAACGTAAGTAACGCTCCTCGTTGGACAAAACCGCATTATTCTGAAGCTCAATCAAGACATTCAAATGCCTATCTTCCAAAAACTTTCGCCCAAAATTCTCTAAAGGGTGCGACTGTTGCAAAACATGTTCAAAGTCAGACTTTTTAATACCAACTACGACACACCGTTCTACCGCACGCATATATCCTCTTGACGGTACTTCCTTTATATAGCTATAAAAGTCCGTAAAAATGTCATTTTCCGTAAAAAACTCAATCGGTTTTTCCTCCCCATCGATCTCCGCATAAAAAACAATACAGCCTTTGTGCATAAAGTACAACTTATCAACAATTTCTCCTTCATTGTTCAAAAGTTCCCCTTTATTAAGACGAATTTCTTCACAAAATTGATACGCATATTGAATATCCTTCTCGGGAACATTACCATTATAATGTGATACTATATTTCGTAAAGTTTCCATGGTTTTATTAATTTATCGAATGTGTAAATATAAGGAATGAGATTTTTTTTCAGAAGTTCAACACATTTAATTTGACCGCAATAAATCAACCGACTGAAACACCCTGCACTCAAACAGTAAGCTATTTTAAAAAAAGCATAAAAAAGATGGTGAACCGTTTTCACGATTCACCATTACAATTTTTTCAGACCAATAGTTTGTTATTTTCTGTTCAAGTGTGTTTTACTCTAAATCATCAAAAACAGATAATTCCAATGCAACTTTGTGTTTCCATTCATTTTGCTCAGGAGGTTTCATACTATAATGCGTATATAAATCATAATTGATTTGAGCTTTCTGCCATTTCATTAAAAACTCTTGAACGAATTGGTCAAACTGCTTTTCTTCGCCACAACGAAACTCTTTTTTATCTAAAGCTAATTTTAACTTTTTGGCGTATAACTGTGTGATATCAAAGTGTATTTGCTCATGTTGTAAGTGATGCTCAGTCAAAGCTTCCTCTTTCACCCAAGAATAATCTTTCTCAAAATACGCTTTGATATCATAAATAATTTTGTCGTTGTCACAACCTTTGAAGTGTAAAATACCTGAAGAAGTTAAGGCAGCAATATCGCCATAATTATAATCAGGATCGCCCTGAAAGTCACTCCAGGTAAGCGGTCGGTCATCTGACCAATAAATTACGTTTTCCGATGGCTTGTTACTTTTTCCGACTATTAGAAAACTAATTATCAATACGAAAAACCCCAAGTGCTTGATATTCATAATTCGAGTGCTTTATCGAGTACAGCTTACAGCTACTGCGATCATAGTTGTAATTGTACTCAGGATTTTTAGGAATAAATTAACCGAAGCCAACTTATTACGCTATTAGGGATTCGTACTTGATCTGTTTAACTTAACTCCACAGATGGATTCCAAAAATTTTCTTTAAAATTTTGAATCGTATCATTTTGAATAACAAAACCTTCGCTTTCCAAAAGTTCTTGCATCATAGTCGGTGTTGCGAAAAAGTTGCGACCCGAAAGTTCACCTTTCCGATTGACAACTCGGTGAGCAGGTACAGATGGAGTTATGCCACCTGATTTATTTAAAGCCCAGCCAACCATACGAGCAGAGCCTAATTCTAAATAATTCGCAATTGCTCCGTAAGTTGTCACTCGACCAAAAGGTATTAATCGAGTTATGTCATATACATTATCAAAGTACGTAGGTGTATTTTTATGATTCATTGATACTATTGTAGCATTATTTATGCTAAAATGCAATATTGTTTAATTTAATGTGACACCAAAATTATTTATATAATAATATATTTTAATGTAAAAATTGGTAAGATGTGTTTTAATATTATTGATTGGCGAATTTTTAACAAGGTAATAAATTAATCTGTTTTCATAAAGAACAAATTTTGGCTTTTATTTGACAATTTACCGCAATCAATGAATAATTTATACATTTATAACATTCTAAAATCAAATAATTATATGACATATTTCTTGAATATCAAACGGATTACAAATTTATTATTTTCACATGTAATAAATTCAAATACATTTTTACTTACTAAATAAGCTATTAATAAATTATTAATAAGTTATTGAATAGAAGGAAGACTAATCTTATTCAAAATTTCGGTAATCTTAACTTTAACTCTTATTTTGCATAAGAATATAATTTGAGGAAACTCATCGAAATAAATACAAAATCGATATGAAATCAATCTTAGAAAAGTATGCAGATTTATTGGTCAATTATTGCGTAAGCCTAAAGAAAGGCGAACGAGTTTTGATAAAAGCGCCAATAGTCGCAGCACCTTTAGTTCGTGAAGTTTATAGAGAAGCCTTAAAAGCAGGTGCGATTCCTGTGACAGATTTTGACTTTCATGGACAACATAGAATCTTGTTAGAACATGGCGAAAAAGAGCAATTAGCCTATGTTTCGCCACTTTATGCAGAGGCAATGGAAAAGTACGAAGCCTATATCTACATCCGAGGAACAGAAAATCATTCGGAAATGTCGGCTGCAAAAAAGGAGAAGAACAGCATTTTTAATACGGCTCATGCGCCTTATCGAAAAACCTACTTCGAACGTACCGCAACACTGGATATGAAACGTACTTTGTGCGAATATCCGACGATGGGTTCTGCTCAATTAGCAGGAATGGCACTTGAAGAGTACGAAGATTTTATCTATAATGCTTGTAATTTGTACGCTGAAAATCCTCGAGAAGAATGGCTAAAAGTTAGTGCGAAACAACAGAAAATCGTCGATGTTCTAAATAGTCGAACAAATATTCGATACAAAAGTGATAAAATTGATATTTCGTTTAATACCAAAGGGCGAAAATGGATAAACTCTGATGGTCAAACAAATATGCCTTCAGGCGAAGTTTATACCTCACCTGTCGAAAATTCGGTTAATGGAACGATACATTTTGATTATCCAGTCGTTCAAATGGGCAAATACGTAGAAGGTGTAACACTTTGGGTCAAAGATGGCGAAATTCAGAAATGGGAAGCGAAGCAAGGGCAAGAGGTGTTAGATTATATTTTCACCGAAATCGAAGGCTCTCGCTACTTTGGCGAAGCAGCGATTGGTACGAATTTTAATATCGACCGTTTTACGAAAAATATCCTTTTTGATGAAAAAATCGGCGGAACGGTTCACATGGCTATCGGTCAATCTTATCTGCAATGTGGTGGAAAAAATCAATCGAATATTCATTGGGATATGATTGCAGATATGACGAATAATGGTCAGATTTTCGCTGATGAAGAATTAATTTATCAGAACGGAAATTTTTTATTCTTATAGTACTTTCTTGATTTTTTAATATAGATAAAAGAAATTCCAGGCACTCAAGATGTCTTCTATCTGTGCAAACACTCAATATGAAACTAAAGCAATTTTTAATTTTAAGCGTAACGATTTTATTAATCACGAGTTGTAAACCGAGTGAAACGACCTCAACGCCTACACCTCCTGTACCATCACCAACGGAAATAACAAATAAAAATGATTTATCCGCCTTAATCGGTCCTACTTGGAAATTAGTCGGTATGGCATTTTATGAAAAAGACGAGTATATCATGCGTCCCGAAAAAGAAACAGGATTGACCATTTCTTTTAATGAAGGCGGAAAATTTAATTATACCTTGACGGTGAATAAATGCACGGGAACTTATTCAGCGGAAGCGGAAAGCATGAAAATCAATGAACTGGGGGCGTGTACCAAAATGTGTTGTGACTCTGAGTTTGCAAGAACATTTCAAGCAGTCTTAACGGGTGCAAAATCATATAAAATTAACGGCAACCAATATTTAGGTATTAACGGGGAGGAAAAGATTTTAAAATTAGAGAAAGTGGGTCAATAGATAAAAAAGGAAGGTATTTTACGCTTACATTTTACCTCTCCTCAGCTGGGGAGAGGCAAAATATCTCCTTTCTAATTGTTAAGCATTCATCGCTCGTTTCTTATGCTGTTGCCAAAAGTAAAATCCTGTTCCTAAACCTGTGATAATAAATCCAAGTGCGACCATTTGAGCTTGTGAAAGATTAAAAAACCATTCGTATTTGTGATTGACACGAATCGTTTCCACCAAAAAACGCTCCATCCCATTCACAACTAAATACATCGAAAACATCATTCCCCAGATCTTAATTTGCTTACGCAACGCCCAAAATATCAGGAATAAAACGACCATAATCATTGTTTCGTAAACGGAAGTCGGATAAACTCCCTGTGGTAACACATTACAAAACTCATCGGTATAATACAGTCCTTTGCAGTTTTCCATCGGAATACCTGACTTGATGACGTTATTCGGATAGGTGTAAGACCATGCCCAATCAGGTAGCCAAGAAAATGGTTTTTCGGCAAGATTCACAATGCCCCAATCGCCATCACCCGAAAAATGACACCCCATGCGCCCCGTACCATAACCCAATAATAACGCAGGTGCAGCAGCGTCCATTAAATGTAACGGATTCATGCCTTTTCGTTTGGTGTAAATGAAAAGTGAAATAAATCCACCTAATAAACCGCCATAAATTGCAATGCCGTCACCAGAGAAGAAGACGCCAAAAGGATCTTTTAAAAACTCTTGCCAAACGCCAGGCTCTACTATTGCCAATACTTTAGAGCCGATTAGTCCAAAAATTGCGGCAATGACCACCATATCACCAATAAGCTCTTCGGGCTTTTTTTGAATAGTCGTTTTCGTTAGGTTATTCTTGCGAATATCCATATATTTTGCTCCAGCCATAACTGCCGCCAGAATAATTCCACCTAAAATTGAACCTTCTCCGCTAAAAACAAAACTTTGTGGATCTTTGATAAAATTACTGTAATCTAAAGCTATTGCTAATATTTTATAACCAAATAAAAAACCAAGCACACCATTAATCAATACATCGGCATAAGGATCCACTTTTATGGTCACTTCACTCAACAACCCTTCATTGTATTTACGTTTGAGTTCGTAATAAATAATTATACCGCCAACAATAAAGGTTATCGCCAAGAAAAAACCATACGTTTGTACGACTGAAAAAATCATCGGTGCGTCCCAGCCAAATAATTTTTTAAATATGAAATGTAGATTTGGATACATCTTTTTTAAGTATGAAGCGTAAACTAAACTATTATCAAAAAATCAACTTTTACAAAATTACTAATATTTCAAACTTTGTTATTTCTATACTGTATTAATATTGAATTATTATTTCGAAATTAATCACCGAAACTTCGGGACAAACAATAAAAACAATGGAAAAACATCCGATTATTTTATTTGATGGCGTTTGTAATCTTTGTAATGGTGCGGTGCAGTTTATTATCGAAAGAGATAAAAAACAGCAATTTCGTTTTGCCTCCTTACAGTCAGATTTTGGCCAACAATACCAACAACAAGTAGGGGCTGCTGTCGATTCGATTCTCTTAGTGAAAAACGACAAAATTTATCAAAAATCATCGGCGGCTTTACGAATCGCTCGACACTTAGACGGTTTGTGGTCGTTACTGTTTCTCTTTATAATCGTACCGCCATTTATACGAAATTCGATTTATGATTGGATTGCTCGAAATCGTTATCGGTGGTTTGGAAAGCAAGATAGTTGCTGGTTGCCGACCCCGGATTTAAAGGCATTATTTTTAGATTAATTAATATACACTATTCCTTAAAAATCTACTTAAAACATTTATAATCAACTATTTAAGTGTAAACTATTCTGCCAAAGTCAAAAATTAGGACAACAAAATTATTATTATATTCAAATAGATTTTTTAACTTCGCAATTATCATTTGTTTAGACTAAAAGCTAACGAACCTTAAATATAATGGGAAGAAAACCGAAGAATAAAATGCGGGTCAAAGACCCAGAAACTCGTCAAAAATGGATTGAACAACTGACACCGATTTATATGAAAAATGGATTGCGGAAATTTACCATGGACGATATTTCTATGAAATTAGGCGTTAGTAAAGCGACCATTTATAAACACTTCTCATCTCGCACCGAAATATTAGAGGCAGTTGTCAATTATAAAATCCACGAAATTGCAGCATTTGAAGCCGACACCATGGACTTGAATACGCCTTATAAACAACGATTCAAAAACGCTATTCATCGTGCATCGATTCGTTTAGCGGGTATTTCTAACGAGTTTTTATTAGACCTTAAAGAACTCTACCCCGAGCAATGGGAACGCATTCAGTCTTTACAGTACTTCGCCGCCGAACGTGCGAAGGCATTTTACCAAGAAGGCATCGACAAAGGTATTTTACAAGACCATTTTGACCCAAGTTGGCTGGCGATTACTGATAAGATTTTTCTATTAGGTCTCTCGAATCCAAAGTTTCTAATTGATAATAATTTAACCTTACAAAAAGCCGTAGAAGATTATTTTTTGATGAAAAGCCAAGGAATTTTTAAATAATAAGTCATGACTTCTGAATACTGGACGCTAATCGAACAAGTAAAAACATATCTGGACACTAAAAAAACCGTTGGTGTCGAAGGAATGAAAAAATTATTGACTACAATCGCTGCAAATAATATCGAACTGATTGTTATCACATTTACTTACGAAACTTTAGAAATTTATCTCAAAAAAAATAATCAATTTGAACTGAACCACGATTTAGCCGATACGCTCAATCGCTACAAAATTGAAGCTATTACTGAATTTGACTATAATTGTGATGATGAATTTGAGACTTTCCAATCTGACCAAATTTATACTATAACATCTGAATTAATCAAATCCTGGCTGATAGAATGTTATCAAATCGCTCGTGATCATCGTACCATTAAAACAAAAATTTATTTTAAGGAGCAATATGATCAAATGGAAATATTTGAGTTAAACAGCTGTCAAACCTTTTACGAAAAAACAGAATTTGACAGATTTGTTAAGAATAATCAAACTCGACTGATTTCGCTATTACAAAGTTAAATTTTCACAAAATTCCGACAACATTTTTAATCGCAATACGTAATCGTATTACAATTAAAAAATGGACAAATGTATAACAACACAATTTATCACGAAATCGAAGAACGACTAACCCCCGAAACACCTCAAGAACAACAAATCATCAAACATCCTGAATGGCGAGAAGGAGCAGTGTGGGGAAAACCTCGCTATGGTCATCCAGAAGGAAAAATATTGTATCATATCGAAGAAGTTTTGTCGAATGTCGATGCTATAAACTCTAATGAAATCACTCGCCAGAATCTAAGATTTATCACCTTAACACACGATACTTTTAAACATAAAGAACATCGAGGTTTTCCAAGAGATTGGTCTCGACATCATGCCGTTTTGGCTCGGCATTTTTCTGAACAATTTACAGACAATCAAACCCTTTTGGATATTATTGAATTGCACGACGAAGCCTATTATATTTGGAAAATGGCGCATCGCCTATTTAGAAAAAAAGTAGCTCAACGACGTTTAGATAAATTACTGCTTCGCTTAGGTAATAACTTACAATTGTTCTATCTATTTTTTAAATGCGATACGCAAACAGGCGACAAAAATCAGCAATCCATCAAATGGTTTGAACATAAAGTAAAAGACATTGATATTGTGGTTTTTTAGTAAATAATCAGTTTATGAACTTTACTAAAATTAGGAATAAACAATTGACTACAAGCAACTTAACTAATCAATAAGGACTAAAAAAATGAATCTAAGTTTTTGGGAGAAATCCACTTTTTTTGCGGAAATAGATGTTGCGATTATCGGTAGTGGCTTAGTAGGTTTGAATGCTGCAATTTCATTAAAAATATTGCGGCCAAATTGGAAAATCATCATTTTAGAAAAAGGAATTTTACCAAGCGGGGCGAGTACTCGAAATGCAGGTTTCGCTTGTGTTGGCAGTCCTTCAGAATTACTGGATGATTTGACGCATCAAACGGAAAATGAAGTTTTTAGTACGGTCGAAAAACGATGGAAAGGTTTAGAAAAGCTCTTAAAAAGAGTAGGGGAGAGAGGATTAGATTTTCAAAAAAATGGCGGATACGAATTGTTTTTAAAACAAGATGACGCATTATATAATGATTGTCAAAATCAGTTAGATTTTTTGAATAAAAACTTAGCGTCAATTGTTGGTGTTGTTGATAATTTTAAACTGGTGAATCGAAAATCATTTGGTTTTCGAGGATTAGAAAAACAAATTTTCATACAACAAGAAGGACAAATCAATACGGGAAAAATGATGCAATCTTTGGTTAATTTAGCAACTGAGAAAGGCATCAAAATTTATAATGGAATCACCGTTACCGACTTTCAAGACTTCAAAACACACGTTGAACTCATGACCGAAAACGGTTGGCAACTCAACGCTCAACGCTTATTTATTGCGACAAATGGCTTTACCAGACGCCTCTTGCCAACTCTCGAAATTCAACCTGCACGAAATCAAGTTTTAATCACCAAACCGATTAAAAACTTAAGATTTAAAGGTACTTTTCATCTAAATAAAGGCTATTATTATTTTCGAAATTTTGAAAATCGTGTACTTTTTGGTGGCGGTCGACATCTGGATAAAGCAGGTGAAACAACTGAGCAATTCGGCACAACGGACTTAATTCAAAATAGCTTAAAAACTATTCTGAAGGAAAATATCTTACCGGATCAACAATTTGAAATCGAACAATGGTGGAGCGGAATTTTGGGCGTTGGCAAGCAAAAAACGCCAATCGTTGAGCAGTACTCCGAGAATATCACCATTGCCGTTCGTTTGTCGGGCATTGGCGTGGCGATTAGTAGTTTGGTGGCAGATGAAGGCGTGGAATTGTGTTTGGGATAAATTATTTCAAAACTCCAACCGTGTCGCCTCCAAATTGCTGCAAATTATAACCTTTTGCATTTAGCCAAGCAGTGCATTCCGCCAAATCCGAATCTGAAAGGTTTTCGCTTTCAAAAATAATCATTTTGGGTAGGAATTTTCCGAAAGGAAAAAGTTTTAAAATCTCGTAATCGTACCCTTCTACGTCGATTTGTAAAAGGTCGATTGTTGTGACGCTATTTTTTTGAAAAATCGTATCGAATGTCAAGCAGTTAATCGTATCAAAACCTATCCAATTTGCTTTATTTTGAGGTAAAGAAATACCAGTTTTTTTAGCTTTCTTTTCGATGTAACCGTTCGTTATTTTCTCTTCTAAGTGAGCTTTTAAAAACGAACTCAAGCCACTTGCCCAGCGGGCATCGGTAAAGGCGACTTTGTATAATTTTCGGGTCGTATTTTTGCTGTCAATTGCGGCATTAATTGGCGTGACATTATCTTTTTGATAAATTTTTTGGAGGGTTTGAAACGGTTTTGGCTGCGGCTCAATCGTCAAACCTTGCCAACGATAACGCTTGACAAATTTACAAATCAAGTCATTTTGAAAACCATCATTTCCACCAACTTGCACAAAAAATAAATTATTATTTGCTTTCGCTTGTCCCGCTGTCTCCCGATACCTCGAAGAATACTCGTTGGCAAACTCATCAACAACAGCTTCTAAACGATGCGGTTTGGGTTGCCAAAATCGTTGGTAGTACCACATTAAAGGCGGAAAATTATTGGATAACCACCGCTTTCGCAACTGAATAAAAGGTGTTTTTAAAGCTGTTTTTAGATTCATTTTGATAAAGTTAAATGGAAGGTATCTTCAGAAAACACCTTCCATTTTAGAAAAAATAAATTACGTCTAAACCCGTAATTCCGCTATTTATTATTAAAATCGCTCATAGTCCGTGCCAAACCGACTGTTCCGAAAGAGAAGATCATATCACAAGACTTTTTGATTAAATCCGGTAATTGTTCGTTTTCTTCGTTGTTCCATTCGCCCAAAACATAATTGACTTGATGGCCTTTGCCAAACTCACTTCCGATACCAAAACGCAATCGAGCGTAATTATTTTTGCCCATTTTCTCGTTGATGTCTTTCAAGCCGTTGTGTCCGCCGTCGCTGCCTTTGCCTCGCATTCGTAATTTTCCGAAAGGAATATTCAAATCATCTACAACAATCAACATATTTTCCCACTTCACTTTCTCTTTATCCATCCAATAACGAACGGCTTTTCCGCTCAAATTCATAAAAGTCGAAGGTTTTAATAAAATAAACGTTCTGCCTTTGTGTTTCACTTTCGCCACATCGCCCAAGCGGTCGGTTTCAAAAGTTGCACCTTTGGCTTCCGCCAATTTGTCCAAAACCTCAAAGCCAATATTGTGACGAGTATTGTCGTATTTTGCACCAATATTTCCTAAGCCAACAATTAAATATTTCATATCGTCAAACGGTATAATTTCCTCTTTTTTTATTCCAAAAAGTTGTTTTAAAAATTTTATCATGATTGATAATTTTGAAAGTAGCCCCACAAAGTTAGTTCAAAAAATCAAGTAACAAATAATTTTGTCCGAGTGCCTAAAACCAAGTCATTACAAGTTCGTAAAGTCCTAATAAACGTATGACAGCCACCAAAACCATAATAATCAATAAGCGATGAATCCAAATATTAGCTTTCGGATGATTGACTGCAAAATTAGCTGCAAACCAAGCTCCTGTGCTTTGGCCAACAGCCAAAACCAAACCATATTGCCACATCACCTGACCTTGATACAAATAAATGGCTAAAGCTGGAATCGTGACCAAAAGCGTAATAACGATTTTTAGAATATTGGCATCTAATAAGCTGTATTTTGCTCCCAAAACCATAATCGCTAAGAAGAATAAACCCATTCCCATTTGTATAAAGCCAGCGTAAAAACCAATTGCTACAAATAGAATAAAGTTCAATAATGTTTTTCGATTTTTCGTATCGTCTGTTGCTCGTAGCCATCGTTTCGGATTGATTAGAATAATAAAAAACATAACGACCATCAACGCCCCGATAATGGTTTTCATCGAGTCTTTATCAATCATCGAAGCAAAGATCGCCCCTGCTATTCCGCCAGGAATCGCTAAAGCGATAATCCACCAACTTTCTTTTATTAATGGTTTAAAACGGTCAGATTTGGCAAACGCACGAGTCGCAATAATACTTTGAAATAAGATTCCGATGCGATTTGTACCGTTGGCAATATTGGCTGGCAAGCCAAAAGTCATTAATAAAAAAAGTGTAATCGCTGAGCCATTTCCCGCTAACGTATTAATCACACCTGCTAAGCCACCGCCTAAAAGCAATAATATATAATGATACCATTCTAAATTCATTGGTTGATTTTTTGTAGAAAACGACAAAGGTAGAAATGATGTGGGAAGGCATGAAACGGAATTCGAAAATTAAGCCTCTTTTGAGCTATTCATTTATTTATTTGATTTTAAATTCAAATAATTATTTGGAAAAAACCTTTTTTTTAAATTAAATCATTGATTTTTTTCTAAAAAAATAATTAAATACTGAAATTTAAAACTCATATTTTGTACAAAATTATTTGATTTTTTAGAAAAATACTTACCTTGCGATCGATTTTTTCCTCAGATGATGAAATATTAAAATACGATAAGTTTAGTTTTTGATAAAGCGTAATTAGTCTTATTTTATATTAAAAAGATGCAATGCAAGAGGAAAATTTCTCATTAGCACAACAAAATTAGAAGAGTCGCCCAAAGCGACTCTTTTTTATAGCATCATATCTCCGAATCAAGCTACTTTAAAATTAAATTATCATTTATCAAGCGACTATTTCCTAATGAAAACGGAGAAAACTCGTTTATCTTGATGAATCCGCTGCAAAAAATAAGTACATTTTTGTAATCCTCCATATTTTATAATAGATTGAAGTTGTTACTACTTATGCTACAATTATAATTAATATTTAAACTATAAAATGATGACAACCGAAGAGAGAATCAAGATTTTAGATTTTTTACAGCGAAACAAAATGGACTTATTAAATTATGTCTCGGATATTGATGATAAAAACTTTATGACAAAACCGTCAGATGATATTTGGTCAATCGCAGAAGTCGTTGAGCATTTGGTCTTGACTGACGAGAGTATCTACAACCAGATTTTGCACAACGCTCAAAATATTCTGGACACAATACCCCAAACAACGCCCGATAGTAAGATTTTACATGTCGTTCCGAACACAAGATACGGCAAGGTTGTCTCTGCAAAACACATTACGCCACAAGCCATTTATAAATCAAAAGAGGAAGCCTTAATGGCTTTCAATGCCACTCGTAGCAAAATTGAAAACTTTGTCGAAACAACAGATTTGCCATTAAAACGCATTGCGTTTCGACACTTTGCTTTCGGTTTATTGCATGGTAAAAACTGGCTGATTTTTATGGTTGCACACTGCCAGCGACATATCAATCAGATTTATATTTTGAAGAGTGAATTTGAAGACTAAATTTGTATAAACAATGAACCACAAAACAATAAAGCTTAACACGAAATCGCTTTTCTATATTTTGTGATTCAAAATAACTTTTAAAAAATTAAATCTCTCCTAAAGAAATCGCAATTTCGAGTTCTATGCTTTGATATCCTTTACAAACCCTTCAATATCATTTTCTACGGCCTCACTACTTTCCAATAAACGAATAAATGCACTTCCAATTATTGCACCTCTCGAAAATTCGCAAGCGGTCTGAAAAGTCGCTTTATTATATATTCCAAAACCCATGACTGTTGGATTTTTTAAATTCATATTTTGAATGCGGTTAAAATACGCCAAACGATTATCCGAAACGCCATCAGCCGTTTTGCCAGTGATGCTGTTATCAGAAACCATATAAATAAAACCGTCCGTGTTATCGTCAATCATTCGGATACGCTCTTCGGCAGTTTGTGGCGTGATTAATAAAATATTCGACAAATTATACTTGTCAAATAACGGTTTGTATTGTTCGACATACAACTCAATCGGTAAATCAGGCAAAATCAAGCCGTCAATTCCGACTTCTACGGCCTTTCGGCAAAATCGTTCTACCCCAAACTGCTCAACAGGATTCAAATAGCCCATCAAAATCAACGGTATCGACACCGTTTTTCGAATCTCTGCCAATTGCTCAAACAATACATTCAAGGTCATGCCATTATCGAGGGCGACTTTGTTAGACCGCTGAATCGTTTCGCCATCGGCAATAGGGTCAGAATACGGCATACCGATTTCTACCAAATCTACGCCTGACTTGTCTAAACTTTCCAAAATCGTTTTGGTATCAGTCAGTTTCGGAAATCCTGCTGTGAAGAAGATGGACAAGATTTCACTTTGCTTTTCATTAAAAAGGTCTATAATTCTATTTTTCATTTTTTCTTAACCTATTTCCGTCATTCCTGCGTAGGCAAGAATCTTCTAAGCATTTTAAAATGCCAAGGAGGTTTCGACCTGCGTCAGAATGACGGACATTATTTGGCTTTTTAGTTTTGTTCATTCGTTGAAAACGTTTCGATTTATCGAAATCATCCACTCTGTCAGTTTGCGAAATCTGCGGGAGTTACTAAATATATTTCGAGTAAGTTGCCAAATCTTTATCGCCTCTTCCCGACAAATTAATCACGACTACATCTGACTTTTTAAATGTCATTTTTTCTAAAGCCGCTAAAGCGTGAGCCGTTTCAATCGCTGGAATAATTCCTTCTGTTCGGCTACACAAAATGCCTGCTTCCATAGCTTCTGCATCTGTCACCGCCATAAATTTCGCACGACCTGTTTCAAATAAATGAGCATGAACTGGCCCAATACCTGGATAATCCAAACCTGCAGAGATCGAGTAAGGCTCTACCACTTGCCCGTCCGGTGTTTGCATCAAAAGTGTTCGGCTACCATGCAAAATGCCCGATTTGCCCAGAAAAGTCGTTGCGGCCGACTCGCCAGTTTCAACGCCCAAACCTGCTGCTTCGACCGCAATTAATTGCACGTCTTCATCATTCAAATAATGATAAAAAGCCCCCATTGCATTACTGCCGCCACCGACACAAGCCAAAATATAATCGGGATTTTCACGACCAGTTTGTTCTAACAGTTGCCATTTCATTTCAGCACTAATTACCGCTTGAAACCTCGCTACCATATCTGGATAAGGATGTGGCCCAACGACCGAACCAATGATATAATGTGTATCTTCTGGATTAGAAATCCAGTGCCGCATCGCTTCATTTGTCGCATCTTTCAGCGTTCGGCTACCCGATTTTGCAGGAACAACCTCCGCTCCTAATAACTTCATACGTTCTACATTCGGCTGCTGCCGAGCAATATCGACTTCGCCCATATACACGATACAAGGCATGCCCATCAAGGCACAAGCCGTTGCAGTTGCGACGCCATGTTGACCAGCACCCGTTTCCGCAATGATTTTCTTTTTGCCCAACTTTTTCGCTACCAAAATTTGCCCAATTGTATTATTCACTTTGTGAGCACCAGTATGATTTAAATCCTCACGCTTCAAATAAATCGTCGTGTTATACTTCTCCGACAAGCGTTTTGCCAAATACAGCGGTGACGGTCTTCCTACATAATCTTTTAGTAAGTTTTGAAACGCTCGTTGAAAACCTTCCTCATTAATAATATCCAGATAGGTATCTTTCAATTCCTTAATATTCGGATACAACATTTCGGGAATATACGCACCACCGAAATTACCATAAAAGCCCTTTTCATTTACTTGATACTTCATTTTTATTATTTTAAGTCTTCCAATTTTTTTTCACCACAAAAGTCACAAAGTACGTTTACATCATCTTCATTAGTCGCCTTATACTCTCCACATCTTTCAACCCAGGTTCAGTTTCAAATCCACTATTCACATCAATCGCCAAAATATTCAAATCGCCCAACTCCTTTACTTTACCAATATTTTCCAAATTCAATCCGCCACTCAAAAAAAACGGTTTTTCATTATCATAAGCCTTCAAAACATCCCAATTAAACGTAACGCCATTTCCACCTTTTTCCTTCCCTTTTGTGTCAAACAAAAAATAATCGCAATGCGGTTTGTACGGTTCTAATATTGAGAAATCAAAGGTTTGACCAACAGCAAATACTTTAATAATCGTAATATTTTTCATTTGTAAATCCCGACAAAATTCTGGCGTTTCTTCGCCATGCAATTGTACCAGATCCAAGTCGTACCGTTTGACTTTCGACAGTACATATTCCATCGACGCATTGACGAACACACCGATTTTTTTGATGCCTTTCGGCAAATGATAGGTAGCGGCTTCATCAAAATCCTCACCGACATATCGCTTTGATTTTTCATAAAAGATAAATCCTAAATAGTCGGGATTTAGTGCGGCAATATCCGTAATGTTTTGCGGGTTTTTCATGCCGCAGATTTTTAGTTGCATTTTCAATATTTGATTATTTTTTTATCAAAATTACAATATAAAAAGCCTTAAAAAAATAATTTGGTAGCCAAAATTCAATTTGACTACCAAATTTATAATTATAACAAATTAGTGTTTTTAATAAACCTTAGTCAGCACCACTTCTTTATCCATATTCAGATTATCAATATTTGCATAAACATCATTCAGAGAAATCGTCAAATCCAAAGTATGCAAATAAATACTTTCTTCTAAACCATGAGCAGATGAAATTCGCCACAAATTTTCGGCTTCTTTGTACCAAGTTTCAATTCGAGGAATCGTTTGATACACCAAAACATATTCCTTAAAAGACGGCAAACTTCGATAACATTCAAACTTCTCGCCTTTGTCTTTCCCCTTTGTACTTTGGGATAACACCTCAATAATTAGCATCGGATTTTCTAAAACCGTTTGTCGGTCAGTTGTATATTTAGGTTGTCCACACACGACCAAAGCATCAGGAAACAGACCTTTTTGACACTTCGGAATCCACACATTCATATCGCTGTTGAAGGTTCTGCAATTTCTTTTTGATTGTCGAATACCTAAGTTTAATTCTGTTCCAATGTTATTACACAAAAGACTATGACTACCCGTTCCGCCAGCCATCATTTCTAAAAAACCACTATGATACTCGTACTTATGTTCTGAATCTTCGAGAATTGTTTGATATTCTTCAAAGGTGTAGTATTGATCAGTTTTTTTATTTTGATTATCCATGATGATTGATTTTGATATAGATACAAGTTATGATTTTTTTACATTTTACTCTTCTTTAAACCTCACTTTCGTCAATTTTCCGCCCAAACAATCAATTTTGAAATATTCTACGTTGTTGATTGTTGTAGTGTAGTTTTGATAATTGAGATTATGAAACTCTTCTTTCCTCAACAACCGAGGCATAACTTTCTTGATTGCATCTTTCATTTCAATAGATGCTCTCATTGTCTGATAATAAGTTTTATCTAAAGGTAACAATGCTTCATATTCATTCATTAAAAAACTGCATAAAAATGATTTACAAATTAAGCTATCTTCTTTATTGAAGCAAGTTGTATCTGTCATTAGACTGAAGTAAGTTATAAGCGTTTTATCCTGTCGATATTCAAGCGTTTCTTCATTTCTTCGGACGGCTTCTTCTATTGCTAAATCTAATAACCTAATTGAAGTTTTATAATAACCATTATTGCCAATTATCATGGCGTAATTTGCTGTACTACTATAATAGTAATCATTTTTTCTAAATGCTTTTTTAATACATTCATCACTCGTTACGTCCATTTTATTTACATAATCTTCCAAATATTCCTTTTTAAATTTCCGACCGAATTCCCCATATTTATCTGATGCTAAATACGTAAAGGGTGATTCAAATTCACAATAATTAATCGTATCAGGGACAGGTTCAGAATAGAAAACATTATTTTTAAAAGACAGTTCTATTCTTGATTCTGTTGGATAATTACCTTCTCTTCTATCATAAACACCCGTTATCGCATAATGATTTTTAGGTAATTCGACACCACCTCCATACACCACATCCGAAATATGACTCATTCTAATTGATTTCCAATTTCCAAGACTATCTTTCGATTGAATTGTAATTTTAGGATTTTTAAAAAATCCTGAAAAAGGTTCATCTGTAAACGTAGAATCTGTTCGATTAACAAGATATAATAACCAGTCACCTTCGACACGTTCAGTTTCCAAATACAATGTATCAGTCTCATATTCATCAGGATTTTCTAAAGGTGTTACATGAATTCCTACACTATAAAACGTTTCCATACAACCACAATTCTGCCCAAATCCCAAAACACCAATCATCGAAAAAATCAAAAAAAGAACTTGCTTCATCACTTATGAATTTATTGATTAAAAATAGATTTCATCATAAAAACGAATGTTTTCATTAAACCATGTCGGTTTTCAAAACCGACACGGTTTCTCATCAATCCACCTTCACCACTCTCAAATAATCCAACATCGCCGTATTCACATCCACATTCATATTATTATTCCAATCTTCAAAATGTACTTTTACCGTATTCTTTCCTGCTTCTAAAAATAGTCGATGCGCATTTGTAAAACCCCAATCTGACCATTCATCTTTTCCACGTTGCGGCATGACGACAACACCTTCGTAATTATCATTCACCGTTAAGCTGCGAATTGCACACTTGTTGTCCGTATTCCACGGGCCGCTACCATTTGAGTATTGAAAATCCAGTAAATACGTTCCGTCTTTTTCAATTTCAAAAGTGAAACCGACTTGCTTGTTTTTATTTAATGACAATTCTACAAAACCATCCCCCGAATAATTGCTGTAAGGCAAAGTAGATTTTATTGCAAATTTTTCCGCTTCAATCGTTCGTACATCGTTTGCAAACACCACAGGCTCACTCGCAAAACCTTCATAACCTTTCGCATCAACCGCACTTATCATGTAAGACGAATAGCCTTTTTCCTCGTTTTTAAATTCCGTTTTCGTAGTCGTCTTTAAGAATTGTCCATTTTTATAAATGCGATATTCCTTAGCTTCTTTGATAGTTTGCCATTTTACCAAATCGCCTTCCTTTTTTGCTAAAACGGTCGTTGGCGTAAAGTGATTTTCGACCAAATTAATCTCCGAATTTTGAAATTTATTATTCGCCAGTTCGATAACAATCTCGTGCGTTCCAGTTGCCTCATTTCCAATAAACGCCTTGTCCGCAGCCTTGCCGTCAATCGTCACGGATTTGATTTTATTACCAAAACCTTTGACTGTAATATTCAAAGTTGCGTTGCGATATTTGAAATTAGAAAGTGTTCTTTCTCCACCATAAACCGTTGGTACAACAGGATTAAAGTACAAACCATCCGTTTTAAATTCCATTCCCATAAACACTCGATGAACCATCGCCAAATTCCCAGCCATACTCCAAAGCATTCGATGCGAATTGATTTCTGTACCCAAAAAGTCGCCCGTTTCAGCGACCATATTTTCATAATTTGTCAAAAACAATGCTGCTGCACGATACACACTCGCCAAACCATGATTCAAGACTTCCTCATTTCCAGTTTTGGCTGCTGCCCAATTCCAATAAGATTGCACAAAAGGCCAGATTCCGTTATTATGATATGGCGGAATACCAGGAATTTGCGGATAAATACAAGTCGCCCCAAACTCCGTCAAAGGAGATTTTGCAATAATCGAAGCCGCTTTTTCATCATCAGCCACCTCAAACAAAATCGCCAAGGCTTCGCCCAGTGCTTCATATCTAGGCGACAAAATCAAATCTTCCCGACCGTATAAAAACTGTGCATAATACCCTTTGTCCTTCATCCACAGATAATCGTTGATGCCTTTTTTAATCTTATCCGCACGTTCGTTATAAATTGTTGCATCTTCGCCTTTTAGCGTTGCCATTTCCGCCAAAATTCGATGTGCTTTATAATGCACAACATTCGTCCCCAAGTTGTGCGACACATAAATATCTCGATTATCCATCCATTTCGGATAGGTTTGTTCTCGCCAATCTAAGAATGATGATTCGCCCGAATACATACCGACTCGCTTATCATAAATCGTTTTATAATCGTCCTCCAGCGTATTTTTAATAATCGGATACACCTCGTCTAACCAAGCCTTATCGCCAGTTACTTTATAAATTTCCCACGCTGCCAAACACCAAGTCGTTCTATCCGAAGACACGGGCCAAGCACCACCAGAACCAGTATCTTGAATGATTCGCCCACGTTTGACCTTTTTGCGTAAGCTAATTTTTGCCACTTCAGGTTCGTGATACGCAAACGCCAACAAAATCGAATAACTCACGTCCCGAGTCCAAACACCGCCCCATTTTGCACCCGTTCGCAAAGTACTATCCGGCTCAATATTCTTAATCGCTTCCTCCAACGACAAGTTAAACAAG
>CBFIHR010000052.1:0-31391 GCA_965662365.1 Saprospiraceae bacterium
TTGCAGTATTTTGAGAAGCCTATTGATATCGTTCAGTATGCTAAAGATTTGTATAAGCAGTAGAATTTTGACGATGAAACCGTGTCGGTTTTTTAAAAATTGACACGGTTTTCAACAAAAAAGTGAACGACTAAAAACTTAAAAGCAGTTTCCGTTTAGTAGGTGTACGACAGTTTCTAATTTGGAAATCAATTGCAGGTTTTAGATGCTCAATCCCGTACTTTCTTCTAAAAAATGATGAATGGTCAGCATTTCATCTTTTCCTAATTCTTGACCCGAATAAGCAATAAAATACAACCCAGCTAAAACGGCAGATAAAACAGGAATCCACCATAAAATATAGGTTGATTTTCCTAAGGTCCAGTAAGATAATCCTACCACACCAATCACTAAAATTATAAAAGCCAACAAAGCATAAAAGAAAACGAACATCGTCCAAACCGTAGCCCTTGGGCCATATAAACCTCTGATAATCGTGGTGTTATCAATTTCCTCAAATGTAACCGTCAACTGTGGCGACCAAAAATGTTGGTCTTCAAGCGGCATATACAATTTTGCATAACCATGAAAAATATGACCTTTACAGACGGCATTTTCTGCTTTGAGTTTTGTATCAATTTTAGTCATTAACTCTTCAATCGGTATTGAAGTTTCGACCTTAAATCGAGGTCGGATTTCATGACCAATTAAATGTTCTTCGGTTTGTTGCATTTGGTGATAATTTGGTTGAACTTAGAATAAGAACCAAATTAATAAATTTTGTGGAAAGTTGTAGTGATTTTTGTCATGCTCCATAAAACCAGTTACGAATAGCAATCAAAGCCTTATCTATGAAGGCGTTTTCATTTATTTGATGAAGTATTTTAGTTTGCATTATTTACTAATCGCCTCTGCTTCTTTGATTAATTTATCATATTCTTTTATCAATCCTTTCATCGAATTGATGTCAGGAAATTCATTATTTTGATAATTGTTTATCATAGCATGTGTAATCATTAGTTTCATTACTAAAAATTTATCCTGTAAGATTTTAGTTTTTTGTTGAATGGTGGATTTCGCATTTTCGTGAGCAGTGATTTTATTATAAAATGCTTTTTCTAAATCCTCAAAAACTTTTGCTGTACTTGCTTTCAAGGCTTCATCTTGAATCTGTTCGATATGACTTTTAGCATCTTCCCAATATTTTTTATTTTGGACGACATAATTATTAAATGCTCGTAAGCTATCATTTTGAACACTTGACATTGTTACGATTTTATCGTTTAATGCCTTTAAAGCAGCATCTTTTTCCAGTGCTTCTTCATACAATTGATTAATTATATCTTTTTCGTAATAAGCTCTACTTTTTACAGATGATATAATATTACGAGCGGTTTTTTCTTCCTCCAAAAGCACTTTGGGCGTTGCTGTTTCGATATTTTCGGGTTCGGTCGGCTCGACTCTTTGGTTGCAACTGATTGTAATTATGGTACAAAAAAAGACGATTATTATGGTATTAATTTTCATCAAATAATAGATTTGGAGTTGAAAAATACATTTACAATTCTAAATTTACACACAATCTATTCATTACCAACCAAAAACCTACAAATGTTGAATTTTCATAGAAATACGTACAAATCCGTTAATACCAAAGTCTAACATTCCGCCCAAACTAAAATCTACCTTATATTCGTGTTTTTATATTAAATGTAGAGGTGCAAAGTCGCAGAGATTTCAAAACACGCACCTCGTAACTCGCAACACAAATCATGGCAGGAAATACATTTGGAAAAATATTTAATATCACCACTTTTGGAGAATCGCACGGACGAGGTTTGGGCGTAATCATTGATGGTTGTCCAGCAGGAATTGACTTTGACGAAGCCTTTATTCAGAGCGAATTAGCACGTCGTCGCCCTGGGCAATCAAAAATCGTCACGCAACGAAAAGAAGCCGATAAAATCGAAGTTTTATCAGGTGTTTTCGAGGGAAAAACAACTGGAACACCTATCGGAATGATAATTTATAACGCTGACGCAAAATCGAAAGATTACAGTCACATTGCCGATAAATTTCGGCCTTCGCACGCAGATTATACGTATCATGTAAAATACGGCATTCGTGATTATCGTGGCGGTGGCCGTTCGTCTGCACGAGAAACGGCAGCACGAGTTGCCGCAGGGGCAGTCGCCAAATTATTGTTAAAACATTTTGGAGTCGAAGTAGTCGGTTATGTTAGTCAAGTCGGTGCGGTGAAAGTCGATAAAACGTATTCGGAACTGGATTTATCGTTGGTAGAAAATACACCTGTTCGCTGTCCTGATTTAGCAAAAGCGGAGGAAATGATTGATTTAATCAAAGCGGTGCGAAAAGAAGGCGATACTATCGGCGGCGTTGTAACCGCTGTGATTAAAGATTGTCCAGCAGGTTTGGGCGAACCAGCTTTCGATAAATTACACGCTGAACTCGGCAAAGCGATGCTAAGCATCAACGCCTGCAAAGGTTTTGAATACGGTTCGGGTTTTGATGGTGTGACGATGCGAGGTTCGGAACACAACGATATTTTTGTGAATAATGATGGAAATATCGAAACAATCACGAATTATTCTGGTGGTATTCAAGGTGGCCTTTCTAATGGTATGGACATTTATTTTCGAGCAGCTTTCAAGCCAGTTGCTACGATAGTTTCGGCACAAGATTCGGTAAATATCGAAGGCGAAAAAGCAATTGTGACGGGCAAAGGTCGTCACGACCCTTGTGTTTTGCCGAGAGCTGTTCCGATTGTGGAAGCTATGGCTGCTTTGACAATTGCAGATTTTTTATTGCGACAGCGGAACGCAAAGTTAGATGTGATAAATTACTAAAAATCAAGGTTTACTAAACTTTGCAAGTTTTGGTAAACGTAAATTATCAACCAAAACCCGATTTGAAATTCTTTTTTGTTAGATTTGTCATTTCCTACATCATAGCTGATGTTCAATGCCGCATAGATAAAAATAATCATGAAAGACCAATCAACAATTACGATAAATAGCGATTTTAAATATACTTTGGACTTGTTAGAAAATACGAAGCAAAGTGCTTTTTTGACAGGTCGAGCTGGAACTGGAAAATCGACGTTGCTTCGGCTCTTTCGGACAACGACAAAAAAGAAAGTCGTCGTTTTAGCACCGACAGGTTTGGCGGCTTTGAACGTAGAAGGTCAAACGATTCATTCCTTTTTTGGCTTTCCACCAAAGCCAATCTCAAGAAAAGATATAAAACCTCGCCGCAATCGAAGTTTGTATAAAAAAATAGATGTTATCGTTATTGACGAGGTGTCGATGGTGCGGGCGGATATGATGGACAATATTGATTATTTTTTGCGGTTACAACGTGGAAATATGGTTGAGCCTTTCGGTGGCGTGCAGATGCTTTTTGTGGGGGATTTATTTCAGTTGCCACCGGTTGTTGCTTCTGAAGAAGAGGCTTTTTTGATTCAGAATAATTACGATAGTCCTTACTTTTTTTCAGCGAACGTTTTTCAAGAATTGGATTATGAACGTATTGAGTTACAGGAGGTTTTTCGTCAAGCACATCGACATTTCATTCGCATTTTAGATGATATTCGTACCAATCAATTTGACCGAGATACTTTAGAGGATTTGAATCAAAGGGTGATTCCGAGTACGATGATCGAAGATGATTTTCACATTACGCTGTCTCCTCGAAATGCGTTGGTAAACAAAATTAATAAAGAAAAACTTGCCAAATTAACGACCATAGAATATACTTTTTTGGCAAGTGTCACTGGTAATTTTCGAGAATCTGCCTTTCCGACTGATGCGATTTTGAAATTGCGACAAAACGCACAAGTCATGTTTGTGAAAAACGACCCGAAACGAAAATTTGTCAATGGAACAATCGGTAAAGTTGTCCAAATTTCTAACGAATTTATAAAAGTCGAAACAAACGAAAACGGAAAACGTCGCCTTATTGATGTCGAAAAAGTAGAATGGGAAATCCAGCGTTACACTTTGAATAATAATGGTGAAATTAAAGCAAACGTTATCGGGACTTTCAAACAATATCCGCTGACCCTCGCCTGGGCAATTACAATTCACAAAAGTCAAGGAAAAACATTTTCAAATATCATTGTCGATATGGGAAAAGGGGCGTTTGCTGCTGGTCAAACTTACGTGGCTTTGAGTCGCTGCAAAACGCTTGACGGCATTATTCTTACCCGACCGATTGAACCTCGTGATATTTTTACAGATGATAGAATTGTGGAGTTTTATGAGGGAATGTTTTAACAAAATGCAGTTTGGTGCTTGAGAATGAGTCACATGAAAACGTTCAATGAAGTGGTTTCATACTTCAGTTTTTATAAATTTTAGCTATTTTTTTAGTTGTTTTTTGGATGTTTTTTGAATTTTTTTTTGATAAAAAATAGTAGAGGAATTCATCTTCATGTACGAGTCACGAGTCAGAAATTCCTCTACGAAAGCAATATTTCAAAGTCTTTATTAACTTCGGTATTTATTTAAAATCTATCAATTCTACTTCAAAAATTAAAACGGCGTTTGGAGGAATTGCTCCGCCTGCACCTCTTGTCCCGTAAGCCAAACCAGAAGGAATGTAAAACGTCCCTTTTCCACCTTTTTGTAATAATGGAATCGCTTGTTGCCAACCTGGAATAACTTGATTCAAACCAAACTCCAACGGTTGACCTCTATCATACGATGAGTCAAATTTTTGACCGTTCAATAATGTCCCTTTGTAGTGTGTTGTCACTTTTGCAGTTGGTGCAGGATGTCCGCCTATGCCTTCTTTTTCGATGGTATAATAAATGCCGGTAGCTGTTTTTTGAGCGTTGATGTTGTTTTTAGACAAATAATCTGTAATCAATTTATCGTCCGCTTTTGCTTGTTCTACTGGCGATAAAGGCTCTTGAAAATCAATCAATTCAATTTCAAAAACCAAGATAGAGTTTGCAGGAATCGTACCAGCTGCACGTTCACCATACGCCAATGCAGAAGGAATATAAAATGTCCCTTTTCCACCTTTTTTTAATAACGGAATCGCTTCCTGCCAACCTCTTACCACACGGTTTAAAGGTGTCGTAAACGGTTGATTTCTATCGTAAGACGAGTCAAATTTTTGACCATTTAACAACGTTCCTTTGTAATGTGCCGTAACAGTTGCATTTTTTGTTGGTTGTGCTCCTTCGCCTTGTTCGGTGATAACATACCAAATCCCTGAAGCCGTACTCGCTGCACTAATTCCTTTTTCTGTTAAGTATTTTTTGATGGTTTCATTTTCTCTTTTCGCACGTTCTTGCGGTGAGATATACTCTTGAAAATCAACCAACTCAATATCGAATTTCAGAACAGAATTAGCTGGAATAGAACCCGTTGCTCTCGCTCCGTAAGCTAAAGCCGACGGAATCCAGAACGTTCCTTTTCCACCTTTTCCTAACATCTGAATGGCTTCTTGCCAACCTTTAATCACTTGCCCTAAGCCGAAATCTAACGGCTGCCCTCTATCATAAGATGAGTCAAATTTTTGACCATTCAACAAAGTACCGTGATAGTGAGCTTTTACCTTTGATTTTTGGTCAGGTTTCGCTTCTCCGCCTTGCTGCGTCATCACATACCAAATTCCTGATGCTGTTTTTTCCGCCTTAATTTCATTCTCAATTAAGTAATCTAAAATTAGATTTTGGTCAATATCCGCTTGAGTTGTCGGATTGACAATTTTTAATTCTTTCATATTTTTTAATGTTGTTTTGTCTGCTTTTGGTAATTCCGGTGATTGATACGCAGGTTGAGGAACTTCGATGACTTCTTCGATCACTTCCTCAACGGCTTCCATTTCCTCTTCCTCTTCTTCAGTTGCCTCTTCAACGGCTTCCATCTCTTCTTCAACTGTAACTTCAACAGTTTGTTCTTCGGCTTCTAATTTATCTGCTGTTTTTGGCGTACAAGCCATTATAGTTGTCAGGATAACTAAGCATATTCCTAATATGATTTTTTTCATAATCTTACTTTTATTAATTATTATCTTTTTTAATCTATCGTTTGGAAATAAATGACTGCGAAGTTAGGGCAATTGATGGAAAATTTAAATTAATGAAATCATAAAAATTGAGAATGGCTATTTTGAAAAATTAATTTTACGCCAAATTCTTAAATACTCAACAGTCTTTAATTTCGAAGTTGATTTTAACTAAGCTAAGCATTTCGTTTGCAAGTTTTATTAGCATTGAAAAATAGTAGGCTTGATGATGTTTTGATTTAATTTCACCTCTGTTTTATATGGTGCTTTACAAGTGAGAGGAATTATTGTAAATAATACTAAAATGTTGTAAATTGAGTGTTTTTTAATATAAAAAATGGTTTTGACTAAGAAATAAAGTCGAAATTATTAAAATCTAAAGATAGATACGCTGTGCGGAGTAAATTTATTCATTTACAATATTATTAACCATTCAATAAAAACTAAAAAAAAATGCCGTCATCACTATTTTCAGAATTGGTTCAGAACTACGATAATTTAAAGTACGACTTATTAGAAGCTCATCAATTCAATCCAAATCATTACGGTTTTCAGCCGATTTGTTATGATATAATGACCAACGATAGACAGCGAGTCGGTGCATTTCGTCAAGCTTTTCAGCAGTTGGATTTTTGGGATAAAACAGTTTGTGAAGCAGGTATTGGTAACTTGGCGTTATCGCAATATTATTTACCAAAAGTCAAAAAAGCCTATTTGATTGAGTACAATCCGAACCTAAGAGAACTCATCAAAAATGAGATTTCAAAAAATGGCTGGACACACAAAGTCGAGTTGATTTTTGATGATGCGATGAAAGTCGAATTACCCGAAAAAATGGATTTTATCATCGGTGAACTGATGAGTATTTATTGTGCTAACGAATATCAAGTACAGGTTTTTAAGCATTTACGCCAATTTTTAAAGCCTGACGGCAAATTATTACCCGAAAAAATCATTAATATCATTCAATTAGCCAATGCTCAATTTGATACGTATCAAAAGCATTATCCTATCAATTTTGCTCGACATTTACCGACGAATTTATCGTTACAACAGGTTTTTAATACCATAGATTTATACAACGTTGAAGAAGAATTAGTACAACAAGATATTTCAATTACTCCCATGCTTTCTGGCGAAGCGAACGCCGTTTATATGCACTCTTTTATTGAAATCGTCAAAGGCTGCAACTTCACAGGTTCGGATAGTTTGATGCCGCCTACAGTTTGTCGTTTAGAACGATCGATTCAGGTCGAAGCGAATCAACCTATAACTTTGAATGGCGAGTTTCGGTATGGAACAAGTTTGGATGAGGCGAAATTTTGGGGTTAAGATATACAGTTCATAATCAAATAGTTACGCTGTTTTTATTGTTAAAATAAATTAATCAAACTACTTATAAATTTTTACTAATCGTAAAGGTAAAAGTTGTCCCTTTGCCCTCTTCGGAGGTCGCACTAATTTGTCCGTTGTGTCGTTCTACTATTTTCTGGCAGATGCTCAAACCGACGCCGCTACCTTGATATCCTTGAAGTGTGTGTAATCGCTGAAAGAGATTAAAAATACGATGTTTATAGGTTTCATTAAAGCCAATGCCATTATCGGTAACCGAGAATTGCCAATGATTAGGAAGTTCTCGGCTTCGGATTCTGATTACTGGTGTTTCTGTCGCTTTTTTGAATTTAATGGCATTCGAAATCAAGTTTTGGAATAGTTGTATCAACTGATATTGATGAGCAATAATGATTGTAGGAATTTGATTATCAATAATAATTTGAGCGTCACTTTCTTCGATTTGTTCTTTCAAATTAGCTTTGGTCGCTTCAATAACATCCAGGACATTTACATTTTTAAAGGGTAAAACGCTGTTGACGTTTGAATAATAGGTCAACCCTTGTATCATATTCGATAAACGCACCGCCCCTTTGATGGCAAATTCGATATATTCTCCCGCTTTTTTATCAATTTCTTTTTCGAAGTCCCATTTTAAGAACTGCAACGAGTTAGAGATATTTCTCAATGGTTCTCTCAAATCATGTGCGATAATGTCCACAAAATTTTTCAGTTCTTGATTTGATTTTTCTAAGGCGATTGTTTTTAGTTTGAGTAAGGCGATTTTTTCTAATAATAATTGATTGCTATCTACGGATTTTTCTTTTTGTAAGCCTTTTTCTGTTACATCATGAAGGCGTTGCTGAATAATTTTCTGAATATTGACCTTTAACTCTTCAGGGTTGATGGATTTTTCGACAAAATCTGCTCCACCAGCTTGAATAAATCGAGTCGCAATTTTATAATCCGTATTAAACGTCATCATGATTACAGGCGGACACCGATGAAGAAGTTGTTTTTTCATCAGATTGAATGCCTCCAAACCGTTAATATTCGGCATGGCGTAATCCAACAAAATTAAATCAACCGTATTTTTACACAATACATCCAGTCCGACCGAAGCACTTTCAGCGACCCAAACATCGAATCCATTCTTTTTGAGCCTATGCCCAAAAGAAAACAGGATTTTCTTATCATCGTCTATGATTAATATTTTACTCATCAATAGTTTGAATTGGGAGTTGTAGATTTAGTTTTTCGTTATTCCTTGTTCTAACTTGTTCATTGTTTCTTCATTCGGAAATATGGTTAATTTGATTTTTTATCAATCAATAATTGAACCGTTGAGCTATCTGTTTATTGAGTACATTTTTTTATCAAAACAATATTTCGAATGGCTTAACAAAAAAATGAACATTTATTTTGAACCGATATTTGATAAGTTAGGTGAGTCTGAATTTTATCCCTCATTTAGCACTTAATTAGCCTATTTAAGGAAGCTACAAAACTACTTAAAAATAGTGAAACGTATTTGAAAATAGAGTTTAGCAATAAATTTAGACGGAATTTTAATTCATAACTTCACATTTATTATTACTCTGAAATATAAACAAAGTATCTTTGAGGAAACTTAAATTCACCTCGCTCAATTTTTTTGCCGATTTTAAATTTTATTATAATTAGTTAAAGCATTACATTTTCTAAATGGAATAATATGGATTGGATAAATGATATAAGTATGAAACTACAGCAGCCCTTTGTTTTTCCGAATGGCGGGTTCGAACCCATCGTGATTAACAATCCGACTGTTCAGTTTCGGTGGCAAACTGTATTCATCACGGGTGAAATTACTTTTTCCACATTTGAGAATATTATCGATAATGAAGTTTTTAATTTCGACATTGATTTTGTTCGACCAAAGTCTGATGGTAGCATGATGTTGGTCGGTAAACCGGTTCAAATCAAAATAGCTTTGGAGCATGGCACGGTAAACGATAACTTCGATGTTAAGATGCGTCAAGAGGACTTTGAAGAAACGGTGCAACGATTGCTCCGTAATAGCGAAAGTGATTTTCTTTCACAATATCATTGGATGGTCTTGACAATGCATCAAAATCAAAGAGGTAAGGAAATTGGCCACGAAACTATCTGGAACTTAATCAATTATGATGATGATAAATTAATCGAAAACTGGGACGATCTGGTCGGTCAAGCATCGCTTCAATTTATATCGCAGCAAGGATTGGTTGATGATTTTATGAATAATGTAGAAGAAAATGATTTTTCGACGGATGATTTATCACAAATATTCAATCAAGCGAAAGATCAACTGACGGATAAAGATAACCCTATGGGAAATGTGTTGTCGAAAATGTTCGGAAATGAGGATGATTTTCAGGAGGCCATTTCTGAATCGATGAATCAAATGATGGGGATGTTTGGTGGAATAGATGAAGACGAGGACGAAGATTTCGAGGAAGAAGAGGCTTATTTAATCGCTGATGAAGTAATTGAAGAACACCTGGATATGTTAGAAATTCCTTACGAAACAGAAGGAGATGATTTGTATCATTTTATACACAAAAGTGACCTAACCGGAAAAACATACGATTGTACCGTGGTAACAGAAGAAGATTATCTGAAAACGATAACTGTTTATGACCGAAAATTGACTAAAGATAAATGGGCAGGTCTTTATCGTTTATTAAATAGTCTAAATAATATTCTCAATTTTGGAAAATTGGTACTTATTGAAGACGACGAAATTATCGTATTGCGTACTGAACTACCAAATCCCATTGTAACTGTTCCCGATGAATTGATTACTGATATGATGGATGAAAATTGGGTTTGTGCGAACGAGGTTTTTAATATTTTAGATTATTTCCTTGATGGAAAATTGACTTATGAACAAGCCCTCGAAGAGGCAGAGGATAGTTTTATGTAAAAGGAATATTTTGAAAAAATAGACTCGAAAGGTCGTCTAAGAAGTCGAATTGAGATGTAAAGTTGCTAACTTTTTAAAGTTTAGTAAACTCAAAACTAATAATTTATTGGTTTTTCCGACTTTTTAGAGGACCTTTTTCTATTGGGTATTTTATTAAAATTCACTTTACATCAACATCTCGGTTGGTAGTTTTTTCTCTTCCTTTTTATTCAAATATTTACGCATTACACCACCACGAATATTATTTACATCGTACTCAATGATAAACGCACTTTCGTCAATACTATCAATGGTACGATACATTTTTCGAATATCAATTCGGTTGATAACGGTATTAATAATCATCATTTCTTTAGTAATTCCTCGACTCCCGACACCCTGTTCCGCTTTATAAATGGTCATTCCCGAACCTACATTCTTAGCAATTTCCATCTTTAAAGCCTCATGTTTTTCTGAAATAACCAAAATGCCAATAAAATCTTCGAATCCTTCGATAACAAAGTCTGTAACCTTAGCGGTAATGATGTAAGTAAGAATGGAATACATCGCAATTTCGACAGAAAGTAAAACGGCGGTAATACTAAATAAAATGATATTGAATAGTAAAATAATTTTACCAATAGCGATTCCAAATCGGTCGTGAAAAAAGATACCTAAAATCTCTGAACCATCTAATACGGCACCGTTTCGTATCGTAATACCGATGCCTAAACCGACAAATAAACCCCCAAAAATGGCGATTAATAATTTATCTTCTGTGATCACCGAAAAATTTTCTAACTGAATAAAAATAGCTAATCCGATGATAGCAAAAATAGACTTTATCACAATGCGTTTGGATAGCATAAAATATCCTAATGTTAAGAAAGGAATACTTAAACCGACGAGTAAATAGGAAATGTTAATATCGAGTTGTGACTGGATCAACAGTGCAATACCAGTTACGCCACCATCAAGAAATCCGTTTGGCAACAAAAAGGCTTTTAGACCAATACTTGCCAATAAAATGCCCAGACCAATTTGTAAATATTCTAAAATTAGATTTTTAAGTTTCAAGTGCTTTGATTTTTAGTTTTCGTTAGCCAATAGAACACTCAAATTACCTTATTGTTAATTGATTTTAGTCGAAAACATCGTAGGAATAGCTTTAAAAATAGGTTAAAATAACCCTTTCTGAAATACAAAAGACTTGTCAAGTATCCGCCTGACAAGTCTGTTAATATCTTTGTTGTGCCTTCTGTTATAAATAGTAGAATAATACAATTTTGACAAATTCAACTATATATTTTCCTCAATTACCTCGACCGAAATATCGTTGTGCGATGTATGAAAAACGGTTTCCTTATTTTTAATAATCAAGATTTGTGGCGACTGATGCGTCACACCAAAATCACTCGATACTAAGTTAGAAATCGAACGATAAGCAATCAAATCCAAATAATAAATGTCCACTTTACTTTCGTCAATATTCCAGTTGCGTTCCAGTCGTCTTTTAGCCATCGAACTGATGGAACAACGTGTTGAATGCTTAAAAATAACTTGTGGCTTTTCCGTTGATTTTTCCTTGATTGCTTCGATTTCCTCCGCTGTATTCAACAATTGCCAATCTATATAAGCTGTTGATGTATTTTCAGTTTTTGATTTATTCCAAAACATTTTTTTGATTTTTGATTTGATAATTAGGTATAGAACAATTTCAAAATTCCGAAAGTTGTGATGAAATAAAAACTTATGATTGAGTCGAATATTAGCACGCCTTAAATCGAGGCATAAGGCGAAGCACTGTACTTCGCTACGAACTTTTCAAAGTTTTCTACCATTTCTTTAGACCCCATAATAATAGAAGACGTCTGATGTAGTTCCGTCAACGGAATATCCATAATTCGGCGACGATTGCCATCAATAGCTTTTCCGCCAGCTTGTTCTATTAAAAAAGATAGCGGATTATTTTCGTACAACAACCGCAATTTTCCATTTGGGTAGCCAACCATAGCAGGATAAATAAAAATGCCGCCCTTAATCAAAGTTCGATGAATGTCAGCCGCCATCGTTCCGATGTAACGCAAACGATGTGCTTTGTCATTACAATAATCAATATAGCGACGCATTTCTAAATCAAACTTGATATAATAGCCTTGATTGACAGAGTAAATTTTACCAGTTTTAGGCATTTTTAGATTCTTGTGAGACAAACAATACTCGCCGATAGAAGTATCTAAAGTGAAAACATTGACACCATGCCCTGTGGTGTAGGTCAAAATAGTAGAAGAGCCATACATCACATAACCTGCAGCAACTTGTTCGCTTCCCGATTGTAAAAAATCTTCTAATTGAGCCATTTCCGATACCTCAGACTTGCGGCGATAAATCCCAAAAATAGTACCTATCGGTACATTAGCATCAATATTAGATGAACCATCTAAAGGATCAAAGACGACCACATATTTGGCGGATTTGCCGACTTTATTTTCAAAGGCCACGAAGCCCTCTTCTTCCTCTGAAGCAATGCCGCAGCACTCGCCGCTATTTCGCAGAAAATGCGTCATCAAATCATTTGAAAGGACATCTAACTTCTGAACATCATCACCAGAAGAATTGCCTTGTCCGGCTTCTCCAAAAATATCAATTAAACCTGCTTTGTTTACTTCTCGGCTAATAACTTTTGTGGCGATACCAATATCACGCAAAAGCCCTGTTAATTCTCCAGTAGCAAAAGGAAAATCTTTTTGTCTGTCGATGATGAACTCATCAAGCGTTACAATTCTACCCATTATGTTGTTAGAGTTTCGCAGCTAATTAAAAGGGATGCTAAATTATGCTGCTAAATAATGATTGATAATTACGAATAATTATCAATCATCACATTAGTTTTTATTAGTGAAATATTGATAAGTGAACGATTTGAAATTAACGACCAAATATCATTTTTTGTTAGTATTTAACAAAGTTATGCTATATGGCGAAATTTCGCAATGATTTGAATCAATTAAGCCAAAATCAAATAAAAAAGCCATTTTCCTAATAGAAAATGGCTTTGAATAATCTGTTTACTTCACCTTTGAACTCATCGGATAGCGAATATTTTGATAACTTTTTAGCACTGCTTTGACCGAACCGACCGAAAGCGGAGATTCAATCTGAAGCGGAATTCGATTTTTATCGTCACTTGCCCAAATCGTCATGCCACTTGTATCTGTAAAAACTTCGCCGCTGATAACTTCGGGCATGAGTTTCAAGGTGTTAAATTCGCCTAAATCTCTGATATATTTAGTTGCTTTGCCTTTGTAGGTTGCTGCCAAATTGTACTTTTCTTTGTCCAAAAAGATACGAATGGGAATATTCGTTTCCGTATTCATATTTTCATAATCTTGATTTCTAACATAATAAATAATAGACAATACGTCGTGTATGCAGTTGTCAATATTATAAACCAGCTTACGAGATTTTTCTTTCGTTTTTCCACGAAACGACCTGATTTCCATTTTATCAAAATCATATTTCATCATATCGTATAATTGATAACCACCTTCTTGAACTTTTCGGACAGAAGTACGAGGCAGCATTGTTTCTTTATCGATCCAAACCTTGAACTCGTCCCGAACTTTAAAAAAGTAATCATACGAACGATATGTTTTTCCCTTGGCGTTGATATAATATTTATCACCTTGATCAAGCACTTTGAAGGTGACTTCACCTGCCGCAATCCATACAAAATTCCAATTGTAATACACCTTATACGTCAAAACCTCTCCATTTTTAAATGAGGTGTTTTTAATAGAACAAAGTGCATCATCTTCGCTCGTTTCAAAGGAAGTTGATCTACTTTTATTCGTCTTATTAAAGGTATGATTGTGAATGCTTGTTGTAGGAATATTTTCAGTTTTCTGAAAATTTGTTACTGTTCGTTGCGGTGTAAATGAACTTAATATAATAGTCAATCCCATTATTATCAAGCTATTACGTATTGTTGTTTTCTTCATAGTCAAATGATTTTAAGATATTCGTATTCATCATTAATCCTACACCGATTAACGACGGCAACAATACATTTAGTGCAAATAAACCATAACTTACTGCTAAAATCGAGATTTCGTTGGTTGTCAATGCTGCCCAAATTGCAATCGCAACAGGACCTCTTAAAAACAGACGTAAAAAAGGCGGAATCGGTAACACTAATTGTATCGCAAAATCTGCTAAAATCAACAGGTAAAGTGTTAAAAAACTACCTTGAATACCAAAAAATTGTAGAAGACAATAATACTGAAAAGAATATATCATGAACTTAGCCGCCGCATTGAGTAGAAGTCTCCAAAGTTCTTGCGTGCTAAAGTTATTTAAAGTTTCTAACGCCGCTTCATTTTTTTTATTAAATAAACGAATTCGTCTCAAAATTGGCTTAACGATATCAACATTAAAATAAATAAACCAAGTTAGGCTTGCAATCGCTAAATAAAGCAACAAAATAATCCATAAAGCATAACCAGTAATATCCGAATAAAAAAATAAATAATAGACCACACCGACACCTCCGATGGTAATAATGGCCAACCGTTGAGCAATGTTAGCGACGCCAGTTGCTAAGATCACATCCCATTTTTTTTTCGTTTCTATGAATAACAATCGACCGCCATAATCGCCAATTTGTCCAGGTGTCCAAAATGATAATGCTGTTCCTGCTAAGATGGATTTAACAATTTGTTTATAGGTCGGTTGCACAATTCGAGAAATTGCTAATTGCCATTTCCAGACTTCTACTTGATAGGTTAGAGGCAAAAGCAAGACAGCTAAACCAAGCCAGAAAAGATTACCGTCTGACAATTGTCGCTGAAAAGCTGACCACATTTCGGCGACATTATCTTTACCCAGAGTTTGTTGGTAAAATGCCCAACACAGACCAATAAGAATTAGTGCTTTTAGTATAAAATTGGTCGAACGATTTTTTAACACTGTTTTAGTAACAGTTACCAATGTCCTCTGTTGTGTCTGGGCATAGATGCCGGTTTTCATCACAATATTCTTTAAAATATGTAATATTCAGTAATTCAATTATATGTAAGTATATAAAATATTAATTGATAGTTATTAATAAAATTATATTTTTTTAATATAACTAAAAGGAGTAAGGTGATTGATTAGCAGTTAAACGAAATTGTCGTAGTAGTTTCTGTTTGATCGCTTTATATCTTAATCGTTGTTGTTTTGAGACAATTACTTTTAGATTTATTTATCACGCTGAATATTTATTGTCCGTCATTACCTTCGGCCTCTTCTGTTTTAGGTTTCTCTTTTTTCTTGATAGCATTTTTGTTTTTGAATTGGCCACTTTTCCAAGCATTAAAAAACTCATTCCATGCCATTGGATTAAAAATATTCATTGGAGGCGTTTGTCCGATATGATAAAATGCCTTTGATTGTTGACGCAAATAATAGTCGGCATTCTCACGACCGTCCATTCCTGTGTTATCACGGACAGCGGCTAATCTTTCTTCAGCAATATTTTCCTTTGCTTTTTCTGCCAAGTCTGTCGTCACGTCCATTGCCAAAAACTCCTGCTTGAAGTTATCTCTATTAGGCCAAGGAAAAATCACAGTTTCAGGTAAGTTAATAGTATCTCCCGATAATAATTGAACCATCGAGAATCGACTGCTATTTATAGTATCTGGAATCACAAACGTTTTTTGGCGAAAGCCAATCGCTGAAAAAGTAACTTTGTCCCCCTTACGAGCGACTAAAGAAAAGAAACCCTTATAATTCGCATAAGTTCCTCGTCCTTCGTTCGCAATTGAAACCGTTGCAAACGGGACAGGCATCAATTCTCCTCCCATATCGGTTAAGATTATTCCGGAGAATTGAACGATTGTCGTATCGTAATAATCCTTACTCGCTTGTGCGAAAATCGTCGCACTTATCATTGTCAAACTTAATATTATAAAGAGTTGCTTCACTTTGTATATTTTAAATTAGTTAATTGTCCTATTCTCTGATCTAATAAACAAACGCCTGGTAATTCAATACGCTGTTTATGCAAAAATAGATGCTGCAACAAAAATAACAATTCTTATTTTGGAATTGTGTCTTTTAGAAGTAACTTATCCGCACTTATTTGTAAAACAAGAATTGACCAAGATTGTTATCTGCCTACAGACAAAACGAACGTTAAAATGCCATTAATAAAAAAATCAACTTATCGAGTACCAAATTTTATTTTTAAAAATCGTCATTTGAATACGATTTACGCTTCTCAAATTCGCAAAGTAGAAGCGGTCAACTATACACGAGAACGCATCAATACACCTGATGATGATTTTATTGATTTAGATTGGTTATATGCTGATAATGAGCGAGTTGTTATTGTTTGTCATGGTTTGGAAGGGGCTGCTGATCGACAATATGTCAAAGGAATGGCGAAATATTTTCATCAAAATAATTGGTCCGTTTGTGCCTACAATTATCGAGGTTGTAGCGGTGAGCCAAATCGTCAAATTCGAGCCTATCATAGCGGTGCGACTGATGATTTAGAAGTTGTTATGCAACATGTTTTACAAAAAAAATATAGAACAATTGTTTTAGTCGGTTTCAGTTTAGGTGGAAATTTAGTTTTAAAATATACAGGTGAGAATGCCAAAAATATCCATTCTGAAATAAAAAAAACCGTTGCTCTTTCTGTTCCTTGTCATTTAGCGTCCAGTTCTGAAGTCATTCAACAACCTCAAAATTGGATATATATGAAGCGTTTTTCCGTCAAGTTGAGAAAAAAAGTAGAAGCCAAAAAAGATCTATTAATTGCACAAGGTTTCGATTATGACAGCTTGATAAAAGCCGAAAAATTTGAGGTTTTTGATGAGCTATTTACTGCAAAGGCACACGGTTTTGAGAGCCGAATGGATTATTATACAAAATGCAGTGCCGTTCGATTTTTACCAAATATCGCCATTCCAACATTATTAATCAATGCTAAAGACGACCCGTTTTTATCGCCCGAATGTTTTCCGATTGAAATAGCTCAAAATCACGATTTATTTCATTTAGAAATGCCAGATTATGGCGGACACGTAGGATTTATGACGTTTAATAAAGAAAATGTGCTTTGGTCAGAAAAGCGAACTTATGAGTTTGTAGTGAACTGATATTCAGACCTGTCAGGTTTTGAAAACCTGACAGGTCTTTCAACCAATATTATTTTGTTCTACCTACAAAATCTGCTGAATAAACATCGAAAATTCGTAAAACCAAATACGCCAAAAGCGGTTCATCGAAGTTAGAAATGCCAAAACGGTTGTTATTTAAATGTACGAAATCACACAGGATTTGCTTCGCTTTCGCTGAATTGTAGTTGGCGTGTAAGATTTCAGAAAGGTAACCAACAACTGCTGGTTTCCAGTTACTAAACTCATCATTATCAAAGGTTTGTGTATGATGTTCTTGTAAAATATCTTGTATTAATTCGTTGAGCATTTCCTTTTGTTGTTGATAAATATTGTCGAATTGTTGTTCAATTTCTACTTTTGAAAATTGTGTGTGATGCAAAGCGTAATTCAACCAATTATCATAAATCGTTTGATAAGTTTCAACGATAATTTGATGCGATTTTTCGATAGAATTATCTCTGTTTTCACCTTTTGAAAACGCACAAACCAAATGAAAATTCATCAATAAAGCAACAATTAACGCATTTTCATATTCCAGACTTTCGTCTAAATATTTCAATATAAATTTTGAAGATTTATTAAAACAATAATCAATAGCAACGCCAGTTCCGTAACGTTTCGTTTCTCGTTGATAATCAATAAAATGGATTGAATTATTTGGATATTTTGGATAAGGAATTTCTGTATTTGTAGAAGGGTATTTTTCAAAAAAATACGTAAAATGATTGGTCATCAAGATTTTTATTTTCTCAAATTCTGTTTCTTCAATACTAATTCTCAATCGAATGTGTTGTCCATTTTCATTGTATCTTATAAAAAACCAATGACCAAATCTTTTTTTATGTTTGTCAATAAATGGCTCGACGCCTTTTTTTAATAAAAAATTCAGATTATCACCATAAAAAAGATGTGCAGAAATATATTTGTTAGATTGTTTTTTCATAAGCGTAAGGGTAAAATAATGATTGCAACTTTTTAAAACCATATTTAATTACACATTTACTATTAAATCAAAATCTAATTTGTTTTGTTGGCGATATGGTAAAATTATGTGTAATAATTAATAATTTATGAACAAATGTGATTAAATGTTAACGAATTAACAATGCTTTTGTGTAACTTTGTAATTGTTAAAACAGTGACAATCAATATATTATAGAACTTTAAAAAGTAAAGTTATGATTAATTACGACATTTTATCTAAAAACACTAAAGTTTGGATTTACCAAAGCGATAAGCCTTTCGCACAGTCGGATATTCCTGCAATCCGTGCCAAAATTCAAGAATTTACACAAAATTGGATTAGTCATTCTAATGAATTAAACGCTTTTGGCGATTTATATCATGATAGGTTCATTGTATTGATGGTAGATGAGTCAAAAGCTGCTGCAAGCGGTTGTTCAATTGATGAATCGGTTCGTTTCTTGAAGCGATTAGGTGCTCAATATGATGTAGATTTGTTCGACAGAATGAACTTTAGCTATAAGACGGAGGACGGTATCAAATCTGCTCACCGTGAGGAGTTTATTGAGTTATATAAAATGGGATTGATTACAGACGAAACAGTTGTATTCAACAACTTAGTGGCTACGAAAGAGGCTTTTGAGAAAAGTTGGGAAGTTTCGTTAGGTGAAAGTTGGCACAAGCAACTAATTGCGAACTAAGAGATTTTAAGATTTTGCATAAGCAAAATGATGGGAGATATAAAATACAGGTCAATCGTTAGCGGTTGACCTTTTTTTTGGAGGTAAAGCGTAGATTTAGCTTATAACTCTTTGCTTAGTACTTTCAGATTTCCTTCGTGAAATTTCGTCATTACTTTCGGAAAATCATATCGTTGCCAGAGCCAATTAAAGTCAAATTGTTCTTTATTTTTAAGAGAATTTAATGTTAAGAAAATATATTCATAACTATCTGAAATTCGTTGTTTCATTTCCTCAATTTCAGTCGTGAAATCTCCGTGTCCGGTGATTAAGAACTTGATTTTCTGATGATTAATTAGGTATTCTGCTTTTTGTAAAGTTTGAATGTAGGCATTGCCACTGTGGTAAATATACGGGAACTCAATATTACTCAAATAATCACCAACAATTAAAACGCCCAGTGTTTCTATCCATAAAAATAGCCCATCGGCATTGTGTCCGTTCGCATTGAAAAACTGTAATTTTGTATTGCCAATTTCTAAAATTTCACCATCATTTTTTATAACAAAATCAATTGTTGGATAAACAATTTTGTAAGGTCGTTTGATATAATTTTCATCATCAAAATCATTAATTTGCTCTAAAATTTTAGCTTTGTCAGGATTATCAACAAAGGCTTTTGAAGCAATTGTTTTCGCTTCAGGAAATGCTTTATAACCAATAATATGGTCGTAATCCGAATGGGTAAAAAATAGATAAATTGGTCTATTTTCTTTGATAGAATCGACATATGCTCGAATTGTTTGCACCTCAATCGGCAGCCAATTTGGGTCAACGATTAATACAAAATCATCGGTCTGAATAAGGGTTGAAGTTGTACGAAATAAAGCGGATTCAAAGATGGTCAATTGTGGCGTTTGCAGTTGGATTTTCATCGGCTTATGTGATTTTAATCATTATCGAAAATGGCGGTTAGTGCTAAATTGCAACTCTATTTTATAAAAATTACGTTTATCAAACTTTAAAAGTTTAGCAAACGTCTAAACTACAAAAATCATGGGAGAAAGCAATACAATTTATTACATCGTTGGGTTTATCGTCGCTGCTCATTTTGTGATTGGTTTTGGGATTTTGGCCTACAAAATAAATAAAGCACCGTCATCGAAGAAGGATAAGGCAGAGGAAAGTTGATAACTTTAAATGGCATCATCAAATTTGTAAATTTTTTAGTTGCTTTATTTGATTAAAAAATTAATATGGTAAATAGTCATAATTGTAAGTGAACTAAAAAGTATTTTACCGATAGGTATTTTATGTGTTTTTTGTTTAAATAAATCATAAAAATGGAATGATAGTATGATGAAAAATTGACTCTACTTAGCTTATTTAGTTTTAAGAATTTCCTACTTGAAACGGTTTTCATTATTATTGCAAAATAATTAATTTTAAGTTATGATTGTCGATGTTGTGAGGTTTTAAACTTTCAACTTAGTTTATCCCGGCTTTTTCGGGACGATTGGTAACTCAAAAACTCGAATCAAATTATGAAAACTATAAAAGGACCAGCCGTATTTTTAGCACAATTTTTAGGTGATGAAGCACCATTCAACTCATTGGAAAGCATTGCAAAATGGGCAGCAGATTTAGGTTATATCGGTGTACAGATTCCGACTTGGGATAGCCGAGCGATTGACTTACAAAAGGCAGCAGAAAGCAAAACGTATTGTGATGAATTGAAAGGAATGTTGGCCGATAACGGCATTCAAATCACGGAATTATCAACACATCTACAAGGTCAGTTGGTCGCTGTCAATCCGACTTACGACACGATGTTTGACGCATTCGCTCCTGATGCCGTTAAGAATAACCCGAAAGCACGACAAGAATGGGCAGTTCAACAATTATTTTGGGCAGCAAAAGCCAGTGAGAACTTAGGTTTGACCGCACACGTTACTTTTTCAGGTGCGTTGATTTGGCAAACGATGTATCCTTGGCCACAGCGTCCGCAAGGTTTGGTGGAGTCGGCATTCAAAGAATTGGGTAAACGTTGGCGACCGATTTTAGATGCGTTTGATGATGCAGGCGTTGATTTGTGTTATGAAATTCACCCTGGCGAAGACTTGCATGATGGAGCAACTTTCGAACGATTCTTAGAAGAAGTTGATAATCATGCCCGTTGTAATATGTTGTATGATCCGAGTCATTATTTATTACAGCAAATGGATTATTTGGCGAATATTGATATTTATCACGAACGCATCAAGATGTTTCATGTCAAAGATGCGGAGTTTAATCCGACCGGTCGTTCGGGCGTTTATGGTGGTTATCAAGATTGGGCGAATCGACCTGGGCGTTTCCGTTCGTTGGGTGATGGACAAATTGATTTTAAATCAATTTTTTCTAAATTGTCACAATATGATTACGATGGTTGGGCAGTGATGGAATGGGAATGTTGCATCAAATCGCCAGAACAAGGAGCGAGAGAAGGAGCGAAATTTATCGCTGACCACATTATTGAAGTGACAGAAAAAGCGTTTGATGATTTTGCTGGCGGCGAAATTGATCAGCAGATGATTAATAAAATTATTGGTTTATAGTATCAACCGTTTGAATGAGTGTCACCTATTGAATTTTGGTTTAATAGGTGGCTCATTCATTATTTTTGAAGTATTAAATTTATTGAAACTCATTTGAATAAGCCCTTAAACTTCCATATAATTCTTCTATCCAAAATGGGCAAGTTAAGCAATTTTGAGGAAACGTATTTTTCTTAAAATCACTTGGAAAAATCAAGATTCGTGTATTTTCAACAGTTGCTTCTTTGGCTAAAAAAAGAAATTTGGTCATCAATTTTTTAGAAAGTTTGATGTCATTTTCCGTAATACCAAAGGTGATTTCTGACGTTAATTTAGGTCGTTTATCAGCTTTTTGCTTTGCGGCATCAAAAGCATTCGGAAAGTTGATTATGAAGTTTAGCTTGTCAGAATTGACTTTTTTAATTTGATAAATACCTTCGGGAACGATCCTTTCGTTATCATACAATCGAGTACCGTTTTGGTTATTTTTTAATGAAATCGTGTCAAAAAACGTCAAGTGCATTTGATTATTTTTATCTTTTATCCACACTTCTGCAAGTTGTTCCTTTTTATAAATAATGAGTGTATTTTGTTGGATGGGTTTGATGATATTTTTTTCGCTAATTTCGCTTTGTATTTCTTGAGTAATTTCTTGCGTTAAGTTTATTTTTTGTGGGTTAAATATAGCTGCTATGCCAAGAGGGGAAACTGCCCAAATGGTAAGGAATATCAATACTACTAAAATAATAAGATAAGATTTTTTCATATTTATCATTAATAAGAATTAAGCATATATTTTGGTCAGATTTTGTATAAAACACAATATAAAATATATTTTAGACGCAGATTATCTTCTCTCGCTTTTGCTTATCAACTTGTTATAATTTCAATGACAATGTCATTTTTTGTTGTTTTAACCGAAATTTTCAGGTTTTTGATATAGCTAAATTAGCTTTTTTATTTTATCCGACTTTATAGATATACGCTAATTATTTTTCAATAAAATCGATGATCGGTGAGTTCTTTTATATTTCTTAATATTTTAATTGAATCGATTTCTTAATTTTAAATGTATTTTAAAAGTATAACTAATTGATAATCAATTTATAAAGTAATTAGTTGGATTGTTCACACCTTTTGGACGATAATAAAAATGGCATGGATTTAGGGCATGTGTAGGAAGTTAAAATAAGGGGTAGATTTAAAAATCTTTTATCATGAAAAAAATTATACTATCGTTGTTATTGGCATGTTTTGTAGCAAGTGTTGGATTTGCTCAAAAGACAAAACTTACAAAAGCCAATACAGAATTTGAAAATCATAATTACAGTGCCGCAATCGAATTATACCTTGAGATATTAGATAAAGAGAACATCTCAGAAGCAAAAGTAAAACTGGCGGAAAGTTATCGTAAGCTAAATAACATGAAAGAGGCGGAGTTTTGGTATGGGCAAGTTGTTCACTTACCGGAAGCGAAGCCTATCGACTATTTGCATTATGGTAAGGCATTACAAGCGAACGGTAAATGCGATTTAGCAAGGCCGTGGTTTAAAAAATATTCTGCAGCAGAGCCAGACGACTTACGGGGACAATTACTGTCAAATACTTGTGATCTTGAAGCGTTAGAGAAAATGTTGAAATCTCGCAAAGATTTTTATGAAATCAAACAATTACCATTTAACACAGCGTTCGACGATTTTGGGCCAACTTTTTACAAAGGAAATTTACTGTTCGCTTCAGAGCGTAACAATAAAAGTTCAATAAATCGCATTCACGAATGGTCGGGTTATCCTTTCTTAGATTTACTGATCACTAAAGTAGATACGATAGATGCAGAAACATTAGATTTCAAATATGATGAAGCACCTGAAAAATATTCTAACCGTTTAAATACAAAATATCATAGCGGGCCAATCTGTTTTTCACAAGATGAGAAAACGGTATTTTTTACTCATAACGATTCGGATGAGCGTAATCGATTAGGAAGAGACGACGAAACAACGATTCGTTTAAAAGTATTCACAGCAGACATTGATGGTGATAAATGGACGAATATTGAAGGTTTACCATTTAACTCTGACGAGTATTCAGTCGCTTATCCGGCTTTAGATGTCGATGGAAAAACCTTATATTTTTCATCTGATATGCCAGGTGGATTTGGTGGTATGGATTTGTATTACACCGTTAAGGAGAATGGACAATGGCTGCCACCTCGTAACTTAGGGCCACGTATCAATACCGAAGGCCACGAAGTTTTTCCTTACGTTCACTCTTCAGGGCGTTTATATTTTTCGTCTGATGGCCATGTTGGTTTAGGAATGTTAGATGTTTATTACATTGATAATAATAATGGTGTTTGGGAATCACCGATGAATGTTGGCTATCCTATTAATACGCCTTCTGATGACTTCGGCTTAATTATGAATCAAGAAGAAACTTTTGGTTACTTCTGCTCGAATCGTAAAGGTGGTACTGGTCGTACTGATATTTACAGTTTTAAGTATAGCATCGTCAAAGTAGAAGTACTGGTGTATGATGAGAATACAAATCAGCCAATCAATGATGCTTCTGTATTAAATGATTGCTCTGGTTTAGAGATGTTCACGGGGGATAATGGTCGAGTAACGATTGAGTTACCATTAAATAGGTGCTGTACCTTTACGGCCGGTAAAGAAGATTATACTAAGAATACTTCAGAAAGTTGTACGTATGATTATAAAGCAAGTACAAAAGTATTTGTAAAAATAGCTTTAAGTCAGTCAATGAATTTTGCTATCGAAGGAGTCGTGTATGATGAAGAAACAGGCGATCCGTTAACGAATTCAAGTGTTGTGGTAACACCAGATTGTGGTGGCGAAGCCATAGAGGTCAAAACAGACGAAAGTGGGCGTTATCGTTTTACTTTGGATAGCGACTGTTGTTATTCTTTAAAAGCAGCACACGAAGGTTACTTTAGCGTAAGCACAGATCAACCTTATTGTACAAAAGGTTTGGGAAAATCTCAAACGTTTACACACAATTTTGCTTTACAACGTTTTATTAATCCTCCAGGAGACCTCGTAACTGATGAAAATAACCCTTCTTTTTATCCTTGTGATGGCATCGGTCGTTCATTTGTGATTAGACATATTTATTACGATTTTGATAAAGCCTATATTCGTACAGATGCCGAAGAGCCATTATTTCAATTGATTAAAATTTTGGAAGATAATCCTGATTTGGTAGTAGAAATTGGTTCACACACGGATGCGAGAGGGTCGAATCGTTATAATATTCGTTTGTCGGCACGTCGTGCGGAGTCAGTGGTGAAGTATTTGATTAATCAAGGCATCGATGAGAGTCGTTTACAAGCTAAAGGCTATGGTGAAACAGATCCGACAAATGATTGCGTGGACGAAATCCCTTGCACCGAAGAACAACATCAGCGTAATCGCCGCACAGAGTTTCGTGTCATCGGGAAAATTGACGGTACAAGATACGATTGTGAAAATGATATCTTAGATGTAAATCAAACTTCTGTTGAACCAAAAGAATTAATAAAAGTAGATAAATGCAAAAATTGTCCATTTTAGGACGAGATACCATAAAATTTAAAAATGGTTGCTATTTTTTGATAAAGCAGCCCTTCATTTTGTCAACTAAACTTTAACATATCATTAGGTTACAAGATGTTAGGTTGTCGTCTTTACAATGTACCGAGAAGTGATAGCTATTTCAATCTTGAAAAAACGTCGGAATAATGTTAAAAGAACGTTGAAAAAACTCGATTTTTTCTATTTATGAAAAAAAAATTACGTAGAACATACATACAAATTAATGGACAAATCCGTTATTTGTAGGCGATTTGAAATAGTATTCAATTTGATATACGTAGTTATTTTGAAATAACTATATGATTTAAACAATAAAAAATTAGAAATCAGAGATTTATAAATATGGTTTATTTGAAATTTGTAAATTCATATTTATTTTAATTTTAATTTGACAAACAATGAAGAAAGTATTGAAATTAGCGATTGCAGTAGTTATGATGATGGGACTATTTGCGGGAACGACTATGGCTCAAACAACAATTGCTTATGTGGAAGCAGATGTATTAATTCAAGATATGGCTGAGTACAAAAAAGCAAATATTGATTTAGAGACTTACGCTAAACAATTAGAAGCTCAGTTAAAACAAGAGCGAGAAAAATTCCAAAAAGAATATCAAGCCGTCGTCGATTCTGTTGATAGAGGAATTATCACTCCTTTACAACAGCAACAAGCACAAGTTCGCATTCAGCAAAAACAACAAAAATTAGAATTACAAAGTAGAGATGCTCAAAACAAAATTGTAACTAAAGAAGCTGAATTATTTAAGCCAATTAACGATAAATTCAACGCAGCGTTAAAAGCTGTTGCAGCAGAAAAAAATTATACGTATATCGTTGATAAAAAAGTATTGTTATATTTTGAAGGTGGCGTTGATGCTACGGAAGATGTAAAAATGAAATTGTTACAACCGTAAGTAATTAGGAATATTCACTAAAGATTTAAAGTATAAAAATGATAGTTTGTGTAGGCAGACTATCATTTTTTGTTTTAATTGGCAATATTTTATCATCTAAAACTCGCAACTCGTATGATAAAAACCATTATAGTTGACGACGTATTAAACAGTCAAAAAGTCTTACAACAGATTTTGACAGAACATTGTCCACAAGTCCAAATTTGTGGATTTGCCGGTTCTGTTTTAGAAGCACAACGCTTGATTTTAGAACAACAACCAGATTTAGTTTTATTAGATGTCGAAATGCCACCGAACAACGGTTTTGAACTATTAGAACAGTTTCCAAACCCTAATTTTGAAGTTATTTTTACAACTGCACACGACCAATATGCACTTCGAGCCATAAAATTCTGTGCCTTAGATTATTTACTAAAACCAATTGATATTCAAGAACTTAAATCAGCGATTGATAAAACTTACGCTAAATTTCAAGAAAATAAAGCCACCAATAATTCCAAACAAAATTACAATCAACTTATTGAAAATCTCAAAAGTCCAAACCATCAAGAAAACAAAATTGCTTTACCAACTTTAGACGGTTTAGTATTCGTCAAAGTGAATACAATCCTGCGATGTGAAGCTGACGGCAGTTATACATCGATTCATTTGACTAATAAAAAAACGATTGTTGCCACCCGAAAAATCAAAGAATTTGAACAACTTTTAGCAGAACACAACTTCTTTCGAGTACATCGTTCGCACTTAATCAACCTCAATCATATCGAAAAATATTATAAAGGAACTGGTGGTTATGTTGTACTTTCTGATGGAACCGCAGTTGATGTGGCAAGACGGAAGAAAGAGGAGTTTTTAGAGCGATTAAGTCGAGTGTAACAATAACCTTGGAAATGTTGAATATGAATAACTGCGGATTGTATCCACAGAACAACACACCAAAAAATAAAACCAACGCATCTAACCTAACAAATAATCATTACTGAAAAATAATTTCCCAAAGTTTTAAATTTGGGATTTTCCGTCCACCGTCTGCCGTCCACCGTCAAGCGAGGTACGAGCGACCGAAAATTTAAAAAATGAAAATATCAAAATGGCTTGCCATACCAATTTTCGTTGGTATCGCAGCATTAGCAACGATTGCCATGCCGACAGGTGTGCAGCGAATATTAAGCGATGGCTTAACGAAAGTATTGATGAATATTAAAAATTTTCAAACTAATATTCCACAAGATAAAGTCTATTTGCATTTGGATAAACCGCTTTACAAACCTGGCGAAACCGTTTGGTTTTCGGCTTATGTTCGTGATGCCGCAACGATGCAAAAATCCACTAAATCAGGAATTGTCAAAGTACAATTAATCAATCCGAAAGGTGGTATTGATAAAGAGATTTCAATCATTGGAAAAAATGGCGTTGCCGTTGGTGATTTTGATATTTCGGAATATGCACCTGGCGGAATTTATAAAGTAAAAGCCTTTACAAATTGGCAAAAAAACGACCCAAATCCTGCTTTTTTTGAAAAAGAAATTACGGTGCAAAAAGTCGTGTTGCCACGTTTGAAAATGAAAGTCGATTTCTTGAAAAAAGCGTATGGAAAAGGTGATGAAGTGACGTTGGATTTGTCGATTCAAACGAATGCGAATCAGCCGTTAAAAAACACGGATTTCAATATAAAAGCGGCTTTAGCAGGACAAGAATTATTAACACAAAAAGGAAAAACCAACGAAAACGGAACGGCTTTAATTAAGTTTGATTTACCAAAGGATTTGAATACAAATGATGGTTTGGTGAATATTATCATTGATTATCAAGGTCAAGCCGAGTCGATTTCTCGGTCAATTCCGATAGTTTTAAATAAAGTTAGGGTTCAATTATTGCCAGAAGGCGGCCATTTAGTAAATGGCTTAAAAGGTCGTGTGGCGTTTCGGGCAGCGAATGAATTTGGAAAACCTGCTGATATTTCGGGCGTTGTTGTGAACTCAAAAGGTGAAGAAATCACGAAGTTTGAATCTTACCATCAAGGAATGGGAGCTTTTGATTTGACACCAAAAGCGAATGAAAAATACACCGTAAAAATTACCAAACCAGTTGGCGTTGAGCAAATTTTTGACGTTCCAAAAGCAAAAGAAAACGGTGTGATTTTAGGTATTTCAAAAACAACAAAAACGCATATTTACGCCAATATTCAAGCAACCGAAGACCGTGAAATGTTTATCATTACTCGCATTCGTGGCAAACAATATTTTGCAATGGATTTTACAGGAACAAAGCGTTTTACCATTCCGACAGACGAAATGCCAGCAGGCGTTGCACAAGTTACGATTTTCGATAAAAACACTTCTCAACCGATTGCCGAGCGTTTGACTTTCGTCAATAAACACCGACAACTTCGCATCAATATTTCAACAAATAAAGAAAAATATCTACCTCGTGAAAAGGTCAAAATGACGATAAATGTCACGGACGAAAACGACAAACCTACCGCAGCAGATTTGTCTTTAAGCGTCGTTGATGACCAATTATTGGCTTTTGCCGATGACAAATCGAGCAATATGATGTCATGGTTGTTGATGGAAAGTGATATTCGAGAAAAGGTCGAAGAACCGAATTTTTACTTTGACCCGAAAGAGGAAAAGGCGGACAAAGCGTTGGATTATTTGTTGATGACCGCAGGTTGGCGACGTTATAGTTGGAATATTATTAATCAAGGATATTTGCCAGCGATGCCTTATAAAAATGAAGCGGCAACTGTTGGTGGGTTTGTTTATGATAACCATAAATACAAACCGATTGCTAATGCAACGGTTAAAGTCGTAGGAACAGACATCGTGACAAAAACAGATGAAACGGGAAAATACAGTATTTCAAACTTGGATTTAACCTCTAATAAAACACTTGAAATTACAGCCAAAAATCATCGAAAAAGACAATTGACCGTAACCGTTTATGATGTCAATTATACGGCTTACTTAGTCAATAATGATATTTATGAGCAGCAAAAAGCGGAAGAGGCTAAACGTAAAAAACAATTAGAGAATAGAAGAAGAGAAGTTCAAAGAATGGCTCGTCCTTCTCGTGCAGCGCCTAATGCTGCAATTCCTCCGCCGCCGGCTATTATGGAAGTGCCCGAGGAGGAAATGGTTGATGATATGGCTTTTGAGGAAGTGGTTGAAGAAGCGGAAATTGCTCCAGTTATTCGACAAAAACCGAAACCAAAGGCTAAACTAAAACCAGTAAAAAAGGAAGAAAATCTAAACAAAGCGGATAAAGGTGTTTTGAAAGATAGGATTGCGGTTGCAGATGAGAAGGTTCTTTTCAAAGAAGAATTGGCAAAGAAACCAAGAGTTCCTGTCGCTGCCGCAGCAACTTATTACAAAGCCAAAACCTTCCCTAAACCAATCTACGCAGGACAAAAAGACCCAGAAATTCGGGACGATTTTCGTTCTACGATTTATTGGAATGGACACGTAGAAATTGGTAAAACAGGTCGTAAAACGATCGAATTTTATGCTTCCGATGCGATTACGTCATTCAATGTCACCGCAGAAGGCATTGGAAAAATGGGAACAGTCGGACGCAAGGAAAATAAATTTTTCACACAAAAACCGTTTAGCCTTGCGGCAAAATTACCGACCGAAATCATTCAAGGTGACGTAATGAATTTGCCTTTGACTTTCGTCAATAATAGTGACGAAGCAATTACAGGCGAGTTGAAAATCAATCTTCCTGCAGGTTTAGCGGCGGCAGCTACCTTACCTGAAACAGTGACGTTGCAACCGAATAAAGTGATTACAAAGTATTTGAAATTCAATACGTTATATCCAATTTCAGAAAAACAACTCTTGAAAATTGGCTTTAAAGCCAAAGGTTTCCGAGATGCGTTAGAAACCGAAATGACGATAATTCCAAAAGGTTTTCCTGTCGTTCAATCGTATTCGGGTAAGGAATTAACTGAAAACTTTGAAGTCAATATCGAGGATTTGGTCGATGGTTCGTTAGAGGTGAATTTAAAAGCCTATCCAAATATTGTCAGCGAAATGCTAACGGGTTTGGAAGCGATGCTAAGAGAACCGCACGGCTGTTTTGAACAAACTTCCTCTTCAACTTATCCGAATATTTTGGTTTTAAATTATTTAATCAAAACAGGTCAATCCAAACCAGAAATTGCAGCAAGAGCAAAAAGTTTAATCGAAAAAGGTTACAACCGTTTGATTTCATTTGAGTCCAAAAGTGGCGGTTTTGAATGGTTCGGCGGCGACCCTGCTCACGAAGGTTTGACCGCTTACGGCTTGATGGAATTTATCGACATGAAAGCCGTTTACGATGGCGTTGATGACGCAATGGTCGAACGTACCGCAAATTGGCTATTTAGTCGCAGAGACGGAAAAGGCGGTTTCGGACGCAATCCGAGAGCCTTGCATTCCTTCGGTTTGACAGACGAAGCAACGATGAGTATTTACATCACTTGGGCATTAACACAAGCAAAATTTGATGGTTTAAAAACCGAAATCGACTACGCTTACAATACCGCAATGCAAACCAAAAACCCGTATCAATTGGGCTTGGCCGCCAATATTTTATACGAAACAGGCGATAAAGCGAGAGCAAAACGAGTCTTAGAAGAATTGATGTCGATTCAGTTGGAAAATGGTTCATGGGAATTTGAAAACAAACACAAATCAGCACCAGGTTCAAGCGGAAATGCCTTACGTATCGAAACGGCAGCTTTGGCATTGACGGCATTGTTAAAATCCGAAAATCCACATATTTTAAGTTTGAAAAAATGTGCGGATTTCTTACGCAATTCGAGAGGTGGTTATGGTGGATTTGGAAATACAAACAGTACCGTTTTGGCATTACGAGGTTTGTTGGCTTACGCCGAATTTATGAAACGAACCGATGAAAGTGGCGAAATTGCCATCTTGGTCAACGACAAAGAAGTGTCGAGATATGCTTACGAAAAAGGTGTCGAAAAAATCGAAATCAAAGGTTTAGAAGAGCATTTAAAAAGTGGAAAACAAAAAGTTTCTGTAAAATTCATTGATGCTAAAAATCCTTTACCAACGACTTTATCCGTCAATTATCACTGCAAAACGCCTCCGACAAACGCAGCATGTGTTATCGGTTTGGATGTAAATTTGGCGAAAGCCAACGTAAAAATGGGCGAAACCAACCGTTTAACAACGACAATTACCAACAAAACCGCAGAAGGTCAACCAA
>CBFIHR010000053.1:0-30003 GCA_965662365.1 Saprospiraceae bacterium
CACTGCCAACTAAACCCGATAGAAAACCGATTCCACCACCAATTATTCCATTGATGTAAGGTGGAAGTTTGACGGTTTTGTCTTGTTTTTTGATTAACATCAAAATTGCAGCAATGAATAAAGTCAGTCCTAAGATTATGAAAAAGATACTCTGATTTATTTTTAGGCTGCCGCCAAAATAAGCAAACGGCACACTCAACAAAACGAGTGGTAAAATCTTCCGAATCCTTAAAAAATCATTTTGATAAAACACATAAACCGAACCCGAAACGACCATAATGTTACACAACAAGGCGACCATTCTGACTTCTGTAAACTCCAACGGAAACAACGTCAAAACGGCCAAATAACTCGAACCGCCGCCGAAACCAGCTGCCGAATAAATCAAGGCAATTAGGAAGAATATCGGAATCAATGTGAATAGAAACTCGGACAAAACTTTTTAGGTGTGAGGTGTGAGGTGTAAAGTATGAAGTAACGAACTCCTTACACTTTATGCCTCACACTTACTTATGGATGTGCAGCGACCCAAATTTCGCCGTCTTCAAATATTTCTTTTTTCCAAATCGGAACCGTTTCTTTGAGCGTATCAATCGCATATTGACAAGCGGCAAAAGCAGCTTTTCGGTGTGGACAGGCGACTGCAATCACGACCGCAATTTCTTTTAAGCCAACAACGCCAATTCGATGATGAATAGCTACTTTTTCAGCCGGAAAATCTTCTAAAATTTGCTTGGCGATTTTGGTCATTTCTTTAATAGCCATCGGTTCGTAGGCTTCAAACTCTAAACGTAAGACTTCTTTACCTTTGGTAAATTTTCGAGCAGTTCCAGTAAAGGTCACGATGCCGCCACATAATTCATTGGTTACAAATGAATTAGCGTCATCAGGATTGAGCGGTGTTGATGTTATTTTGATGTCGAACATTTGGTAATTTGTGATTAATCAAAAAAATAACAATTATGAATTTTATCCTCCGGCTACTGGCGGAATAATGACAACTTCTTCATTTGCCGAAAGGCGAAAATCGTCTGTTTGATATGTTTCGTTGATGGCAAAAGATAGTTTTACTAATTTTCCGAATTCGGGAAACTCCTCGACTAGTGTATTTTTTAAATCCGAAATTTGACTATTGTCACTGATTTCGATTGTTGTTTTTCGCTGCCCTAAGATATCTTTTGCGATACCGAATGCGATTAGATTGATTTTCATTTTATCGTTTATATTTCTAATATTTTAAATCTTTTGGGCTTTTAACCTCCAATTGTCGCCATGGATTCCGAAACTGGAATTTTGAAGCGACGTTGTTCAGCCTCGAAGCCGTCTTTTGCTCGGTGATTGAGTGCCGTTTTTAGTGTTTCGACGATTTGTTCGTCTGTTGCTCCGCTGCGTAGTAAATCCCGAATATTGAAAACGCCATTATCGTACAAACATGTTTTGATTAAGCCTTGAGGCGTTAATCGAATGCGATTACAAGTGCCGCAAAAAGTACGAGAAAAAGCTGGAATGATACCAAACGAACCTTGAAAACCATCGATTTGATAATTGACGGAAGTCGAAAATGGTTTATCCTCGATTTTTGAAATATTCGGATAAACAGCACGGATTTTTTCCAGAATCTTGACGTGTGACCAAAACTCAACATTGCCCTTTCCTTGTGTGCCGTTGAAGGGCATTTCTTCGATAAATCGTACTGAAATCGGTTTGGCTTTCGCCAAATTAACCATAGGAATAATATCAGCCACATTTTGTTCCGCTAACACCACCATATTTATTTTGACTTCAAAATCGTTATCAATCAAAGTTTGTAGGCAATTCATTACTTTTTGAAAATCATCACGGCGAGTGATTTTATGGAATCGCTCTCGGTCTAAACTATCCAAACTCAGATTAATCGAAGTAATTCCCAAGCGTTTTAAATCGGCAATTTTATCTATTAACAAAGTACCGTTTGAGGTAATATTAATTTTTTCAATTTCTGGAATTTGGCTTATTGCTTCCAAAAAATACATCAAATCTTTTCGTAAAAATGGCTCTCCGCCAGTGATCCGCACTTTGCTGATACCTTGTTTGGCGAAAGCCGATACAATACGAATCATTTCCTCATAGGTCATCAGCTCCCGACGAGCAACGTATTTGATGCCTTCTTCGGGCATACAATAATAGCAACGCAAGTTACATCTGTCCGTAACTGCCAAACGCATATAATTGATTTGTCGATTGTGATTGTCGTATAGCATAGCATGTCTCTGAGGTTTTCGCTTCAGAGTTTCTTTTTTATAGTAAAGTTTTTCCGAAATTGAAACTTCGGCGGTACCGTGTAAAATTGGTAAATTTTATCATTAAAAATAAATAACCTACTCAAATGATACAAAGTTTTGAGTAGGTTATTTGAAATCTTGAAATCAGAAAAGATTATCGACCTCTTCGACCACGAAGAGAACCAGCGATATATAGTACAATCGCTGCTCCAATAACGCCTGTCGCAATCGTATTAACTAAACCTTCGCCTATTTGAATATTGAATTGTGTAGCGAGCCAATCCCCGACGTAACTACCGATAATACCGACGACAATATTTCCAAGAAGTCCGAAACCGCCACCTCGCATCAATAAACCGGCGATGTAACCAATAATCGCCCCAATAATAATGACAGATATTAAATCCATAATTGATACTGTTTATGAAATAACTAATCTATGATATTTATTTGAAATAAACAATAAACGATTATGGATTATATAGACTTTTTTGTTTTAAACATTGTGGTTTGTACAACAATGTGTTTTAGACCGTCAATAATAATCTGTATATTTGCTTCGGATTCGTAACGAAAGTTTTATACTTCATACTTTATATTTAAAAATTATGTCAGAAATTCCTAATCCACAGATAGAATTGGCTTATCAATATATTCAAAATACGAATACGAATATTTTTTTGACGGGAAAGGCTGGGACGGGTAAAACAACGTTTTTACACCGCATTAAGCGAGAAAGTAATAAGCGGCTGGCGGTCGTTGCTCCGACTGGCGTAGCAGCTATTAATGCAAAGGGAATGACGATTCATTCATTGTTTCAGTTGCCGTTTGGTGCGTTTGTGCCTGGTAGCAAAAGTCTGGAACAGCAACGGAAGTTTTCTCGTCAAAAGATTGCTTTGATTCGGAGTTTGGACCTGTTGATTATTGATGAAATCAGTATGGTTCGTGCGGATTTATTAGATGCGATTGACGATGTTTTACGAAAGTATAAAGATAGATTCAAACCATTCGGAGGGGTACAGCTATTGATGATTGGTGACTTGCATCAGTTGCCGCCTGTGGTCAAACCTGACGAATGGCAAATGATTCGTAAGTTTTATAAAACGTCTTATTTTTTTGGTAGTTTGGCTTTGCAGCAGACGAAAACGATTACGATTCAATTGAAACATATTTATCGACAATCGGACAGCATGTTTATTGATTTGTTGAATAAGGTGCGGAATAATGATATGACGCAGGAAGTTTTCGATTTGTTGAACTCTCGCTATATTCCAAATTTTGAACCGAAAGAGGACGAAGGATATATTACGCTAAGTTCGCATAATGCGACGGCTAATAGTATCAATAATACTCGTTTGTCGGCATTGACGACGAAGCTGCATATTTTCAAGGCAAAAATCAAAGGGGATTTTCCGAAACATACATATCCGACATTGGAGCGTTTGGTGCTAAAGGAAGGTGCTCAAGTTGTTTTTGTTAAAAATGATCCGTCGGGTGATAAACGTTTTTATAATGGTAAAATCGGTCGAATTGTAGAGATTAAAAGTGAGGAAATTGTCGTAAAATGTCCTGGTGATCTGGGTAATATTACGGTTGGGACGTTGGAATGGCAGAATGTAAAGTATAACTTGAATGAAACGACAAAAGAGGTCGAGGAAGATAATATTGGAACTTTTGAGCAGTTTCCGTTAAAGTTGGCCTGGGCGATTACGATTCATAAAAGTCAAGGTTTGACGTTTGATAAGGCGATTATTGATGCTAAATCCGCTTTTGCTCATGGTCAAGTTTATGTGGCGTTGAGCCGTTGTCGGAGTTTTGAGGGCATTGTTTTGATGTCGAAAATCGGGCATTCGGCAGTGAAAACGGACAGAGTTGTGAGCGATTATTCGGCGAAAGCCGCTCAAAATGAACCGACTGAAATGGACTTGGAACTCGCTAAGCAGGCGTATCAGCAAGATTTGATTCGGGAGTTGTTTGACTTCCGAGGATTGAGTCGGGCGATTGGCGTTTTGAATAAGTTTATGCAGGACAACGACCGCAGTTATACGACTTCTCCGATTGCGAGCCTGGCGGCTTTTATACAGCAGACAAATGCGGAAGTGATTGAAATTGCGAATAAGTTTTTGCGTCCGCTGGAAAATTATTTTAAACAAAATGCTTTGCCTGAAGAACACGAAGCCTTGTTGGAACGCTTACGCAAAGCGAGTAAATATTTTTCGGATAAGTTGAAACTGGAACTGATGCCGCAGCTGGAACAGATTCCGGTGATTACGGATAATCAATCAGTTCGAGGGCGAACCGAAGAAGGTCTGGAGGCGATTGAACGGATTTTGTTTTTGAAAAATGCCGCATTTGAGACGGCTCAAAAGGGGTTTGATACGACTCGTTATGTGAAGGTAAAAGCGAATGCAGATTTGGATTTTGATGATTATAAACGCCAGGAAAAGGCGAAAAGCAAAATGAGCAAAGTACCAAAAGACTGTCCGCATCCGAATTTGTATGCAGTGCTTTTGCAATGGCGAGATGAAACGGCAGAATTTGAAAATAAAACAGATTATGAAGTTTTGCCAAGTCGTAGCTTGAATGAGTTGGTCGAAGCTTTGCCGACAACGCCTAAAAATTTGAAAAAAATCAGTGGAATCGGTGACGTAAAACTCAAAATGTATGGAGCAGCGATTATTGATATGATTGACGACTATTGTACTAAAAATGGCTTGATTGCGAATACGCTAAAAATTCCGTTTTCAAAAAAGCCTACTAAGACAAAGAAAAAAGATACCAAAGAAATTTCGTTTAATGCGTTTAAAGCCGGTAAAAAAATCGCAGAAATTGCGGACGAACGTGGCATGGCACAAAGCACAATTACTGGGCATTTGTCGCATTATGTTGGCTTAGGCGAAATTGAAATTTTTGAACTGATGGAAGAGGAATCGGTGGAGGAAATTTCTAATTATTTTCGAGATAATTTGACAAGTTCACGCAAAGAGGCGAAAGATTTTTTTAGGGATAAGTACAGTTACAATGAGTTAAAGATGGTCTTGGCGTATTTGGAAAGTGAGGCGTAAAATAATTTAAGTAAAATTATTACACAATGACACAATCCGCTGAAACCGATTGTTTTGATATTTCGATACAATTAAAAAGGAGGAAAAAATAGTCGTACCTTTATTGAAAATGTAAACAGTCGAATAACTAAAACAAAAATGAGCAAACTCTACTTTTTTCGTCATGGACAGGCCTCTTTTGGGGCAGCGAATTACGATAAATTATCGCCAAAAGGCGAAATACAATCTTTAGAATTAGGAAAATATTTAGTGCAAAAAAGGGTAGAATTTGATAGAATTTATGTTGGTCCTTTGGAACGACAAATTCATACTTGCGAATTGGTAAAAAGTGTTTACAACAAGAATAATCTTCCATTTCCTGAACCAATTTTAATGAACGAATTGAAAGAACATCATGGTTTTCGAGCTACTCGAACTGGTTTACCCAAAATGATTTCTACATCGCCATTTTTACAAAAGTTACAAGTAGAAATGGATAAAAACCCACAGCTCAAAAAACGTAATAGTTTGTTGATGTTTGAATACTTTATGAATGAATGGGTGGAAGGAAAGGTAGTCGTTGATGGTTTTGAACCGTGGATTGACTTTCGTCAAAATGTAGATAGAGGCTTGCAAACGATTTTGGAAAACACCCAAAAAAGCGAAAAAGTCGCAGCGTTTACCTCTGGCGGAACAATTTCTGCGATCGCTGCGAACGCCTTACAGATTACGAATCAAAAGCGTGTTGCAGCGATGAATTTTTCGATTCGTAACACTTCCTTTACGACTTTTTTATATACTCGGCAGCAGTTTAATTTATTGAGTGTGAACGAAATACCGCATTTGAGCGACGATTTAGTGACGTTTGTTTGAGGCGGAGGACGGTTATTTTTTTCTAAAAATCAGAAAATGTTCATCTAAAACGGTTCCGACTAAAACCAAATCTTTATAGGTCCCTGCGACGGTAGAAGCACTTATTTCGGAGCCATCATTGACATAGACAGACTCCAGATCATAATCGCCTTTTTTACGATAATTAATTTTGATTAATTCAGAAGGCGAAGTGTCGCTTTTGCCTTTATTATAGCTTTCGAAAGCCAACAAACTTGGGTGACAGCCAATCCAAATATTTCCAGCTTCATCAAATTCGATGTTATCAACGCCTGTGCCACAATCAATCGATTCGATGTATTTCAAGTCTCCATTTTCAGTACGATTATAAACGTTGGTTAAGAAACCTCGGGGCGACGCAATGAACATCAAGTTGCGTTTTTTGTCATAGTTGATACCGTTGGCATAAGCCAGGTTATCATCGACAACTCGATAATTTTTACCGTCAAAATAAACCGTTTCGCATTTAGATAATCCCAAATAATTTTCAGCCGTTTTTCCCAATTTATTCGAATAATAGTGGTCATTCGTAACGTAAAATTCATTTTCGCTTATAGCGACAATATCATTTGGCGAGTAGATTAATTCATCTTGCAATGTCTTGTCATGTACTAAACTATCTTGATGATACAAGTCAAAAACCTCGATACTTTCTTGAGTACCGTGATTGATAACAAAGAGTTTGTGATGATTGCTGTCTATTTGAATTAAACTGATACCGTGTGGAAAAAGTAATTGATTGAAATTGGTTGAAATTTTCTTAATTTGGAAATTATTTGTTGTTAAATCCATAAAATAAATACCAGTTTCAAATGATTTTTTATCACGTTTAGCGGCACGAGGGTAGGAAATAAAAATCGCAAAACCATTATCTTTATCAATTGTCAAATCTTCAACACCGGCAATTGAGATTTTCGCCGCAATGTCATAGTATGACTTATTTTCTACGTTTCTAAAAAACCCTGTTGAAACCAGAATATGTGTACCAAAAGCAAGTAGGCATAAGATCGTGATTCCGATAATAATTCGATATTTTTTCATTTATTTTTTGTTTTAGATAGATTTTAGCAAGTCACATTTTCTACATTAATTCCCAAATTGGGGATAATGTCTAAAATTGAAAAATATTTTTCTTAATTTTACCGCACTGAATTTTCTATTTAATACACTAAACTATTGGGATTAGTCGCAATTACAGTCGTGTTGTAGAGAAAGATAGTAATTGGCTTTTTTTTTGTCCATTTAAAGGGACATTATCACTAATAAAGTAATTTTCATGTCAGTCAGTACAACCATAATGCGGCCAATAAATATAAAGAAATCGTACAAGAGGTACAAGTTTTTATTTGATAATTCGCCAATTCCTATATTTGAAACGAATGTATCCAATGTAATTGGTGTGATAAGGAACTTAAGAGAGCAAGGAATTACAGATATTGAAAATTATGTTGAGCAACACTCAGATTTCTTTTTAGAATTATACTATTCCTCAAGTATTTTTGATGTCAATGATGCGATGTTAAAAATGACAGAGGCAGAGAGTAAAACTTATTATCTGAATCATTTCAAAAAAACCTTAGGACTGCCTTGTTTTGACTTTTTTAAGTCAATTATTGTGACTTTGTATAATGGTAAAAATCAGTTTATTGGAAAAATAAAAATTCCTACTTTCAAAGGTCGAAAAATTTGGGTAGAAGCCACAGCGACATTCTTGTCCACGGAGGAAGAGGAAATTATCAATTATACATTCAAAGAAATTACCGAAGAGAAGCTAAAAGATGATGCGATTCGGCTAATTAATGAACGATTAGTCACTGGAAGTTTTCAGGAACATCTGAACAATTTAGTTTTAGCCCTATCAGAAGCTTTTCAATTATCGTATGTTTTTATTGGTAAACCAACAGAGGATAATACGAAGATTACGACTTTATCTTTTGCTGCGGACGGTCAACTGAACGAGAGTATTACTTATGATTTAGAAGGGCCTTGCATGAAAATTTATGAAAGTGGAGAAAATGTAATTTACACCAATTATTTGGAGGAGATTTACCCGAACAATAAGTTCATTAAATATTGTAATGGCAAAAGTTATATGGGGTATCCGTTGATGGATAAAGATGGTAAAATTACTGGTCACTTTGCTTTTATTAATAATCGACCGATTGAAAATATAACAATTTTACAAGGTGTAATGGAATTGTATGTTATGTGGGCGAGTTCAGAGTTGATACATCTTCAAAACCAGGGACAATTAGAAGAGAAAGCAGTTGTGATTGAACGTCAACTTGATGATTTGAATCAAAAAAATCGGGAGTTAGAACGTTATATTGAAAGTAATATGCAGCTGGAAAATTTTGCTTACATTGCTTCACATGATTTGCAGGCACCGCTTCGGACTATTATCAGTTTTTCGCAATTATTACAACGAAATCTCAAAGGGAAATTAGATAAAGACGGCAAAGAGTTTTTAGAGTTTATCGTTTCGGCAGGTCGAAATATGAAAGCTTTAATTGAGGATTTATTGCTGTATTCAAGAATTAATAATCAAGAGTTGAATTATAGAGATTTAGTAGTTGAAGATATTTTGTCTGCAATTGCTGCTGAGATTCATTCTTCTGTTAAAGAGAAAAATGCCATCATCGAATGGGAGAATGTCGATCAAAAAGTAAAAGGTGATTTGATTAAGTTAAAGCAGTTATTTCAAAATTTGATTACTAACGCTATGAAGTTTCAAAAACCTGATAATCAACCGATTATTAGGATAAAAGGAATAGATAAAAAGCATTATTGGCAGTTTAGCATCGAGGATAATGGTATCGGAATTAAAGAGGATTATTTTGACCGTATTTTTTCTCTATTTCAAAAAATCCATGGTAAGGAAACATTTGAAGGAACGGGTTTAGGTTTGGCCATTTCTAAGAAAATAGTCGAACAACATCAGGGTAAAATTTGGTTAGAATCTGAAGTGAATAAAGGAACAACTTTTTACTTTACGATTGCAAAATAAGCTGATACAACGACTAAAAATCTCATTTTACATAAAGATTAAGAAAAGTTCATTGAAAAAGTTAGATTTGGGGGACAAATAAGGTAAGTTCGAAAAATACAAAAAGTACTTTTTCGATTCAAAGTCAAATCATAATGCCAAAAATATCAATCTTAATACCAGCTAAAAACGCTGGAAAATACTTACACGATTGCCTAAATTCTATCATTGAACAGACGGAAATAAACTGGGAATGTATTGTTGTCAATGATAACTCGACGGATGATACCTTAGCTATTTTTGAAGAATTTGCCGCAAAAGATAACAGATTTATCGTTTTATCAAATCCGGAAAGTGGCGTGATTACCGCATTACGTTTGGCTTTCGCCAAATGTTCGGGCGAGTTGATTCACAGAATGGATGCAGATGATATCATGCCGAAGCACAAACTGGCGACTTTGAAACAATTGTTGGTTAAAAACGGAAAAGGTTATGTAGCGACAGGAAAAGTCAAATACTTTTCAGCAACAACGCTCGGCGACGGCTACAAAAAATATGAAGCATGGCTCAATCGCTTAACTGAAACTGGCAGCAATTTCTCAGAACTCTATCGAGAATGTGTGATTCCTTCTCCTTGCTGGATGGTTTATCGTTCGGATTTTGAAAAATGTGGCAGTTTCGAGAGCGATATTTATCCTGAAGATTATGATTTGGTATTTCGATTTTATGAAGCAGGTTTACAATGTTTGCCTTGTTCGGAGGTTTTGCATTTGTGGCGAGATTATTCTGTTCGGAGTTCTCGAACTTCTGATTTATATGCAGATAATCGTTTTTTGGATATTAAATGTTATTACTTTTTAAAGCTAAATTTCGACGAAAGTCGCCCGTTAGTTATCTGGGGAGCTGGTCGAAAAGGAAAGGCTATTGCTCGATATTTAATTAGTAAAAAAGTAGCGTTTCATTGGTTGTGCAATAACCCAAAAAAGATTGGAAAGGATATTTATGGCGTGTTGATGCAAGCCGAATTGACTTTAGAAAATCTGAAAGAACCACAGGTGATTGTTGCTGTAGCGAATGATGAAGAACAGGCGGAATTGAAACGCTATTTTCATGAAAAAGGCATGGAAACGATGAAAGACTATTTTTTCTTTTGTTGATTTGTCTTTTGGAGAATAGAGAGCGAATGTTAGATAAACATGCTATGATTTATTAATTCCTAAATCAAAACTAATGAAAAGAGCATTTATAAAATATCTTAAAAGTCTGGATGAAAAAGAACTTTATCAGGAGTTGATAAAATTACATACAAAGTTTCCTGCGGTGAAAGAGTATTACGCAATGGAACTTAGCCCGAATACAGATAAAATCGTAGCACAGTACAAAGCCAAAATCAAAAAAGTCTATTTCAAACCGAATGGAAATTTTGGTAGAGCCAAAAGTAGTCTTTCTCGTAAAGTGATTACAGCATTCAAAAAAATAGCTATTCATGAAAGTGATGTTGTAGAATTGTGGCTCTATCGTACCGAAATGATGACCAAATATCTCGTTGACCGAAATTATTATAGTGAAACTTTCTATAAATCACTCGCTACCAGTTTTGAGACCACTTGCCAATTAATTAGCAAAGAAAAAATGGAGACAGCATTTAAAACTCGTTGTCACGATATTGTTAATGCTGTTTCGGGTTTTTGGGGATTATCGGAAGAGTTGCAGTGGATTTATGAGCAGTATTTTGGGAAGTTTGAAAGGTGATAAAATATTTCAAACTAAGACCACCATAAAGGCATTCCAAAATCTGAAATTGTGATTGCTTATCAACCTGATGATCCTGAGATTTCGGGACAAGTTGTTCGGGAAGAGTTAGTATTTGCGGTGAGTCAGGGAATAGAAAAATATGAATTATAAAGGTCAAACGTTTCAAAGCGTTTGACCTTTTATAATAAAAAATCCTGTTTAATCCTGTCCAAATTTACATCGACCTCCGATACTGCCCACCAACCGCAAACAAAGCATCCGCAATCTGTCTCAACGAACAAACCTTAGTCCACCCCTTCAATTCTATCCTTATAAACATTGACTAATTTATACTCACTACTAATCTGACAAACCTCGTCCCAAATCTGAGTTAAAAAGTGATAAAAATCTTTCAATTTCATATTTCCAACTCGAATTTGAATCACTCTCGGAGGTGGTTCATTCAAAATCATTTTATCAGAAAAATCACTATCTTTTGTAACAATTGTTAAGTTATTTTCTGTTGCATATTCCCATATTTGTTCATCAGTCCATTCATCATCTAAATCCTTTACATGAATATACATCTCATTATTCCAAAGTGAGAAATAATACGGTAAATTAGCATCAATGATATATTTCATACCGCTTGTTTTATAATGTATCGTCTTTTCATTAATTCGATAGCAAACTGTAAACAAGCATCAATATCTTCTTTCACTAAAGATGGATATTGATATAAAATATCTTCTTTTGTATCTCCTGCTTGTAAATATTCTAAAATAGTCTGAACCGTGATTCTTTTACCTCTTATAGTAGGTTTTCCATTACATATTTGACTATCAACTGTAATTCGATTAATTTTCTCCATATTCTTGTTATTTTGACTTACAAAATAGCAACTATTAACGACAAATAAAAGTTACATCTACAAATTAATAAAAGGTTGAACACATTAAACATATTCAACCTTTCTATCTAAAAAATCTGTTCCGATGAAAAATCGGAATAAATTGCATCCGTGAAAATCCTGTCCAAATTTACATCGACCTCCGATACTGCCCACCAACCGCAAACAAAGCATCCGTAATCTGTCCAAGCGAACAAACCTTAGTCGCTTCCATCAGATGTTCAAACAAATTGTCATTGCGTAAAGCAGCCGCTTGTAAGTCGGTCAGTGCTTTAGTAGCTTCGGTCGGTTTGACTTTGTGTAAGTTTTCTAAGTTCGTGATTTGTAGCTTTTTCTCGGCTTCGGTCGCACGGATAACTTCTTTTGGAATAATCGTTGGCGAACCTTCTGACGACAAAAATGTATTCACACCGATAATCGGAAATTCGCCCGTGTGTTTGAGCATTTCGTAGTGCAGACTTTCCTCTTGAATTTTGCCCCGTTGATACATCGTTTCCATTGCACCCAAAACGCCACCTCGTTCCGTAATTCTATCAAATTCTAACAAAACTGCCTCTTCTACCAAGTCCGTCAATTCCTCGATGATAAATGCACCTTGTAGCGGATTTTCGTTTTTTGCCAAGCCCAATTCGTGATTAATAATCATCTGAATAGCGACGGCACGACGCACAGATTCCTCCGTAGGTGTTGTGATGGCTTCGTCGTAAGCGTTAGTGTGTAGCGAGTTGCAATTATCATAAATTGCATACAACGCTTGCAAAGTCGTGCGAATATCGTTGAAGTCAATTTCTTGTGCGTGTAGCGAACGTCCCGAAGTTTGAATGTGATATTTTAGCTTTTGCGAACGCTCATTTGCGTTGTATTTATACTTCATGGCTTTCGCCCAAATTCTTCGTGCAACCCGACCGATAACCGCATATTCTGGGTCAACGCCATTCGAGAAAAAGAACGATAAATTTGGTGCAAAGGCATCAATATCCATACCTCTCGATAGGTAATATTCCACGAAAGTGAAGCCATTCGACAAGGTAAATGCCAACTGCGAAATCGGATTTGCTCCTGCTTCCGCAATATGATACCCCGAAATCGACACCGAATAAAAGTTACGTACTGCATGATCAATAAAATATTGCTGCACGTCACCCATTAATTTTAATGAAAATTCGGTTGAGAAAATACAAGTATTTTGTGCTTGATCTTCTTTCAAAATGTCGGCCTGAACCGTTCCACGAACTGCTTTTAAGGCTTTGGCTTTCAATTTGTTATAAATCGCAGGTTCAAGCACTTGATCACCTGTCAAGCCTAACAGCATCAAGCCCAAGCCATCATTACCTTCTGGCAATTCGCCATTGTATTCCGGTCGAGCCAAACCTTTATCGTCATAATGCTTTTTAAAAGCTGTTTCGACCAAATGCTCCAAACCATTTTCTTTAATGTAAATTTCACATTGTTGGTCAATAGCCGCATTCATAAAAAAGGCAGCGATTGTTGCCGCAGGGCCATTAATCGTCATCGAAACAGACGTTTTCGGATTGCACAAATCAAAACCCGAATACAACTTTTTCGCATCATTCAACGAACTCACGTTTACGCCTGAGTTCCCCACTTTTCCATAAATATCTGGCCGATAATCTGGGTCATTTCCGTATAAGGTCACGCTATCAAAAGCCGTCGAAAGGCGTTTTGCTGGCATTCCGTTGGATAAATAATGAAAGCGTTTGTTCGTGCGTTCTGGTCCACCTTCACCCGCAAACATTCGTGTCGGGTCTTCGCCTTTGCGTTTGAATGGAAAAACACCTGCCGTAAATGGAAATTCACCTGGTACATTTTCCTGTCTGCTCCAACGCAAGATTTCACCCCAATCTTTGAATCTTGGTAAAGCGATTTTTGGAATATTATTATGCGATAATGACTTCGTATAATTCTCCACTTTAAATTCTCGTCCACGCACATAGTAGGTGAAATGTTCGCCTTTATATGTCGCCTTTTTCGCTTCCCAATTATCTAAAATTTCCTTGTTTTCTAAAGATAATTGTTGTTCTAAATTGGTCTGCAAAACCCGACAGGTTTCCAAAACCTGTTGGGTTTGTTCGTTATTCGATGTTTGTTCTTTTAATAAGGAAATCGTATTATCAACGGAAAATAAATTTCTTGCGACCTCACTTTGTTCCTCAACTTCCTTGTCGTATCGCTTAATCGTTTCCGTAATTTCCGACAAATAACGAACTCTCGCTGGCGGAATAATATATTGCTTTTTGCTTTCGCCTGTTTCCAAATTTTCATCGACTTCATTTGGAAATAAACGGCTCGACAATTCATTAAAAACCGCATTTACACCTGGATCATTAAACTGCGATGCAATCGACCCAAAAACTGGCATTTCGTTCACATCTTGTTCCCACAAATCACGGTTGCGTTGATACTGCTTTTTCACATCACGCAACGCATCTAACGCACCACGTTTATCGAATTTGTTTAAGACAATCAAATCCGCAAAATCCAACATATCAATCTTTTCCAACTGCGATGCTGCACCAAATTCTGGGGTCATCACATAAACCGACAAGTCCGCATGATCCACGATTTCACTATCCGACTGACCAATGCCCGAAGTTTCCAAAATAATCAAGTCAAATCCGGCATGTTTGAAAATCGAAATCGCACTATCAATGTCTTTCGACAATGCCAAATTATACTGACGAGTTGCCAACGAACGCATAAAAACTCGGTTATTAGAAATCGCATTCATACGAATTCTATCGCCCAACAACGCACCACCTGTTTTACGTTTTGATGGGTCAACAGAGATAATTCCAAGCGTTTTATTCGGATATTTTGCTAAAAATCGCAACACCAATTCATCAACTAAACTCGACTTTCCTGCTCCACCTGTTCCTGTAATTCCCAAAACAGGTACTTTACTTGCTTTCGCTTTTGCTTTCAAATCGGCTAACCATTCCGCATTATCTTGTGGATAATTTTCGGCTGCGGAAATCGCTCTGGCAATCGAAGCAGGGTTTAGTTTCAAGGCATCTTCAAGATGCTTTGAAACTTCAAAATCTTTACCAACAGGAAAATCACATTTTTCCAACAAGTCATTAATCATGCCTTGTAAACCCATCGCACGACCATCATCTGGCGAATAAATCCGAGTGATGCCGTAGGCGTGTAATTCTTCGATTTCAGTCGGCAAAATCGTTCCGCCGCCACCACCAAAAATCTTGATGTGACCGGCACCTTTCTCTTTCAACAAGTCATAAGCGTACTTAAAAAACTCGTTGTGTCCACCTTGATACGACGTAATCGCAATCCCTTGCACATCTTCTTGTATCGCTGCATTGACAATCTCATGCACCGGTCGGTTGTGTCCCAAGTGTATCACTTCCGCACCCGAACGCTGAATAATTCGACGCATAATATTTATCGCAGCGTCATGTCCATCGAATAACGAACCCGCAGTTAAAATGCGGATTTTGTGCTTTGATTTGTATGGTTGTACTTTTTGCATTTTTTTAGTTTCATAGGGTGATGCCCCGTGTGTGATTCATAGGGCGATGCCCTATGTTAATAATGTTGCCCCTTTAGGGCATTTATTTCCAATCTAAAAACTTACTTTTTTCTTTAAACTTTCCTACGTCGGAATGACGCCTGCCCCGAAACCTCGGTCGGAAATAGCGAAAGAAAAAATCTGTGTAATCCGTGAAAATCCGTGTCCAAAACTAATCTTCAAACTCAGGCTTTTTCTTCATCATATACGCCTTAAACGCTTCCTGAATATCATTAGAAAACAACATTCCTGCATTCCAAGTAGCGATATATTCCAAACTATCCGCAACGCTGTGGTCACGTTTGTGTAGCAAAATTTCTTTTGTTCCTCTGATGACGATTGGCGATTTTTCCGCTATCGTTTCGGCTATTTTGGTGACTTCCGTCAATAGTTCGGCACGAGTCGGAAAAGTTCGGTTGACCAAGCCAATTTTTGCGGCTTCTTCACCATAAACATTGCGACCGGTATAAGCCATTTCTGCCATCATGCCTGGATTTAAAATCGTTGGTAAACGCTGCATTGTGCCAATATCAGCGACCAAACCCAAATCCACTTCTCGTATCGTAAAATACGCATCGTCCGTACAATATCGCATATCACAAGCGGCGATTATATCGACCGCACCGCCAATACAAGCCTTGTGTATCGCTGCCAAAACTGGTTTGCGACAACGTTCAATGGACGTAATACAATCTTGCAAATGCAAAATAAAGTTGCGTAACTTTTCACGACTTCTTGCTGGACAACCGCTATTAAATTGCTGAATATTCATCAACAAACTCAAGTCGATTCCTGCACAAAAATTCTTACCTTCACCCGTTAGAATGATGGCACGAACTTCTGGATTGTTATGCATCGCTTCAAAAATCGCTTTCATTTCACTCCATGCTTCTAAGTGCAGCGAGTTTGATTTTTCTGGTCGGTTGAAACTGACGGTTGCGACTTTGTTTTTTACAGTTACTTTGAAACTTTTATAATTCATTTTTTTGACGTATTTCATGTGTTTTTTTTAACACATAGTCACATAGTTTTTTTTCGTAATTCGTATAGTTTTCTTAGACCACAGAGTTAAATTTTTCGTAGAAAAATTTAATACGGACTTTATACGTAGTGCCGATTTGAACTCGACATTTGGTTTTTAAATTTGACGTATTTGATGTGTTAAAAAAATCAATAATCAGGTAACTTCCGAAAATACTCATTAACAAAAGTTCTCTGTCCTTCATGAAAAATATTTTTACATGTAAAATTCATAACTATTGATTTAGGAACTTGCAATAATCGAGCATACGTCATCGCTTGTGCATCATAAATAGCATTCATTTCAAGTACTGCTTTCAACTCGATTACAATACATTCTTCTACCAATAAATCAAATTGTAAATCGGTATCTAATTTTTTTCCTTTATAAATAATAGGAACATTTCCTTGTGACCTAACTTTCAATCCTCGCAGTTGTAACTCCTCTATCATGCACTTTTCATAAACACTTTCTAACAATCCAGGGCCTAATTCCTTGTGTACTTCTATCGCTGCTCCAATAATTTGATAAGTCAAATCATTGATATGTTTTTTGGTCAGTTGTTTCATTATCTGAAAATTCAAACACATAGTCACATAGTTTTTTCATTAAATTTTTCCACGAAAAATTTAATCTCTGTGGTCTTTGTAAACTATACAAACTACAAAAAACTATGTGACTATGTGTTTAAAAAAAAATTATTCCCAAGGCAAATACATCGTTCCTTTAATCACATTTCTCGAAATCACAATGCGATGAATTTCCGAAGTGCCTTCATAAATCTGTGTAATCTTTGCATCACGCATCAAACGTTCAACATGATATTCTTTGACAAAACCATAACCGCCATGCACTTGCACCGCTTCAACCGTAACCCACATTGCAGCTTCCGAAGCGTAGAGTTTTGCCATTGCTGCGGCTTGTGCGTAATCTTTGCCCTGATCTTTTAGCCAGGCAGCACGATACACCAACATTCTTGCGGTTTCGATTTTCAATGCCATATCAGCCAATTTGAAGGCAATTGCTTGATGTTCATTGATTTTTTTACCAAATGCTTTTCTTTCGTTAGAATACGCCAATGCCAATTCGTAAGCACCTGCGGCAATTCCTAAGGCTTGTGCAGCGATGCCGATTCGGCCACCATCAAGCGTTTTCATGGCCAATTTAAAACCAAAACCGTCTTCACCGATGCGGTTTTCTTTAGGTACTTTTACATCTTGAAACATCACAGAAGACGTATCCGAAGAACGAATCCCTAATTTGTCCTCTTTCACGCCAGTACTGACACCTTCCCAATCTGCTTCAACGATTAACGCATTAATTCCACGGTGTTTTTTCTCTGGATTTGTTTGAGCGATAACGACATAAACTCCAGCTTTTTTACCATTGGTAATCCAGTTTTTTGTACCATTTAATAAATAGTAATCGCCTTTATCTTCAGCAGTTGTGCGTTGAGAAGTTGCGTCACTACCTGCTTCGGGTTCTGACAAACAAAATGCTCCAATTACTTCGCCCGAAGCTAAACCTGGTAAGTATTTTTGTTTTTGTGCTTCCGTTCCGTAAGTTTCGATGCCCCAAATCGCTAAAGAATTGTGAGCCGAAACGATGACTGAACAAGAATTATCAACCTTTGATAATTCCTCAACGGCAATCGCATAAGAAACCGTATCTAAACCAGCCCCGCCATATTTTGGGTCCGTCATCATACCCATAAAACCTAACTCGCCCATTGTTTTCACAAAATCGGTTGGGTGAATTTGGTGTGTATCTCTTTCGATAACGCCAGGTTTCAGCTCATTTTGAGCGAAATCTCTTGCAGCGTCACGTATCATTATTTGTTCTTCTGTTAGTGTAAAATCCATTGTTATCGTATTTAATTGAAAGGAAATTTACTTAAATTTCAGTTTTATAAAACATAGCGTTTTACGTTCCTTGCAACTTTATAGTTTGCGTTTAATTTTTAGTAATTTATCGAATCTTTTTTGATTAGGCAAAGATAACAAAAATATTAGCGTTTTTGACTAATAATTAGTCAAGTTCGACAAATTTTTCTATTTTTACATGAATTTTTGAAAAACTAATTTCGCTTAGAACTAACTTTACGAAGGTTTTGAATTTTCGTAAAGTTCTATTGAAAGAATAATCTGAGAAAAGGTGACAACAAAAGATAAAATATTAGAAACGAGTAAGGAATTGTTTAATGAACACGGTTTTGGTGAACCGACTTTGAATGCGATTGCTCAAAAAGTAGGGATTAGCCGTGGGAATTTGACCTATTATTTCAAGGATAAAGAAATTCTCCTGGAGGAGTTGGTAGAGGAAATGTGGCAAAAGTATGAACAACGAATCGGTCGGGCGATGCAGTTTCCATCGTGGGAAAGTACGACCGAATCGACACAGGCTTATTTGTCATTGCAAGAAGAATATTCGTTTATCTTTTTTGATATAAAAATTGCGTCTGACCCGAAAGTAACGAAACAATTTGCTCGAATGAAAAAAGACACGATTCGTCGTCAAATGACAACGATTGGCTTTTCTATTCAAATCGGCAATATGAATCCCGAAAGGATTCCTGGTACGTATCGCAATCTTTGCGAAAGCCTTTGGATGATTAATTTTTACTGGTTAATTTCTCAATCGTATCGTGATGAGAACGATAATTGGGATAAGGTCATTTGGAGTTCGGTTTTACCACATTTTACAGAAAAAGGCTTGACTTCTTTTATCGCTCATTTTGGTCAAGATTATTATGATTCGTTGGGTGAAGCGTTTGATATGTCTAAGGTTGGGTCGATTGTATTTTAGAGGGAATTTATTTTCAAAATATTTTATCTTTTAAGAATACAATCATGAAAAAACGCTCCTAGCTACCTTAGTTATATCGTTATTTTTGGGAATAATAGCTTGTCAAAAAGTTAAAAATCAAGTGATGAACAATGCAGATAGAGTCGCTGTGGCTTACGACGAAAAAGAAGCAATGCTCAAAGGCTTATTTGCCAAAAGGCAAGTAAATTGGAATAATTTCGAGTTGTTTTTTCGGGCGTTTAAACAAGAGGAAAGTTTGGAAGTTTGGGGGAAAAGTAGGGACTCAGAAACATTCGTTTTGATGAAAACTTATTCATTTTGTACTAACTCAGGTACACTTGGCCCAAAACGCAAAGAAGGCGACCGACAAATTCCCGAGGGATTTTACACCATTAACCGCTTTAATCCAAAATCAAGTTTTTACTTATCTTTAGGTTTGAATTACCCGAATGCTTCGGACTTGATTTTAAGTGATAAAACAGCACCAGGAAGTGACATTTTTATTCACGGTGCTTGTGTGTCCGTTGGTTGTATTTCGATTACTGATGATAAAATTAAGGAAGTTTATTTATTAGCTAATGAGGCTAAAAAACACGGACAAAATGGTATTCCTGTTCATATTTTTCCATTCAAAATGACTGATTCAAATATTAAAAATGGAGGGGCAGCATATCGTGATTTTTGGAAAAACCTGAAAGTTGGATTTGATTTTTTTGAACAGAAAAAGCGGTTATTTGAAGTTAAAGTTGATGAAGGCGGCCGCTATATTTTATAAAAAAGTGAAGTTGATGTCAGATTTATATTTCTCATGATACGAGATAAATAGGCTGCAAAAATCGAAAGTTATTAGGTGATTTATTATTTGATAATCAATGCCTTATGGAATATTTTGAATAAAAAATCACCTGATAACGAATTATAAGTATGGTCTAAACCCGACAATTTTAAAAAGAATTATTCTACTATTTCATAGTCAATATCCAGTTTTCGTAAGGCTCTAAGGGCAGAATTATAATTTTTTTGTTCGATTTCTATATCGACTGCATCACCTTCTAACAGAATATCCGTCAATTCTTGGGCTAACGCATCATCTATATTAGATGAAATTTCGGCTATACACTTAGCGATGGCTCGTTTATTTGGTTTTGCAGCATCGCAAGACAATAAGTTTAGTTTCATATTTTTTTGTAAAGGTACGAAAAGAAAAGGCATCATCAAGTTTTGCGATGGACTTATTAAAATGACTTGATTGATTTCATTTTTTAATATTTCTGGGGAACGCTCAAAATTATGGTCTCGTCTTCACATGATTCAAATTTGGATATGGATTTTTGACGAATTACAAGCGTTTTTATGTTCAATAATTATTTTCGTAATTTGTGAAAATTCATAGCTGTATTTTGATTCTGATTAATTTAGAAAAGAATATGGTAGATAAATTTTGAGTATGTTATTTTTAGTTCGACCTTCGTCAAGTATCATCACGCTCCAGAGTAGTTCGAAAAGCTAAAATTATTGGTTCATTATCCTGGAGAGCGGTGGCACTTAAACAAAACAAATGAAATATTATATTTTATTAATTATAGGAATCGTGTTTATGGCGTGTAATCAAGAACGTATAACCGAACAAGAAGTAAAAGTAATACCAAAAGCTGAAACGGTATTAGATATTCAAAATGCGTTAGGAGAGGGGGCGATCTGGAATCATATTACAGAAGAATTGTGGTGGATTGATATTGAAGGTTTTACATTTAATACTTATAATCCGAAAACTAAAAAGATACGAACGATTGATGTAAAACAGCATATTGGAACGGTTGTCCCGAGTAAAGACGGTCGGTCTGCGATTGTCGCATTGCGAACTGGTGTACATCGGTTGAATCTGGAAACTGAAGAGTTGACGTTTTTGGGTAGCCCAGAAGTGGCCATCAACAGTATCCGATTGAATGATGGAAAGTGTGACCCGGCAGGTAACTTTTGGGTGGGGTCGATGCATTTTGATCAAATAGAATTTGCGGCATCGCTTTTTAGAATTACACCAAAGGAAGAAGGTGTAACGATTGATAAAATGCAAGATTCGGTGACGATTTCTAATGGTATTATTTGGTCTTTAGATGAAAAAACGATGTACTACATTGATACGAAACGTGGTAATGTTCGAGCGTATGATTATGATAAATCGACTGGCGATATTGCGAATGAACGGGTTGTTATTACGGTTTCGGATACTTTGGGTTATCCAGATGGGATGACGATCGATGCAGAAGGTATGCTTTGGATTGCGTTGTGGAATGGCGATTGTGTGAGTCGTTGGAATCCAAATACGGGTGAATTGTTGCAGACGATTGAAATGCCTGCTCATAATATTTCTTCTTGTGCTTTTGGTGGTGAAAATTTGGATACTTTATACGTGACTTCGGCAAGATTGGATACTAATGAGGAAGAACTTAAAGCGAAGCCGCAGTCTGGGGGACTTTTCAAAGTTGTGCCTGGGGTGAGAGGTGTGAAGAGTTACTTTTTTGGACAATAAGAATTGAAGAGAATTTCAAATTTATAAAAATGAAAAATAACATTATAAAAACGGTGATTATCGTTTTCGCTGTGTTGGCCTTGATTATTTTGGGCGTACAGTATTTAGAGTATCGAATGCAATCGGAAGCGTTGGTAACGACAACAAGTGAACGTAAAGTGGTAGATTTTGTCGATGGTTCATCGGTGGAGCTTGCTCCTCGTTCTACGATTAAATATGCAAATTATTTTAATAAAAAAGGACGTTTTGTGGAGTTGGTGAAAGGCTCGGGAAGTTTTACGATTGTGGAGGAGAAAGGAAGGTTTCGTATTAAGACAGAACGGGAAATTATTACGGTTTTGGATTCGGAAACTTCGACGGTTTTCGATACTAATTTTGGCGAAAGCCAGACAACAATAAAGGTAAAAGAAGGAAGGGTGAATGTTCGTCAAAATGCAACGAAACAAGGGCAAATAGATGTGAAATCTATGAAGATTGTAGCTGGTGAAACCGTGATTTCTACGAAGGGTAATTTAGAGAAAATTTTGGAATAGTGACTTATTAAAATGATATTATTAGAATGAAAAATACTTGTTTTGAATGGAATCAAGTAACTAATAGTAGTTTTTTGAAAGTGAAATCTTAATTTAGGGCAGTTGTTTTTAAATGAAAGAATAATGATCACATCACTTAAAAATTAGGTGTTAGTGACCTTAATTAATAATTAATGCAGCAAAGTTTATATTGAATCAGTTAATACGTCAAGAGGTTTATGGAAAGCTATTTTCAAGGGATTGAATTAAATTTAGTCATTACAGTAGGAATATTGTTTATGACTGTTCTTGTATTGGCTTTTATTCTTTTTTTTAACTTTTCAAGGAACAAATTGATTACTAAAAAGCTGAGAGAACAGGAAAATTTGCTTTATGATATTATTAAAACGCAAGAGGCTGAAAAACAAGGAACTGCAAGGGCTTTACATGATGAAATTAGTTCGCAACTCAACGTTGTAAAACTTAATTTACATCGGTTGAAAAGAAAAAAAGATAATGCGATTATTTTTGAAAATACATTTGAAGATATACAAGTGTTATTAGGGAGTACAATTCAAATGATTCGACAAATTTCTTATGATTTATCTCCTTGTGTTTTGGAGAAGTTTGGCTTGATAGCGGCAATCAAAGAATTAAGGGATAATTATAAGGATACAAATGTCGAATTATCTTTTGTAATTGAAGAAAACACTTTTCAAATCAACGATAAATCAATCGAATTAAATATCTTTAGAGTTTTACAAGAGTTTATTGATAACGCTATCCGATGTGGAGACGCAACATTGATAACAATTTGCTTATCCGTTACTAAACAAAAACTACAGCTAATTTTGAAGGACAACCGAAGCGGTGTTAATGTAAGTAGTGAAAAGTTAAGAACTGGTATAGGATTTAGCAATATGAATAGTAGAATGGAAATGATTGGTGGACGAATAAATATTCGTTCGACAAAGAATCAAGGAATAGTAGCCAGCCTTTCAGTAAACCTTAACGAATAATGATAAAGATAAAAATTGGAATTACAGATGATGCGACCTTATTCAGAAAGGGGTTAAATTTTTTATTGGAGGATTATGATGATATTGAAGTTATACTGGAAGCTATACATGGTCAGGATTTGCTGGATAAATTGGCCGTTGCTTCGATTCAGCCTGATATATTAGTTCTTGACTTGCAAATGCCCGTGTTAGATGGTGTCGAAACTGCCAAAATACTGAAAGAGGAATATCCAGACATTAAAATTATCATTTTATCTACTCATTATAATAAGGCTTTTATTCTCAATATGGTGGAAATCGGGGCAACGGCTTATCTGCCCAAAGATGCTGATCCCGAAGAGTTTATGTTAACAATCAGAAAGGTTTATGAAAATGGTTTTCATTACAACAAAAATGTTTGGAAGATTATTCAAGATCATATGTCCAAAAGAGAGAAGATAAGATCGTCTTTCATGCCTTATCTCACGAAAAGAGAAATAGAGGTATTGCAGCTGATCTGCGAGCAACAAACCGCTTCTGAAATTGCTGAAAAATTATTTATTAGCCCCAGAACAGTCGAAGGTCATCGCACAAATCTTTTACAAAAATTAAACTGTAGAAACATAGCAGGACTGGTAGCTTACGCTATTCAGAACCAGCTGGTTAAAGTGAATCCACGACAGTTTTGGTAATCGAATCAATAAATGTAAAATCAAATATATGAAAAGGGTAATCGGTATCTTATTTTTAGGAATCATCATTGTTGGCTGTAATCAAAATATAGATCCTGAAAATTCATCGCAAGAAGTTGATAAGACCGTTGAAACGGAAGATAGCTTGGTCATAGATGAAAGCATTGATTATGGTAAAATCGGTTTTGAGTTGATGGAAACCGAAAAAATCGGTGAATTAAAACTGGATATGAAACTAGAAGCCGTTGAAAAAATCACAGGCGAACCACATGATGTAACGGCATTTGAATATTGGGGCGCTGATGGCTATGAGCATCAAAGTCGGTTTTATCAAGATTCGACGATCGATGTCGGTTATATTAAGTTAGATGATGGTGAAATCGTAGTCGATAGAATTTTTATTGATAATAACACAAAATTTAAAACAACGCAAAATATTGGAGTCGGAAGTACAAAACGTGATATCCTTAAAGCGTATGAAGGTAAAATCTCAAATGTTAGTAAGGGAAGTGTAATTGTAGGTTCGATTTATGGTGGCATTCTTTTTTACCTTGAAAATGGAAAAGTAAAGTCCATGTTTTTTGGAGCTGCCGCAGAATAGTCAATTTCTGTAAACATACATTTGCAGAAATTGAAATCGAAGTAATAATTAAACTAAAAGGAGTTTTTTTTGATAATTGTTACTTTTACGATTGAACTTTAAAATGCTATTTTTCTTATGGGATAATTTCCTTTAAAGGTTGACAATTATTCCGAATGACAAAATTTATGAAATAATCTAAAAATATTAATCATGTTATATATTCAAGATGTGACTTTAAGGGACGGAATGCATGCGATTAAGCATCAGTATTCTAAGGAGCAAATTACAGAAATTGCTCTGGCTTTAGATGATGCTGGTGTTGATGCAATTGAAATCGCTCATGGTGATGGATTATCGGGAGGTAGTTTTAATTATGGCTTTGGTGCAAAAACTGACTGGGAATGGCTGGAAGGTATTGCCGACAAACTCAAACATGCTAAATTAACGACTTTACTGTTGCCGGGTATTGGGACAATTCATGATTTGAAAAAAGCGAGAGATTTAGGGGTAGCATCTGTCCGCATCGCAACACATTGTACGGAGGCAGATATTTCGGCTCAACACATCGAAGCCGCTAAAAAAATGGGTATGGATGTCGGCGGTTTTTTAATGATGGCTCATTTAAACGAACCTAAAAAACTGGCTGAACAGGCCAAACTTATGGAAAGTTATGGAGCTGATTGTGTTTATGTGACAGATTCAGCTGGAGCTTTATTAATGGATGGTGTTGCGGACAGAATCAAGGCTTTCAAAGATGTATTGAAGGATACAACAGAAGTTGGCATTCATTGTCATCATAATTTATCTTTAGGTGTGGCGAATACTGTTGTGGCAATGCAACACGGTGCGACTCGCTTAGATGCGTCTTTGGCAGGTATGGGTGCTGGTGCTGGAAATTGTCCGCTGGAAGTATTGATTGCTGTTTTAAATAAAATGGATAATGCACCGCATCGTTCGGATTTAACAAAATTGATGAATGCTGCCGATGATTTGATTCGCCCGATTCAGACTCGACCAGTTCAAGTTGATAGAGAAACGTTGTCTTTGGGTTACGCTGGGGTTTATTCAAGTTTTTTGCGTCATGCCGAACGAGCAGCCGAAAAATACGATCTGAGTACCACGGATATTCTGCTGGAAGTCGGACGACGAGGCATGGTCGGCGGTCAAGAAGATATGATTATTGATGTCGCCTTGGATATGTTAAAACAGTAGGATAAATAAGAAAATTGTGATTCGGTTACGAAACGGTTTGATTGTTTAAAAACAGTCAAACCGTATAGCTTCGGTTTTAGGTGTTAAATCTATTTTGGTTGATTTTTTGTTTTTTATTCAGTTATCGTCCAATTGTTTCGCCCATAACAACAGCCGTTTCGATTTTATTTTTTGTATTTTCTAATATATCTTTATCAATCGTAAAGTGCTGATTATCAATTAACATCACTACGGTAGAACCGCCAAAAGCAAAATAACCCATTTCGTCCCCTTTATTGACATAAGTGTTTGGCGTATAAGTTTCGATGATAGTGCCGACCATCGTCGCACCGACTGGACTTAACAAAATATCGCCTTTATTTTTGGTGAAAAGGGTTAAATATTCTCGCTTATTTTCACAAAAGACTCTCGTGAAATTTGGTTCTAACGCATAGGGAGAAACTGAAAAATAGGCTCCATTTATTTTCGTTGTTTCTGACACTTCACCATCATACGGAAAGTGAAAACGATGGTAATCATTTGGTGCTAAACGAAAAATTAACAAGGCAAAATTTTTATATTTTTTTGCTAACTGTTCATTTTGTAAATAGGTCGCTAATGTGAATTTTTGCCCTTTTACAAAAAAATCACCTATTGCGTCCATGTTTTCAAAAGCTAATAATTTTGCATCTGCAGGCGACACCAAACCTTCGCCTATCGGTCTGGCTTGTGGATTAAGTTTGCGATAAAAGAAGTCGTTGAAAGATGTAAATTCGTCTATCGGCTTCAAAGCTTCCGACATATCAATATTCAAATCTGCTACAAATTTAGGAATACGTTTGACGGAATTTCGGCGGTCCATCATTCGTCCGTATAAAGCAGAGAGCAACTTACGCTTGACCAAAAAATTTAACGCTAATTCACCAAAAGGATTATGGTATAAAAATTTTAAGAAACCCTCGCCGGGTGGTTTTTCTGTGATAAATTGACCTGTTTGACGGTTGATATATTTGATATTTTCCATATTTGAGTTCGGTTTTCGCAAAAATAAGAATAGTATATTGTATCGTATGTATCTTTATACGGTTATATTATTGCATAAATAATTTTATGGAAAAATAAAGTTGGAAAGCGTTGTGAAAACGCTTTCCAACTGCTGATTAATTACCTAATCGGTTGATAAGCAATTGCCTTAATTTCTATTAATAAATTTGGATGTGGCAATTGATGCACGGCGACAGTTGTGCGAGTTGGACCAGTTTCGTGATTAAAAAATGTACCATAAACTTCGTTATAACCTTTGAAATCTTTCATATCGACCAAAAAAGTCGTTATATCAATAACATTCGATAAGTCTGCCCCAACGCTTTTCAATAATTCACCAATATTTTCAATTACGGCTTTGGTTTGTAGTCGAATATCTAATTCCCAATTTCCATTTTCGTCCTGTGTTGCCCCGACGTGCGTATTATCGCTTCTTCGGCTACTCGTTCCTGAAACATAGATAAAATCGCCCACTCGTTTTACGTGCGGATAATTGCCTAAAGGTCGAGCCTTTCCTTCTATAACTTTATTTTGTGTTTGCATTTTTTTAGTATGTTCGAACCCTTCCTCAATCCTTCCCTTGCAAGGTCGAGATTGAGAGAGGGTTCAATCATTAAATTTATTGAATCCCCGAAACAACCTCCAAAGCCTCTTCCAGAGTCGGTTCTTCTACATTTCGGCACAGCTCCAACAAGGCTTCATCTTGCAATTGTCCAAGCCGCATCGCCTCCGAATACGGAATATTTTCATTAAAAGTGACTAAAGAATATTTAGAATAATATTCTGGATATTGTTGTTCCAAACGCATTTCCAAACCCCGTTTTTTAATAAAAATCGGATCAGCGACTTTTTCCCGCATTTCGTATTCGTTCTGTTTAGCCAAATCACCGATTGCGTTTCCATTATCGACTCTTGCTTCTTGGAATTTTTCTAAAATCGTCGCCCAGTCACCTTCATATTGCTCCAATATTTCATCAAAAACTCGTACATCTTCGAATGATGCATTCATACCTTGACCATAAAACGGCACGACAGCATGAGCCGCATCGCCCATAATCAGGACTTTTCCGAATGCCTGCCATGGATAACATTTGATTGTTCCCAATGTGCCGACAGGATTTTCAAAATACGTTTCTACCAAATTTGGCAAATGTTCCAACGAATCTGGGTAATATTTTTCAAAAAACGCACGAACTTTTTCTGGTGTATTTAAGGTATTAAAACCAGCTTCACCCTCATACGGATGAAACAACGTCACCGTAAAACTACCGTCCAAATTTGGCAAAGCAATCATCATAAAATGACCCCGTGGCCAAATATGCAACGCATTTTTTTCAATCCGAAAACCGCCATTTTCAGCTGCTGGAATTTCCAACTCCTTATAGCCAGTTCTCAAAAAGTCTTGCGAATAATTGAACAATAAATCCGTCGTTCGACTCATCATACTACGACGCACTGCCGAACCTGCCCCATCTGTTCCAATCACAACATCCGCAACAATTGTTTCTTCTGTCCCATCTTGATTTTTGAAATGTGCCGTTCCTGTTTCTAAATCAACATTCGTACAACTGGAGTTAAAAACAACCGTCAAATTATCAAATTTATCTGCTTTTTCTAACAAAGCGACATTCAAACCGCCACGAGAAACGGAGTTGATATATTCATTTTCACGACCGCTATATTTGGACAATCGCAACGCACCATCAACACCATGAATCATTCGACCGTGCATCGGAATACACTCTTTTAAGATTTGCTCTTCCATTCCTGCCGCACGAAGCGCCTTCAAACCTCTATCCGATAACGCCAAATTTATTGAACGACCACCAACAAATTCTGCGGCACGAATATCGCTGCGTTTTTCACGTAATTCTACATTATAACCTCGTTGTGCCATGCGTAACGCCAACAATGTTCCGCACAAACCAGCACCAACGATTAGGATTTTATCTTTTTTCAATTTTCAATTTTTATAAAATAAATAGCCACATAGTTAATACTACATGGCTATTTACACTTTAATTTTCTAATTCTTTTTTGATTTCATTAAATGTAACAATTCTTGTATAACCTTTGGCAATTAATTCATTGTATAATTTTAAATCACCTGTCCAAAGTGTTTCTTCTAAATAATCCGTCAATGCGACAAACACCAAATCATCCATATCTACATCACGAACAAAAGGTAAAGCATTTTTATAATATTCAAAAGGTATCAATTCATCAGAAATAAAGATAATTTGAGCATATAACAACGTAATTAATCGTCTAACTTCTTCTATTTTTAAACTCGATATTTTGACAATTTTTGGAATATAATTTTCAAGTTCAAATCTTAAATAATCAGGTGCGTAGAATTTAACATTGTTTTGATTGGCACTCATAATAAATTGTCCAATTCCGCTATTAACATTTAATACAGCAGAAAAAATGACATTTGTATCTGTAATATAAATTTTCATTCCTTTTATTTTATATCTTCAAAGCCTTCTTTACCGATAAATCGTGCTTTGTTTTTCTCCCACCAACCTTTATTAACTTCTTTAGCCAAATTATCAATTTGTTCTTGTGTTGCTTTACTTTTACTGGCTATTTTAATGTATTCAAAATAGTTTAAAATCCTTTGAATATCCGAGACCTTTGTATTCAATGGTAATTTTATTAAAATCTCCTTCTCCGTTCTTTCAACTGTTACGTTCATATTTTTAATGTATTTTAAAAAATTACTATTCACATTCAAACAAAATACGTTTTTTTATACAGTTTACCAATAAACTGAAACCTTTAAATTTTCACAAACCAGCACCAACGATTAGGATTTTATCTTTTTTAGTATTGCTCATTTTTTGTCGTAATTTCTTTATGGTCTCACCCATCCAAATTTAAATAAATACAAGGAAGTTTTCCTTTTGAAGTATAACGATTATTAACAGCTTGAATAGCGATTAAAAAGTGGTTTAATATAATGTGTGATTTTGAAGGCAAGTTCTTAATTTCCAATAATAATACCTCATTATCTTCAATAGTAATTTCAACCATTCCATCTTCTGGAAAACGAAGACTTGTCCAACAATCAATCAAGGCATTAACATTTGCACCATAAAAGTCAGGAAAACCAAATTCTTTTTTTAAGTATTCGTGCATTTCACTTAAGTTAGTAATTGCCGAAAAATCTAATTTTATAGTTTTAGTTTTCATAAATTTAATAATTAAATATTCGTTTTTTCCGTCTGCGTCAACCGTCTGCCGTCAAC
>CBFIHR010000054.1:0-29429 GCA_965662365.1 Saprospiraceae bacterium
CATCAAATGATCATCAACAATATTCGCCAAGTGATAAGTCGGCATGCCATCCGCTTTCAACATCACTTTATCGTCCAACTCATCAGAGTGAAACGACACTCGACCACGCACCAAATCATCAAAAACAATCAATTCATCACGAGGAATTTTGATACGCACAACATAAGGCACACCAGCATCAATCTGCTGTTTCACCTCTTCGTCCGACATCGTCAAAGACGTTTTCATATCTTCTCGGACTTCAAAATTATATTTGAAAGTTGGGTTTGCTTCCCGAGCCGCCTCCAACTCTTCAGGCGTATCAAACGCATAATAAGCGTGACCATTATCGATCAATTGTTGAGTATATTTCAAATATAAATCCTTGCGTTCCGACTGACGATAAGGCCCGAAATCACCGCCATTCACTACACTTTCGTCAATCTCTAAACCCAGCCAGTTTAAAGCATCTAAAATATATTGTTCCGCACCTTCGACATAACGTACTTGATCGGTATCCTCAATTCTTAAAATAAATGTTCCGCCATGTTTGCGGGCAAACAAATAATTATACAACGCTGTACGAACGCCACCTATATGTAACGGTCCTGTCGGACTTGGAGCAAAACGAACTCTTACACTCATTATTTTTTATTGTTTAGATGTGAGATGTGAGATTCGAGACGTGAGATGGTTTTAAAAGTCTAAAATCACCTATCTAAAATCTCATATCTGAAATTAAGCTGCAAAGGTACAATGATTTTATAGTTTGGATAGTTTCTATTTATCAAAAATATGTGAAATTTGTTACTATTAAAATTTTCACAACTTTTGTGGTTTAAAATCAAAAAATGTATCCAACTAAGATTCCAACCGTTTTTCAACGTCTATTTCCGAAATATACATTCAGCATTCCGACTACTGAAAAAGTCTTGTATTTGACTTTTGATGATGGCCCGATTCCAGAGGTGACCCCTTGGGTTTTGGAACAACTGGCGGCTTATTCAGCGAAAGCGACTTTTTTTGTGGTTGGTAAAAATGTAGAACAAAATCCTGCTATTTTTCAACGAATTACTAAAGAAGGGCATTCGATTGGTAATCATACTTTTAATCATTTTAATGGTTGGAAAACTAATCGTCAAACCTACCTTGACGATGTCAAAAAGTGTGCAGAAGTTATTGATACACCTTTATTCCGTCCGCCTTACGGCAAATTAAAACTAAGTCAAGCGAAGTATTTGCTGAAGCAATACCGCATCATAATTTGGGATATTTTAAGTGGCGATTTTGATACAAAGATTTCATCTGAACAATGTTTAAATAACGTATTGCGACAATCAAAACATGGTTCAATTATCGTTTTTCATGATAGCCTGAAAGCAGCAAAGCACCTACAATTTGTGTTGCCAAAAGTCTTAGATTTTTATCATCAAAAAGGATTTATATTTCGAGCGATTCCACAGGTCTAACCTACGGTTACTCCTATTTAATCCTTTCGGAGGGTCATTACACCTTTTATGAAAAAACCTTCGAAAGCTTTAATGTACGTAACCGTAAGTTCTGCTTACGGATTTTCCAAAAATTCCTTACCTTTGCAGCGATTTTAAAGATAACTTGAATGTTTATCTGAAATCAACTATACTTTTATAGATGGTTGTAAAACAAGAAACTTATAATTTATTATAATTTGGTTAGAGATTCTTTAGTTGGTCTCGACCACAAAAAAAAAGATTATGAACTACGATGTTATCGTTATTGGTAGTGGCCCTGGTGGTTATGTTGCTGCAATTCGTGCTGCTCAATTAGGTATGAAAGTAGGCGTTGTAGAACGTGAAAACTTAGGTGGAATTTGTTTAAATTGGGGGTGTATTCCGACCAAAGCTTTAATAAAATCCGCACAAGTTTTTGAATATATCAAACATGCCAAAGAATATGGTATTGATGTCAAAGAAGCAACGGTTAACTTCGATGGAATGATTAGCCGAAGCCGTGGTGTTGCGAATGGTATGAATAACGGAATCAAGTTCTTATTCCGCAAAAATAAAATTGAAGTTTTAGAAGGTAATGGTAAGTTGTTGCCAGGAAAACGAGTTCAAGTAACTGACGCAAAAGGTAAGGCAACGGTTTATACTGCTAAAAATGTCATCTTAGCAACAGGTGGTCGGGCGAAACCGCTTCCGAATGTGCCGATTGATGGTGAAAAAGTGATTGAATATCGTAAAGCCATGACTTTGGGTCAAAAACCAGCGTCTATGGTAGTGATTGGTGCGGGTGCGATTGGCGTTGAGTTCGCTTACATTTATAATGCAATTGGTACGAAAGTTACAATTGTCGAATATTTAGATGGTTTGTTACCTCGTGAGGACAAAGACGTTTCTAAAGAAATCGGTAAAACATTCAAAAAAGCCGGTGTCAAAGTCAAAACTGGTCACGCTGTTCAATCTGTTGATACAAGCGGAAACGGTTGTAAAGTACTGGTTAAAAATAATAAAACTGGTAAAGAGGAAACTATCGAATGTGATGTGGTTTTATCGGCAGTTGGTATTCAGCCAAATACGGAAAACATTGGCTTAGAAGAGGTTGGTGTCAAAACAGACCGTGGCTTTGTTATCGTTGATGAATATTACAAAACAAGTGTCGATGGTGTTTATGCTATCGGTGATATTATTCCTACTCAAGCATTGGCACACGTTGCGAGTGCAGAAGGTATCGTTTGTGTAGAGAAAATTGCTGGGGCTCACACGGAAACTATCGACTACGGAAATATCCCTTCTTGTACCTATTGTGTTCCTGAAGTCGCTTCTGTGGGTATGACAGAAGAGGATGCGAAGGAAGCAGGTTATGAATTAAAAGTGGGTAAATTCCCGTTCACGGCAAGTGGAAAAGCGAAAGCGGCTGGTGCGGCTGGCGGTTTCGTAAAAGTCATCTATGATGCAAAATATGGCGAGTTATTAGGTGCACACATGATTGGTGCAAACGTAACGGAAATGATTGCGGAAATGGTGGCAGCTCGCAAATTAGAAACTACTGGTCACGAAATTTTAAAAGCAATTCACCCTCACCCGACAATGTCTGAGGCTGTGATGGAAGCTACGGCTGCAGCTTATGATGAAGTGATTCACTTGTAGTCAGTAAGCAGTTTTCAGTCGGCAGTTTGTCCCGAAAACTCGGTGATTCACTGACTTTTAAATATATTAAAGCCGATTTTCAACAAATTGAAAATCGGCTTTTTGATTTTTTAAGGTAAAAATTAACCTACATCAATCCTGCAATTTACAAACTATTAATAAAATCAATAATCAAATCCACACCTTCATCATCTAAAATTGTTGTACCGATAAAAGGCATTTCGCCACTGGTCAGAAACTCATTAATGTCATCGGCTTGTTGTTCAATTCCTGTTTGATTTAAAGGCACTTCATACCTCAAATCCAAGTCTCGTTTTGCCGGTGCTTCCCAAGCGGTTGGATTATGACAATGCGAACAATTAATATCAAAATAAGCTCTTGCTCTTTGCTCTAAACCGATATTTAAATCATTGTAATCTATCATTTGTGGAGATGCTGCAACATCAAATTGATTCAAAATAGCAACTGTTTGTAAGTGTGTTAATTGATTGATATTTGTACCATTTCGACTTACTTCACGATTTAGATTTTTCAAGGTCGTTCCAATCGGAATAACTTCATCATTCGATTGATGACAAGCAATGCAATCATTTTCATTCGGAATTAAATATAATGTTGAGCGATTTTCGCCACTTTCCGTTATCCAATTTACCGGTGTATTGGCACCATCGAATGACACAATAGCTTCCGTTTGGTCCTCATTCCAAATATAAGTTGCGACATTCCAAAGGTCATCTTTTTTAATCAGTAATCGGGTTTCAATCACTCTTTTTCCTAAAGATGTATCTCGGTCATCATTGTAATAATAAAAGGTTTTCGCCAAAATTGTTTCATTAGGAAACTCCAAAATATTTCCAATCTTCGTTATTTCCGTACCTTGAGGCACTTTCACTAATCGCTGCTTTTTCGCATAATCCGTAAATAATACCGAATTTAACTCCAATAAATGAAAGTCTGCCGATGGAATTAAATCCTGAGGATTACCTTCAAAAATATTGTAAGCTGACAAATTTTGTTCAAAAGTTACCGTAGATAAAACGTTAAAATTTGGAATTTCAACATTAATTCTATTGTTATAATTGACACATGATTCTAAAAAGAAGAATGATAATGACAATAATAAAAACGTGTAGATAATTTTACTTTTTTTAATATCCAAACTCATTATTTTTATAATATTTGTATTGAAGTTTAACTCTACGGGAGTTTGAAACTTTCATAAAGTTTTTTCCAACAATTATTTAATCAATTGATTATCAATACTTAAAATTGATATTGCAATCCTATTGCCATCGAATTATCCGAACGATTCCATTTCTCAATAGTCGTATTTTTTAAAAAATGGTAATTAAAAGTTGCCGAAGTTTTTATTGACCAATGATTCAAAATTTGATATTTCAAACCCAAAGTAGCATAAGTGCTGAAATAGTTTAAATCCTTAATTTCTGATAAAATATCCGTGTCCGAAGCCAACAAACGAAACTCATTCGCTCTATTTTCTAACTCCATTTCATAGCGAGTTTTTCCTAATTTCATATAATTCCATTGTGTACCGATTCCGAGCAAAATATTCAAACGATTTTTGCTAAATCCATAACTTACACCAAACGGAATTTGAATTGTTTGCTGATTTTGTTCTCCCAGAGAAAACCATTTAAAGGCTTCATTATCCATCAATCTATCATTTTCATCAAAAAGCAATTGAATAGAATTATTAGTTTTCGAAAAAGGTGTTTCTTGCACAATATTCAAGTTTTTGACAATTGTACCATCAGGTAAAACGACTTCATTATCGGTATTATAAACCGAAAAAACGTCCTGTTTAAATTTCAAATCTGTATTTGAAAACCGAACGCCAGTTTGTAAAAACCAATTTTTATGCAAAGACACATCTAAAGTCAAACCATGTAAATGTATTACGTTGTCTTCCGCCCTACCTCTATCCGCAATCGTTTCCAGCTCCACAATGTTCACATCTGTTGATATTTCCGTTAATTGAATACGATATTCATATCCCAATTCCACATCCGTTAAATTAACATTTGGCAACTTGATAATCGGCTTATCTTTTTTTGAATCATCATTTAAAACCAATGGATTGAGTTCAAAAAAAGTCGGATTTTGAGGAACTACCGAAAATTTTGAAGCAGGTAACAATTCTAATTTTTTAAAACCGATTATTTCCTGTTCCATCAAGGTTGGATTTTCCGTATTTTTGTCGTAGTTCATTATTCTATTTTTGACTTTCACTTGTTCCGAAAAATCGGTTGCCAATAATAGATTCTTCGTCTTATCCGTCTTTGATTCCTTTAATTGAGTTTCATTTCCATTATTTGTAATAGAAACCTCACTTTCCGATTGTTTCGAAATATTCCTACCCTCTTTTTTATTAAATATAGTATTAGAAAATTCAGCCTTTTTTAAATTATCAACAACCATTGAGAAATTAGAACCAAGTTGTTTTTGCTGTTTCGTAACCGTATTTAAAATTTGATTTTGTTGTAGTAATTGAACATTTTCCGCTTTGATATTTTCAATTGTCTGTTGTTCAACCTGTTGTTTTTCAACTATTTGAACACGTTGTTCCACTCGTTCAATCTGTTCTTGTTGCGTTGTAATTGTCTTTTCTAAAACCGTAATTTCCTTTTTCAAAATCCACACATACACCACAGAAGTTACCAAAATTGCACTCAAGGCCATCAAGGCAATATTCGGAAAAGCCCAAAAAGAAGTTTTGTTAAAAAAAGGAACTTGCGAAGCAATCGTTTTCCAATCCTCAACATCAGGTCTTTCCCAATCCTCGAACGGTTTATCAAATTGATTAAACTGTTTTTTGAAAAAATTGTCCATATTGTCCATATTACTTTGTTTTTGACTTACTTTAATAACAAAATTTCCAACTGCTGTCTCAATGCTTTTTTTCCTTTTGATAATCTTGACTTAGAAGTTGCCACAGGAATTTCCAGTTTTTCGGCAATTTCCTTGTGCGAATAACCTTCAATAACATACATATTAAAGACCAGTCGATACGACAACGGCAACTGCTGCACCAAACCAATCAGCTCTTTCAAAGCGATTTTATCCAAAGCCGTTTCCGTAGTATCAGTTGTATCATTTGCCGATTCCAACTCCTCAAAAGATTGTTGCCAATTTTGTTCTTTCAAATACCGCAATGCCGCATTGACGACAATTCTGTTCGACCAACTTTGAAACGTGCCACGATTCGGATTGAATTGTTTTAAATTCTTAAAAATATCAATCACGCCTTCTTGAAAAATATCTCGTGCTTCCGACCTATTTTTACCATATCGCAAACAAATACGAAACCAATGCACTTCATGCAATTGATACAGCTCCTGTCCTGCTTTTTTATCGCCCTTGATTGCTTTTTTAATTAATGTCTGGTCGTGCATATTTGTAAACCGTTTCTATTAGTACATAGAAAGAAAGGTATAAAAAGGTTCTCGAAAAAATGAAGTTTTTTATTTTTCAACGAATTGCAACGATGAAGTGTCTATTTAAAACCTAGATCATATAAAACAAAAGTGTCACTCCAAATCAATGAAGTGACACTTTATATAATTAGGCATTTTCCTAATTACCGGTTCCTAATTCCTAATTAAATTAAGCTTTAGTATATTTTGATTTCTTTTTCTCTACTGTTTTAGCTTCAAACTCGCCTGTTAAATCGTGCATAATCGGTGTTGCAACGAATACAGATGAGTAAGTACCGACTACGATACCGACTACTAATGCGAATGCAAAACCTTTAATCGAACTACCACCGAATAAGAATAAAATCAAGACCACAAACAATGTTGTCAATGAGGTAATAATGGTACGACTAATCGTATTATTTACCGCACGATTGATTAAGTCTTTCTTAGAATCAGCAGCGTAAGAGTTTACATATTCACGAATACGGTCAAATACAACGACAGTATCATTGATTGAGTAACCGATGACGGTTAAAAGTGCTGCGATAAATGCTTGATCAATCTCTAAAGAGAATGGTAAAATACCATAGAAAATAGAGAAGATACTCAATACAATCATCACATCATGGAATAATGCCGCAACTGCACCTGCTGAATATTGCCATTTGTTGAATCGGATAAAGATGTATAAGAAAATCAACAACAAAGCGTAAATACCGGCTTCGAATGATGATTTAGTAATATCATCTGCAATTGTTGGCCCGACTTTGATAGAACGAGTCAATTTAGTAGCTGAACGTTCTCCGTTTTCATCTGTTCCGGCAAACTTTGCAAAACCTTCATCTTTTCCAGTTAACTCTACAATACCTGCATATAATCTGTCCAATACAATTGAGTCTGGATTTTCTGATGCAGCAGCTTTAATCATATAAGTTGTAGTGATTTCTAAAGTATTCGCATCACCAAATGTTTTTACAGAAGGCTCTTCACCGAATAAATTTTCTGCCTTGAAAGTCTCTCTTACTTTATCACGAGTGATATTCGCAGATTCGTCAAATTCAACAGCATAAGAATAACCACCTTTGAAGTCAACTCCTAATTCAAACCCTCTCGAAAGCATTGAAACAATACCTAAAACGATGATTGTACCTGAAATTACATAAGCAATTTTACGTTTGCCGATGAAGTCAAAGTTTGCATTTGCAAAAGCGTTATTTGTCGGCGGCGTAGAAAATGTTAAGTTTTTACCTTTTCCTTCTGTCCACCAATCAATGATCAAACGACCAACTAAAACGGCTGTAAACAATGATGTAATGACACCAACCATTAAAACGGCTGCGAAACCTTTAATCGGTCCTAAACCGAAATAGAATAAAATGAATGCAACTAATAAAGTCGTCACGTTAGCATCAATAATCGCTGAGTACGAGTTAGAAAAACCATCTCGAATACTGGCAATAAGTGATTTCCCGTCGAGCAGTTCCTCTCGAACACGCTCAAAGATAATCACGTTGGCATCAACCGCCATACCAATTGTCAATACAATACCCGCCATACCTGGTAAGGTGACGACTGTTCCGATTGACGATAAGGCAACATAGATAAACACTAAGTTCGCTAATAAAGCAATAATCGAAACAATACCCGCACCACCATAGTAGAATACCATGAATGCTAAGACTAATCCTAAACCGACTGCTAATGAGAAGATTGATTTATCAATATTATCTTGCCCTAAAGAAGGTCCAACAACATTCTCTTCAATGATTTCAAGTTTTGCTGGTAATTTACCAACTTGTAAAATATTAGCAAAATCCTGTGCCTCTGTTGCAGAGAAGTTACCAGTGATTTGAGAACGACCATCTTTCATCACCGCTTGTACGTGTGGAGCAGAAACCACCTCACCATCTAATGCAATTGCGATTGATTTACGAGTTGGAAATGCTTTTTCTGTCAATTGTCCCCAAGCTCTTGCACCATCACGCTTTAACGTCAATGATACAGCAACTTCACCACTTTGTTGATCTAACTGCGGACTTGCAGACGCTACTTGATCTCCCTCCAGAGGAGCTTCTTTATTGTACGTTCTCATTGCATACAATACATAGTCATCTGTAAATTCGTTAGTGTCATAGTTTTTGAAAGGCTTTTGTCCCCAAAGGAAAATTACATCTTTTGGAAAGAAGTTTTTCTCTTGAGCTTTCGCCAAAAGTTCACTAACACTTTTTCTATCATTTTTCTTAGCAACACCAATATATGTTTGGTCATATTGCCCTTGATTCAATTGGAAAATATTAAACAAAGGCCCTGATCCAACAGTCGTTTGTGTAGAATCATCAGCTGTTTCAGTTGCTGACGAATCCTCAGGCGTTGCCGTTTGTGTAGAATCATTATTTGCTACGGTTGTTGTATCTTCTTCAGTAGATAATTGACCACGCTCTTCTAAACCTTTGAAATAATCATTTGCTTTAAAAAAGCCACCAGCGATTTCTTGAACTTCGTAAATGTCCCAGAATTTTAGTTCTGCCGTTGCCTGTACGAATTTTCTTGCACGCTCAGGGTTTTCGACCCCTGGTAATTCGACGACAATTCTATCCGTATTTGCATCTAAAGAAACATTAGGTTGAGTAACACCGAACTTATCAATACGTTGCTTCAAACGCTCGAATGTAGAGGTTACTGTTTCATCTGCTTTCTTACGAATAGCAGCCGCTACCTCATCATTAGTAGAAGTCAAGCCGATACCTTTCTCTTCTCCTTCCCCACCTTTCATCAATGAGTTCGTGTAAAAGAACTCTGCTAACTGTCTATCTGGAGCGACTTCCTCAAACGCATCTTTGAACAATGTTACGTAGTCAACCGCAGAATTTTGCTGTGCCGCAGTTGCATTATTTAACGCTGCTTGAAAATCCTCATCTTTGTCGTTTCCGTCTGCTAATAAGGTGATTAAATCTCGCAAATCAACTTGCAAAACCAAACTCATCCCCCCTTTCAAGTCTAAACCTAACTGAAGCTGCTGCTTCTTCAAGTCATTGTATGAGTAACTAATCAATCCAAGATTTAACACCTTTTCATCAGAGATAGAATCTAAATACCCTTGCTCCAATTGTTTTGCAGTGAAATCTTTTACGGCACCGTCTTCCATACTCGTCACAGCTTGCTGCCCATATTGAGCGGCTTCTTTTTCCACACCGTTCGTACGGAAGTTTAAAAACAACTGCCATACTGCGATAATCATCATGAAAATTAGGAAGAACCTAACTAAACTTTTCCCTTGCATCTTTTTCTGTTCTAAAAATTTATTGAATTTGGTCAATCCAGTCCGTAATGAATATAATCTGAATAAATTTATATTTTGTCCTCCAAACCATCGTTATTATGAGTTTTGGAAAGATTAAATCGAAATTTACACCTTTATTATTCCTACGACTTTCAATATCATCAATTAATACGTGTCTTTTTGTACAAATCGTTGCTTAACACATTGAAAATAAAAAAGTTATGTTTGCACCAACTTGCAGTTGTTACTTTTAGTGATTTATAAAAAACCTTTATTTTTTTTGATAAGATGTTCCTCCGAACAAAAAAACGTGGCAAATATACAGTTTTTAACGAATTATTTGATTTTGAAATTGAATTTTGACAGAGAGAAGTCAAGTGTTAGTCGAATAATGAGAATTTAGATTCGCTTTTAACAACTATTTTCAACATTCTAGTATAGATTATTGAACATTTCCAATGTTTTCCGAGGATTCTAAATGAAGTTATAATTACACCAGATTGTATATCTATAAGGTATATTTTGTATAAAAAATTACAATCATTGTGAAAAGAATCAAATACTATAAAAATCGGAATATTGGGAAACAGACGTCCGCTGCCCAATATTTTAACCTTATCCCGCACGCAGCTTATCCAACAAATCACTCAATAACAAAGCCTCTCCTTCTGTCAAGCTCGTTTTTGAAAAATCTAACTTTTCTGAATTTTCATCAATTGCAGCCAAGACATTTAAGCCTTTTTCACTAATTAAGACATCAACTAAACGCTTGTCTGCCGGACAAATTTGACGCTCAACTAACCCTTTCTTGTACAATCGTTCCACAATTCGAGAAGCGTCAGACATTTTATCTAACATTCGCTTGCGAATCACGGAAGTTGTCAACGGCTTAGGAAATTGCCCCCGCAGTATTCTCAAAACATTAAATTGTTGTTGTGTAACACCATAAGGTTTAAGGAATAATTTAACCTGATTTTGTATCCAGTTATTCGTATATAATATATTTAAAGTGGCTTTTTGCCAATTATTTTTAAACTGCTTCTGATTAATAGCTTCTTCTATTTTCATCGGTTGAGGAATTTAACACTTTTGATTATCAATGTTTAAACGTCAAAGTATCCGTTTAGTTGACCATCTCATCTCATTTACCAAATGAGTAAAATCGAAAATCAACCAACAAGCAACAAAAATTAAACTTTTATAAATATTCGTTTTCGATACAATATTAAGGTAATCAACCAACAAATCATAACAAATGAAATGGCATACATCAACGAACCATTTATATCACCGAAAGCTGGTTGAAAAACATTGGCGTAAAGCCAGTTGTTCAAATGTTCTGTTGCTCCGTCTTCGTTTGTCCAAGTGATCAAATAGTACATAATTTTAAATAAAAGCCCCGACAAAACGTATGCGAACAAAGAGTTTGTCCCAAAAATAATAAACGGCTTAGTCAACCATTTTCGGCCTTGAATATCGATGATTTCGATAGCCATTCCTAAACCGACCGCAGCGATTCCACCCGAAAATAAGACGTAAGAACTTGTCCACAATGCTTTATTAATCGGAAACGATTTATCCCAAAGCCAACCGAGAAACATCAAGAGAAAACCATAAAATAATAATTCTTTTACTAAAATATGTTGGTTATCCAATGTCTTAATCCGCCAGCCAACGATGTACCCCAACATCACCGTAACAATCGCTGGAATTGTACTTAGCAGCCCTTCAGGATCAAATGGTATTCCGAAACCATTCCATACATGGCTTTCGCCAAAAATCAGTAAATCGACCTGTCGAGCAAGGTTATTTTCTAATGAATAAGGTGCTTCGGCGACCGATAATCCCATCAACGCCCAATACCCCAACAAAATCCCCGCAGCAACATATATCAGTCGTTTGGGCGAAATACTTAAACATATCAACGCACCAAATCCATAAGCTAACGCAATGCGTTGCAAAACACCCATGATTCTTAAATCTGCTATGGATGCATGATAAAATGGGAACCAGTTCAGTAACAAACCAATCAAAAAAATCGATGCTGTCCGTTTACCAATTTTTAAAATCGTCGCTTGATTTAACTCGAATCCAAATTTGGCGAAAGCCAGATAAACGGAAACGCCAACAATGAACAAAAAGAAAGGAAAAACTAAGTCGGTCGGTGTACAACCGTGCCATTCGGCGTGTCGCAACGGATAATAAATACTTGCCCAAGTGCCAGGATTATTGACCAAGATCATAAAGGCAATCGTGCCGCCACGAAAGACATCTAAAGATAATAAGCGTTGATTTTTCATTGGTTTGGTTTTAAGTCCTTTCCTTAAAGATATTAATATTTGGATTAATCTGAAATCTTATTCATATTGAGTTTTGAGATTTGTAATCAAATTATCTTTAAGTATAAATTGAGTACATCATAAAAGAATGGAAATCTAAAAATTTTAAAAAGTCTGTCATTTCGACGTCGGTCGGAACCTCCCCAATATTTGAAACTCAAAATTTGCAAAGTTCGGGTTTTATTTTCTTACATACGGGAGACTCCGACCGATATCGGAATGGCAGAAAAGTTTAGTAAAAAATGAATCGCTACTATAACCGACTTTTAGGAATAATCTTAGGAGTGTTAATTATTCCAATTAATAGCTGTGTAACGCCTCAAATTCCCTACGCTGCCAATCTACCTGATACGACAGCAGTTTTAGAAACCATTGCTTTTGGTTCATGTAATCGAACGAATTTGGAGCAAAATATTTGGTCAAGTATCCAAGCGACTCAACCTGATTTGTGGGTTTGGTTAGGCGATGTAATCTATGCGGACACGGACGATATGCAAAAGATGAACCGAATGTACACGGAACAAAAAACAATTCCTGCTTATGCGACTTTCGTCAAATCTACACCGATTATTGGCATTTGGGACGATCACGATTATGGTCAAAATGATGGTGGAAAAAACTTTGAAGCAAAAGCCGAAGCACAGCAATTATTTTTAGATTTTATGGATATTCCTAAAACGGCAGCAGTCCGACAAACAGAGGGAATTTACCAATCTTACACCATTGGAAAAGGTGATAAAACGATTAAGTTTTTATTGTTAGACACCCGTTATTTTCGAGATAATTTAGAAAAAAATCCGAGTGGTGAAACTCGTTATTTAATCAATGAAACCGGCGATATGTTAGGCGAAAGCCAGTGGAAATGGCTGGAAAATGAATTAGAAAACTCAACGGCAACTTTCAATATTATTTGCAGCAGCATACAGGTTCTTCCTGAAGAACAAATGTTTGAAAAATGGGCGAATTTCCCAACTGCTCGCCAGCGTTTTTTGGATTTAATCGTCAAAACCCAACCGAATAATCCAATTATTTTAAGTGGCGATAGACATATTTCGGAAGTTTCAAAAATTGATTTGGACGGTTTTGAACAACCAGTTTTTGAGGTAACGTCAAGCGGATTGACGCACGCTTACACCAGCAATAATGCGAAATCTGAACCGAATAAATATCGTGTTGGTGAATTGATTAATGAACGTCATTTTGCATTGTTGAATATTGATTGGGAAAAGGAAACAATGACTACGGAAATTCGAAATGTAGATGGAGAACTATTACAATCCATTGATTTAGAGTAAATTAAAAGCCTGACCGGTTTTGAAAACTGGTCAGGCTTAATTCTGACTAAACATGTTCTAAAACTAATTCCTTTACGGCTTCAATCCATTTTGGATGAGCATTTAAGCCCTCGACCAGTTGAAGTTTTTCGCCACCATACTCTTCAAATTCCTCTTGATATTCCATACCGATTTCGACCGTTGTTTCCAAGCAATCAGCGACGAACGCTGGACAGAAGACCAAGACTCGTTTTTTTCCTTCTTCTGCCAATTCTTCAATGACATCGCTGGTGTAAGGTTCTAACCACGGGTCACGACCTAATCGAGATTGAAATACAACGGAATAACGCTCTTCTGGAATGTTTAATTTTTTCGCAATTGCACGAGTTGTCGCAAAGCAATTCGCCCGGTAACAATGTTGATTCGTTGGTGTGATAGAATTACAACATTCACCTAATTTACAATGGTTAAAATCGTCACCTTTCTTGATTTGACGAACTGGAATACCGTGAAAACTAAACAAAATATGGTCGTAACTCTCAATGTCGTATTGTCGGCCACGAGCAGCGAATGCCTCAATCATCGGATCGTAATCGAAGTAAGAATGAATCATTTTTACGGCAGGAATACCTTGCTTTTTGCTTAATACCCGCATCACTTCCTGATGTGCCGAACCGACACAAGCCGATGAATATTGTGGAAATAACGGAACGACAATAAGCTCCGTTACTTTTTCAGCAATCAATTCATCTACCATAGATTCAATCGAAGGATTTTGATAACGCATCGCCAATTTGACAATAAAATCATCTCCTAACAACTCTTGAACACCATCTTGTAGTTGATAACCATAAATCTTTAAAGGCGAACCATCTTCCGTCCACAGTTTTTTGTATTCCTTCGCAGACTTGCCAGAACGAAACGGTGCAATAATCCCACGGACTAAGATATTTCGAGCGACAGCGTTAATGTCAATCACTCGACCATCTAATAAAAATTCTTTCAAATAGCGATAAACCGCACCACGAGTCGGTGCGTCGGGTGTTCCTAAATTTATTAATAAAACCCCTTTTTTTCCTTTTATTGTCATATCATTTAGCCAAACATTCGTTTGGAAGTTTATTTCAAAAAAAATTTGAATGTAAGGTTTACAAAACTTTGAAAATTTCGTGAACCTGATTATTTAATTAAGTCTGCAAAGATACCGTTTTTGCTGAAAACTGAAAACGACCGACTGCCAACTAAATCACGCCCATTGACGAATATTCACCATTGCTTTCGGATAATTCCCACCGATTTTCACCTTTGTATATTTTTGTTCTTCGAAAGAAATCAAATCTGGCCGATGAATTTTCTCATTCGATAAACCTTCAAGTTGTGGCAACCATAATTTTACAAAATCACCATTCGGATCGTAGCGAGTTGCTTGTGATAAAATATTAAAATAACGGTTTTCTCTCGGATCACTACCGACTCCAGCGACATAATTCCAATTTCCGTAATTACTCGCGGGATCATAATCAATCAATAAAGATTCGAAATATTCGGCTCCAATTTGCCAATTGATGTGTAAATCTTTGACTAAGAAACTGGCTACATTTTGACGACCACGATTCGACATAAAACCAGTTTTATTTAATTCCGTCATATTTGCATCGATGAACGGAACACCAGTTCTACCATTGGCCCAAGCCTCGAATAATTTACGATTTTCGATCCATCTTTCGTCAGCTTCTCCTTTTGTTCCACCTTTTTGGAAAATTTTGTTCCCGTGTTTTTTTGCCATCAAGCGGAAAAAATCACGCCACAACAATTCAAAAATCATCCAATAAGTTGACTTATTTTTCTTGCGTTCTCGCTCATATTTCTTGACTTCATGATAGATTTTCTTTGGCGAAATACAACCTTGTGCCAACCACGGCGAAAACTTCGACGAGTAGTTTGCACCAATCAAGCCATTACGAGTTTCCTTGTAAGATTTAATACAATCCGTCTCCCACAAATAATGATTTAAGCGTTCCAGAGCGGCTGTTTCCCCTCCTTTAAAATCCAGAACGGCACGCTCGTCCACGCTGAATTCTTCATGTCCCAGATCTGTCAGCGTTGGGATTTCGCCAGTTTCATAACGGAACGACCAAGGCTTGAACTCCGTTGGCTCTGGCAACAAATCTCTTATTGGAACATAACGCTCAACTTCCTTTCGGAAATGCGTGAATGTATCAGGCGTGTGTGCGACAGGAAAAGGCAAATCTTGTGTGTAATACATCATTTTGCCTCGATAATAATACAATTCTCGACCGATTTCCCACAATTTTTTCTCGACTGCATCTTGAACCTCAATCTCCTCTTGTGTCCGTTCAATATTACAAAATACCCAAGCCGCACGAATCTCCTCTGCCAAAGCAGGAACAATTTCTTCGGGTTTTCCTTCCCGTACAATCAAGTCGATTCCTAAATTCTGGAACGATTGACGCAAGTCTTCCACGCATTCAATGATGAATTTTGCCCGGTATTTTCCTGTTTTATTGAATCCATATTTAGTTTTTCCTAAAAATTGTCGCTCATCAAAAACAAAAATCGGAACGATTTCATCACCACGCTTCATTGCTTCGATTAGGGCTTCATTATCGTGCAAACGAAGATCTTGACGAAACCACACAACTACTCTACGAGAACTTTTCATGGAACTATAATTTTAGAATCTAAAAATTGTACTGTATAACATGAAAGTCGTCTTTATGTTGAATGAGGTTTTATTAATTTTCAAAAAAAAATGAAAGTTAAGTATTTCCTATAGATTTCGCAGATATTGCAGTTTTCCTATTTTCTACGTTCTCTAAAAAATCGTTGCAAAAGTGCCTGACATTCATTCGCCAAAACCCCTTTTTCAACAATCGTTTTCGGGTGTAATAATGGATTATTAATCAAAGAAAATCCTTTTTTTGCATCAGCCGCAGCAAAAACAATCTTACCAATTTGCGACCAAGCCAATGCACCCGCACACATCGGGCAAGGTTCGAGCGTCACGTAAAGCGTACAATCATTCAAGTATTTTGTACCCAAATAATCCGAAGCCGCAGTAATAGCCAACATTTCTGCATGAGCCGTTACATCTTGCAATCGTTCTGTTTGATTATATGCTTTCGCAATAATTTGATGGTTAACAACAACGACCGCACCGACCGGAATCTCATCTTCATCGTATGCTTTTTGGGCTTCCGCCAACGCTTTTCGCATAAAATACTCCGGCGTATAAATGTTTATCATTAGTTGCTTTATTAAGTTTTTTAATACGTTTTTTAGTAAGAATTATCAAAACTCGTAACGAAATATTTCATAATATGACTTTTTTCAAAAAAAACAAAAAAAATAGTCCCGAGCAACTCGGGACTATATACTATTTCGGAAAAGTAATCAAAAAAGGACATTATCCTTTATCTCAGTTTTATTTGGCGTGATCGTTTAAGTCGTTGAAGTCAAATCTCCACAAAAATCTCAAGCGGTAATAAGCCCTTCAACTGCTTAAACTAAAAAACCAATTAAACCGTTTGCAACAGCTTAGGAGCAGCAGAAAGTACCGCTTCAGAAGCCTCATCTTCAAACTTTCTAAAGTTTTTGATAAATGCTTTCGCTAAGAAGTTGGCTTTATAATCGTAATCTGCAGGATTTTCCCAAGCGTCACGAGGATTCAATAATTCAAATGGAACACCTGGACATTCAACCGGAATATTTAAACCAAAAATATTATCATCTTGCGTTCTAACATTATCTAACTTGCCTTCTAATGCCGCTGAAATCATCGCACGGGTAAAACCTAATTTCATACGATTACCGACACCGAATCCACCGCCAGACCAACCCGTGTTGACTAACCAAACATTTGTACCATGTTCCAACATTTTTTCTTTTAGCATTTCTGCATAATGAGTCGGGTGCAATGGTAAAAACGGTGCTCCAAAACAAGCCGAAAACGTCATTTCAGGATCTGTGACGCCAGCTTCTGTTCCAGCTACTTTTGCCGTATAACCACTGATAAAGTGATACATCGCTTGGTCAGGAGTTAATTTTGAAATCGGAGGCAAAACACCGTAAGCATCGCAAGTCAAAAAGAAAATATTTTTAGGAATCCCACCTTTTGAGCCAGGTTGAATATTATCAATATGGTCAATCGGGTAAGAGACCCTCGTATTTTGGGTAATCGTTGCATCTTCGTAATCAGGTCGGTTTGTACCTTCAAAGAATTTGATATTCTCTAAAATAGCCCCCGAACGAATCGCATGATAAATGTCAGGTTCACCTTCTTCACTTAAATTAATCGTTTTGGCATAACAACCGCCTTCAAAATTGAAAACGCCATCCTCTGACCAACCGTGTTCGTCATCACCAATCAATTTACGATTTGGATCAGCAGAAAGTGTCGTTTTTCCCGTTCCAGAAAGCCCAAAGAAAACAGCAACGTCCTCTTTTTTACCGACATTCGCCGAACAGTGCATTGATAAAACATCACGCTCTAATGGCAAAATGTAGTTTAAGACAGAAAAAATCCCCTTTTTGATTTCGCCAGTATAACCAGTTCCACCGATGATAATTTCTTTTTCTGCAAAGTTGATGATCGAAAAGTTGCTTTGACGAGTGCCATCAATATCAGGATTTGCTTTAAAACCTGGCGCACACAAGATGGTCCATTCAGGATTAGCGTTTAGGATTTCGTTGGTTGTCGGGCGTAAAAACATATTGTTAGCAAACATCGCACTCCAAGGATATTCTGCGACCAAACGCAATGATAAACGATACTTCTCGTCAGCACAAGCATAAGCATCACGTACATAAACCTCTTTGTCGGCTAAGTAATTGACGATTTTACTTCTCAATTGCTGATAATACATTGGTAAAATAGGCTTATTGATATCGTTCCAATCTACTGTATTTGAGGCAACTTTATCTTTTACAATAAAACGGTCTTGAGGTGAGCGACCAGTGAATTTTCCAGTATAGACAACTAAAGCCCCTGTATCCGATAGTAACCCTTGACGATTTTGAATGGTATGTGCCACCAATTCTTTTGGACTTAAATTCCAGTAAGCTGTTTTAAACTTGTTAATACCTAAATCTGCTAATGAGGTATTTGGATTTTTCATGCCGTAATTTTTCATAAACTGTGTCCTTTTGTTAGTAAAATGATAAAGGAGTTATTATCGGTAGTGAATTACTTTCCGAGTATAAATATTGATAATAACTCATTATTTTGTTTGTGAATGTGATACAAAATTAGAGGGATTTCGATAGCAAACAACCCCATTAGCGAAAATTCGCAATGTTCTCTGCAAACTAATTTTTTATGTGTTTTTTTGACACTAAGTCACTCATTATCAATATTTTAATAGTTTAAAAAATAGACTAAGCCTTTGTTTCAAAAGTAACAAAAGAGCAGCATAACGCTCTAAATTTTGTTGGTTAAATCTATACCAAATAACATTTTATAAAATGTTGGGCTTATAAAATTAAAAGTATTAAGAAAATTAACAGTTTGATTCATGCGATGATTTGATTATACTTCATTCTACTTTTTAAAAAGTAACGCTCTCTAAAGACGAAAAAAACAACAAAACACTGTAATGACAAATTAATGACAAATTAAAACTGGCATATTTTCGTGTTTTGCAGTGAATTTAACTTCTTATCACATCTATCCCTTTAGATTTTTAATGATTTCAAGACAGGATTAACCGATGTTTATTGATTTGAGTAGCAATACAAATTATTATTTCACCATAGATATTATGTGAATTTTATTTACCGATGTCTGTCCTATTTCTTGTAGCATTGTTGTAATTTTCGTGTTTCAGAAATGTCTCTTATTCCATAAAATACCTATAAAACAAGTATATTTTTAACGAAATATTAACAAAAAGGGGTTAAAACTTGACTTGTATCAATTGAATCTCTAACTTGTCTTTCTTTTTGAGTGACGAATACATATATGACAACAACATTCATTGCAGGTTTCGTGGTTTCTATAATATTTACCTTTTTGAGTTTAGTTCACTTCTATTGGGCATTCTCAGGAAATATGATGCACGAATATGTCATTCCAGAAATCAATAGCCAAAAAGTCTTCTCACCATCTAAATTAATGACCGCAACGATAGGATTCGGCTTATTAATATTTGCTTTTATTATTTTAGGTCATATTGGTGTTTTTGAACTATTATTTCTAAATAATATTTTCAAATATGGTACTTGGCTGATTGCCATTATTTTTTTAGGTCGTGCAATAGGTGACTTTAAGTACATTGGCTTTTTCAAAAAAGTTAACGACACAAAATTCGCTTTTTGGGATACTCAATTATATTCTCCACTTTCTTTATTAATTGCGATTTTGACGATCTTAGTGATTTATAATCATACCCCTTAATATTAAAAAGATAAAATATACTTCATAGTTAGACTAAAAAAGGTCGAAAAGCATAATGCTTTTCGACCTTTTAAATTTACCAATTATTTGAATCTTAGTTTCCTAACATTACTGGCATCACTAACATCATAATATTTTCACCATCAGGCTGATCAGAAGGTAATAAAATTCCTGCACGATTAGAGTTTGACATTTCTAACTTCACATCGTCTGTATCTAAGATATTCAACATTTCTGCTAAGAATTTCGCATTAAAACCGATACTTAACGGTTCCCCTTCATAGCTACAAGGCAACTGTTCTGTTGCTTCATTCGAGAAATCTAAATCTTGAGCAGAAACCGTTAAACTTCCTTCTGAAATATTTAAGACAACTTGATTAGTTGTTTTATTTGCATAAATCGCAATACGTTTCAATGATGCTTGAAAATCTTTACGATTGATCGTCAATACATTTGGATTTTCTGTCGGAATTACCGCATTATAATCTGGATAACGAGCATCAATCAAACGACATACTAAATTCACAGCACCGAAAGAGAAAAAGGCGTTCGCACGGTTGAATGACAAGTTCACTTCGTCATTAGCTGGTAAACTATTTTTCAATAGGTTCAACGCTTTTTTGGGTACGATAAAGTTTTCGGTAATGCTACTTTCTAACTCTAAATAAGTGTACTTCACCAATTTGTGTGCATCCGTAGCGACACAAGTCAACTCTGTAGAACCAACATTGAAATAAACGCCAGTCATCGCCGGACGCAAATCATCATTACTGGTCGCAAACAATGTTTTACCAATCGCATTCATCAAAGCAGAAGACGGTAACTCTACTGAACTTACTTCGTCAGGCTGTGGAATCGTCGGAAAATCCGCACCATCTTCACCCGCTAATTTATACTTACCATAAGCCGATGTAATCCCTATCGCAAAGTTATCTTCATCTACCGAAAACGTAATCGGTTGCTCTGGTAAAGCCTTCAAGGTATCCAATAAGATTTTCGCAGGAATCGCTACTTCTCCACTTCCGCTTGCTTGAATTTCCATCTCCGTAGAGATAGACGTTTCTAAGTCCGTCGCTGCAATTTTTAACGTATTTCCATCAATAGTAAATAGAAAATCTTCCAAAATCGGTAATACAGGATTTGAACCGATTGCACCACTTACGATTTGCAATTGCTTCAAAAGGTCTGCTGAGGATACACTAAATTTCATATCGTAAATTTACATTTTAGGAGTCAAACACTTTGAAAGCGTCCGATCACTTAATTCATTTAAAAAGACAAAAATAACATTTTTTGTCATTATATCTGTTATAAAATATTAATTTATGGTCAAGTTAAAAGTGTAGATTTCTATTCCAGTATATTTCTCATAAAACTTACGCTCAAATCCTTTTCAAACAATTCTTTAAGAAGCGTCAAATTATATTCAGTCTTCAAAAAATAGCTTTAGTACTTTATTTTTTATAAAAAATACATAAAAAACATTTAAAAAGCTACTGTTTTAAGCGTTTCGCAATGAGTTGATTTGCCAGTTTTGGATTTGCTTTCCCTCTCGTTTGTTTCATAATTTCACCAACAAACAAGCCCATAAACTTCTTTTTACCTCGCTTCAAGGCTTCAAACTTATCTGGGTATTTCGCAATAATACCTTCTAAAATTTCCGCAATTTCGTCGTTGTTATTGTCTTGAATCAAGTTCAATTTTTTAGCTAAATCCAATGGATTTGCCGCTGCATTTTTTAATAATTGAGGTAATAATTGCTGCTTTGCTGCCAACATATTTACCTTTCCATCATCAATAATTTTAATCAATTTTGCTAAATTAGATGGTTGTAAAGGCAAGATTTTAAAAGAAATCTTATGTTCATTCACATGCGATTTTAGGCTGTTAATCAACCAGTTAGAAGCCGATTTATAATTTTTTGTGTATCGTACAACTTCATAAAAGTAATCCACCAAATCTTTTTCTTCTGTCAATATTGCAGCGTCATATTCTGACAAACCATAAGTCGTCATTAGCTCCGTTTTCAAGACATCGGGCAGCGTTGGCATAGCAGCTTTTATCTCCGCTAATAAGGTGTCAGAAATAATCACTGGCGATAAATCTGGTTCTGGAAAATAGCGATAATCCGGCGCATCTTCCTTCGAACGCAACGAATAAGTCGTCCCTTTTTCGGTATTAAATCCACGAGTTTCCTGTACGACTGTTTCGCCTTTTTCCATCAATCGAATCTGGCGTTTGATTTCATGATTAATCGCTCGTTTTGCATTTCGTACGGAGTTTACGTTCTTCACTTCGCAGCGATTGTTGTATTTCGTCGCCCCTTTCAAGCGTACCGACACATTACAATCAAATCGCAGTGACCCTTCTTCCATGTTACCATCCGAAATATCTAAATACTTCACCAGCTTTCGTAAAGTATTGATAAATAAAGCTGTTTCGTCTGCTGAACGCAAGTCTGGCTCGGTGACAATTTCCAAAAGCGGCACACCTGCACGATTCAAATCTACCAACGTATATTTATCATCTAAATCATGGATCGACTTTCCCGCATCTTCCTCCATGTGAATATGATGCAAACGAACCTTTTTGTCCTCATTTATCTTCACAAATCCACCGATACAAATCGGCTGATTATCTTGTGTCACTTGATAGCCTTTCGGCAAATCGGCATAAAAATAATTCTTACGATCAAAGAAATTCACTTGATTAATGTCGCAATCTAAAGCTAAACCTAACTTCACCGCACTTTCGACCTGTCGCTTATTGATTCGGGGCAATGTGCCTGGGTGAGCCAATGAAATTGGGCTGGTGTGTGCATTCGGCTGCCCACCAAATGCCGCACTATCGGCACAAAATGCCTTCGTTTTTGTATTCAACTGTACGTGGACTTCAAGACCAATGACCGCTTCGTATTTATTAGAATTTTCCATGATATTCCTTTTTTAAAATTCGTAACAAAGTAACCACATATTATACAATTCTTATAAAGATTTCTCTAAATATTTGTATTACTTACAACAAACCTTTCTTTATTTTTTAAATTAAAAATACCAACTAAATTCATATTTTGATTAAAAGCCGTAATTTCGACACTTCAACACAAAACAATAATTAGATGACCGAATTAACACTACAAAAGAAAGCAGAAAATTACGTCAGTAATCTATTCTTAGAAGCTAATACTTCTGGGCTTTTCTACCATGATTTTAATCATACCCTCAGTGTTGTAGAAGCCGTCACGACTATTGCGGAAGCGATAAAACTAACCGAAAAAGAAAAGGAAATATTAACTGTTGCGGCATGGTTTCACGATACTGGCTATCTCTACACTCGGACAGAACACGAAGCCTTGAGTATCCGCATCGTCAAATCTGCTTTGAATCCTAACTACCTATCCCTTACCGAAGCTGTCACGACTTGCATTGCTGCTACTAAAGTCGGTCAAACGCCTCAGTCCGATTTAGCCGCTTTGCTCAAAGATGCCGATATTGCCTTCGGTTCAGCCTACAATTTCTACCAAACCAATAACGCTTATCGGGAAGAACTCCGAATCACTGAAAATAAAACTTTCGATGATGCGACTTGGTATAAAATGAGCTTGAATTTTTTGGAAAATGTTACCTTTTTTTCAGCTTATGGACAACAACATTTTGCTCCTTTGGTGAAGCAAAACCTGGAGCGGTATAAGTCCGAAAAACCTGATAACTTTTGAAAAGCTGTCAGGTCTAATTATCACTAACTAACGCTCGATGACGTTGCCATTCATACACCAAATATCCAATCACCAAACTATATTCCAACGCCACAATCCACAGATTCTCAAAATAGGTTTCGTAACTATAATTGACGTAAGTCAAAAAAATCAACGCCGACCAAACTATCGGAAAACGATAATTGGTAAACAAACACAAGACAAGCGGCAAGGCGGTGTACCACGGATGAACCGTCGTCGTGCAGCACAAATACAACATAATCGCCATCAACCATTGTTCTGGCAGGTTTTCTATTGTTTTCGTTTTTTCTTTTATTGCTTTCGCAAAAATAATAGCAGCGACAATTGCTGCCAAAAGTGGCCCAAGAATTTGGATTAAGTTATATCCAGACAACTGAAATCCTATCCACCGCAACACGTAATAAATACTGGCATTAAACTCGAATTTTTGAAAATATAGATTCAAACTATTTCCAAAATTCTCAATAAAAAATGACCCTAACAACGGATAAAACAGGGCAATCGTCACGACTCCAACAATCGTAAAATATTGCCAACTCCGTTTCCAACCCAATTTATGAATCAAAAACGGCAAGAACATCAGCGGCAATAATTTGGAAGCGACCGAAAACGCAAACGCCACAGCAGAAAGATTTACCCAGCCTTTTTTCAACCAATAATACGCCAATAACAAAAAGAAAATCATCACACCTTCAAAGTGCAAATTGCCCATTACTTCGATGATTATCAATGGATTAAGTATGTAAAGTAGAATTCGTTTCTCCGCTCCTACTCTATTTTTTAATAATTTTAATAAAATCCAAATCGCACCAATTTCAGCAGCGAATAAAAACAACTTCATCACCACCGAACTCCAAAAAGTATCTCTTGTCAATGTCGCTACGTAAAACGTCAATTGAGCAACTGGCGGATAAATTGTAAAATAATCAGGCGAATTCAAGGATTGATATAAGGTCTGATTTGTGCCTTCTGGAAAACCATTTTCGGCATAATACGATGGCAAGGCATCGAACGGATTAATACCTGCGTGCCATAGTTTGCCGTCCCAAATAAATCGAAAAATATCATCCGATAAATTCGGAAATGCAAAAACCAAAAGCAACTTTGCAGCGATGGCAACACCAATAAAGAAGTGTAAGGTTTGCTCGGTTTTCGTATTGCGATAAGCAAATAAGTACAAACCAAACAAACCAAAATACAACATCATCAATTGCACAAAATCGCTTCTATCAGTATGATAACCAATAAAATACGTTAAAATAACAAACGCTAAACCGATGAAGTAATTGACTAATTTGCTTCGCATTTTTGAAGTATCCGGAAAACTATGTGTGTGTTTAGCGTAAATTTATTTAAAAAATTAATAAAATTCACGCTCTAAAAAACCTAACAAGACGCTAAACACATACGAAATCAATATTTATGAAAATTCAAAAATCGTTATTTTTATTGTTATTTTTTGCGGTGAGCTGTACAAAAAATGATATTCCGACTTGTGTTGATGATGTCGCCTTGTTTTCGTCGGCGGATTTTCCGATTGGCGTTGCGGTTTCACCGTTTGAGCTAGAATCGAATTCGGCTTATCGCCAAATCGTCGTTGAGCAGTTTAACCGTATTACGCCCGGTAATGCCTTCAAACCCGATGCGTTGCAACCGCTTGAAAATGATTTTTCGTTTGAAATAGCGGATTCGTTAGTGGCTTTCGCCAATGTCAATGGCAAACAGATTCATGGTCATACTTTGCTGTGGCACAATCAGTTACCGAGTTGGATGAATAGTTTTTCGGGCAATCGTGACGAATGGATTTCGATGATGGAAACACATATTAAAACGGTCGTTGCACACTTTGGAAATCAAGTCAAAAGCTGGGATGTAGTGAACGAAGCGTTTGAGGATAATGGCGATTTTCGAGCAAATATTTGGTATCAAAATATCGGTGAAGAGTATTTAAAATTAGCCTTTGAGTTGGCACACGAAGCGAATCCCGATGCAATTTTATTTTATAATGATTTTAATATTGCAGCGAAAACTAAAAAATGTGAAGCGATTTTAAATCATTTCAAAAAACTAAAAAATGAAGGTGTTCCAGTTCATGGCATTGGTTTACAATTGCATATTTTTAATGCTACGCCAAGCGAAAACAAAATTGAAAATGCGGTCAAGGCAATCGTCAATGAAGGTTTTCAGGTTCATTTTTCAGAAATTGATATTTCCATGAATTTATCTGGCGGCAACATGCAACTTACCGATAACAAGCTCCAAAAACAAGGCGAACGCATGAAACTATTAACCGACATTTTTCAAAATATCCCTGAAAATCAACAGTTTGGAATGACCATTTGGGGCGTTTCGGATTTGGATAGTTGGATTCCGTCTTTTTTTGGTCGTGAAGATTATCCGCTGCTATATGATGAGAATTATGAACCAAAGCCGATGTATTGTGGATTTTTGGAAGGGTTAATGGAAAGATAAAAATTTCAAAATTTAATTTTTGGAAAATATTTAACTAACTTTTTTAAAAAATTATACGTTACTTGTAAAAAACAGTGATTCATTGAATATCAATTAATTACCAACTAAAAATGATATTAAACTAAAATTCGAAAATATGAAAAAGTTATTATTTTATTGTCTCATTTTAAGTCTTGCGTCAAGCAGTTGTTTACCTCAAGAAGATGACTTAGTTGTAATGGGTTTGAAGCCTGTTTATATGAATGGTGATTGGAAAGCAATTACGTCGATGAGTCCACAACCATTGCAAAACTTAGGAAAATTCTACTACAAAGATGAAATGATTTTTGTGAGTGAAACCCGTCAGGGCATTCACATTATTGATAATACAAACCCTGAAAATCCTCAAAATGTGAAGTTTATTGCGATTCCTGGTGTATTGGATATTGCGATTAAAAACAACATCTTGTATGCTGATAATTTCACAGATTTAGTGGCTTTAAATATCGCTGATTTAGAAAATATTGAAGTTGTTAATCGTGTGGAAAATTTATATCCAGAACATCAAAATTATTACCCTGCGAATTTTGAAGGGTATTTTGAATGTGTCGATCCTGAGAAAGGTGTTGTTATTGGTTGGGAAGAAGTAGAATTACGAAATCCTCAATGTCGAAGATAATAAACGACAGGTGTTCGTTGCTTCCTCAATGACGAACAATTTTCTTCAAATTTTCAAATTAAAACTATGAAAAAAATAATCTTAAATATATTCAATATTACGCTTTTAGTTGGCTTGATGATTTTCACAAGTTGCGAATCTGACGTTGTCACAAAAGCACCAGACGTAAGCAGTACAGGCGTTGCGGGTTCATTAGCTCGTTTTTCGGTTGTTAGCGATTACTTATACGTGGTCGATAATACGAACCTTAATATGTACGATGTAACACAAGCGGATAATCCTGTTTTTATGAAAACAGTCAATGTCGGTCAAGGTGTCGAAACGATATTTCCATTTGCTGATCAACTATTTATCGGCTCTGAAAATGGTTTGTTTATCTACGATATTGCCCCTGACGGCACACCAGAATATATTTCTGAATATCAGCATTTTACAAGTTGTGATCCTGTTGCTACGGACGGTCAATATGCGTATGTTACGCTTCGTAGTGCGAACGAATGTAATCTTAATGGAGGAATTGATGTTTTGGAAGTCATTGATGTTTCGGATATTCAAAATCCTGTATTAATGAGGCAATATGAAATGGAAGGGCCTTTGGGCGTTGGGATTCGTAACGATGTTTTATTTGTATGCGATGTTGAAGCTGGTTTGAAGATTTTTAATGCTCAAAATGCTCCGAATCTAACACCGATCACGACCTTAGACATCGAAGCTCGTGACGTGATTATGTTAGAGACAACGGCTTTGGTTTTAGCTCCGAATAAAATATTTCAAGTCGATTTTTCTGATATAAATGATATTAAAATCATTGGCTCAATGCGAATTGAAATTTGATTTAGCAATCCGTTGATTGGTAATTAGTTTGTAATATACCATAAATGTCAAAATACCTAAAACGCCATTTCAAAGAGATAGAAATGGCGTTTTAATTTTAATTTCAACCTATGAAACGTGGATTAATTATAGTAATATTTTTAGCTTTAATATATTCTTCATCAACGACTTATGCACAAACCGAAGTACCTCAACCGATAGAACACGAAGCCACCAAAATCATCAAAGCGTCTGCTTATACTTTAGGTCATATATTTACACCAGCTTTTCAATTTTCTTACGAAAAAGTGTATTTACCGAATTATGCTTGGCAAATTGATGTAGGGTATATTAATGACTTAAATTATCAGATTTGGGATGAGCGATTAAACGGTTTTCGAGTACGTTTCGAACATCGAGAATATCGTCATGATTTTACGCAACTTAAATATTATCACGGCTTTGCGATACAAACTAAACACACCTTTGCACAAAACGAACAATGGATTACTCGATATGACCAAAGTTATTTAGAACTTAGAAATTATGGTCGTTGGACTGCGAGTGTCGGGGCTTTTTTCTCACATGGCTTCCAAAGTCATTTTGAGGATAATAAGACCGTGATAGATTTAGGTATGCTTTACGGCTTTCGGCTGATGTATCGACAATATTTTAACTTTCCTGATGATGCTCAGTTAAACAATACATTAATAGGTTTTCGGCCTGGTTGGCATTTTTTTCCTGCGGTTTTTCCGGTGTTGAAATTTGGCGTTGTATTATAATACCTTGATGCCATTCTTTGATTATTAAATTCTTATTTTATCTATAACATTGTTACGGTAATTTAAAGGAATCAAATACCATGCAACCAATCCACCATAACCTTGTCATTCTAATAAATAAAAGGTGATATTTCTCCTTATATTTATTGTTTGAGTTGTCCGTTTTGATTTGGGTGTCAAAACGGACTTTTTTACTTTAATGAAAATACTTTCATCTGTTTAAATTTAAGCTCATTTACCTATTTTTTTAGCTTAAATGAGCGGTAAATCAATAAATTCTTAGTTACTAAACATAACAACACCATTCAGTCAAAAAGGACTGTCACAGTAAGTATAATGTTGTATTTAGGTAGAAGTACTAAGCAAAATTCAAAATTTCATCTACATGCTCTATTTCTTGATTTTGATAATTTATTAAAAATTAAAAACCAGATAAAAATTTGGCGATACTCTTGTGTGCTTAGCGTTTGTTGTCAGTTTCATATTCGAGGTTTCTTGCTATACTTGATAGTAAGATGTTTCAACCCTAAGTTAATCATTCCCTTGTGTGTCTAATAATTAGTCATGTTTCATTATTTCTTAATTTTTTTGTTAAAAGGAATCTATATACTCTGTAGCTTTTAAATATTCCTCTAATGTTGCATATAACCGTAATGTCATCTTCATATTAACTACAGAATAATATAACTGCTTTGCGTACGGTTTTACCAGTGTGTTTTTACTTTCTAAAGCACTTTCTAAATGCCTTTCTGCTTGGATAATTAGAGTTTTAGCTTCATATACTGCCTGTGTAGAATCCTGTGCTAAATTATACTTTGCCTCAAGTTGATTTTTTTCGGCAGCTAAATAATCATTCCATGCTAAATGTACATCCGCCCAAGCTGCATATTTGGAGTTGGGGTAATTTTCGAGGATGTATTTAGCTTGTTCTACTCCCATAAATTTTATGGTTGATGGCGAAGGTGAACCTCCATAAGCAGGATTAAAAATGGCTATCTCAAAGATAAAATGTGGAATAATCAAACTTTTAAAATATTTTATAACATTTTTCTCTGATTCAATACTATCATTAATAACTATTGTATGTTCATTAGAATATACCACATCTTTTGATTC
>CBFIHR010000055.1:0-29244 GCA_965662365.1 Saprospiraceae bacterium
TGTTTTAATAACTGATTCATATAAATTACGTCAAAAAACAATTTAACAGTCCAACAATTCGACAGTACTAAATAATATAAATAGATGAAAATATTAGTTTGTGTTACTCCGACACCTGAAACGACCGCTAAGATTGCCTTTAAGGATAACAATACGGCTTTTGATACAAATGGCGTGAATTACATCATGAACCCGTATGATGAATGGTATGCGTTGGTTCGAGGAATCGAATTGAAAGAGCAGTTTCCGGGCAGTAAAGTTACGATCATTAATGTTGGTCCTGCTGCGAATGATTCTATTTTAAGAAAGGGGCTGGCTATCGGTGCAGATCAAGCATTGCGTGTCAACGCTGAACCACAGTCAGCGTATTTCGTAGCGGCTCAAATCGCTAAATATGCGAAGGGTTTTGACGTGATTCTTTTAGGAAAAGAAACAATCGACTATAATGGTGGTGAAGTTGGCGGAATGTTAGCAGAATTATTGGATTTACCGTTTATCGCTTTTGCGACGGATATGCAAGTCGAAGGCTCGGTGGCGACAATTGCAAGAGAAATCGAAGGTGGAAAAGAGGTTTTGAAGGTTCAAACGCCTTTCGTGGTCAGTGCTGCAAAAGGTTTGGCAGAACAGCGTATTCCGAATATGCGTGGCATCATGATGGCGAAGAAAAAGCCGTTAGTTGCTCGTGATGCGGCAGATATGAAAGATCCTGTTACCGCAAGTTCTTTTGTATTGCCAGAGGATAAAGGCGATGTGAAGTTAGTTGATCCAGAAAATATGGATGAATTGGTACGTTTACTTCATGAAGAAGCGAAAGTGATTTAGTTTAAATAGTTCTTATATTTGGTAGTTTAAGTCGTGATGTAGTTTTAGTGGTTTCAAAATTTTGTAAAAGGAAGGACTAAAACTGTCAAGCCTGCTTAAGCTGGTAAAATTAAATTTAAAAAAATGGTTTTAATTTTTGCAGAAAGTCAAAATAATCAACATAAAAAGTCCACTTTTGAAGCTGTTCATTATGGTCGAAAAGTAGCGGATTTGTTAGGAACGGAAGCAATAGCTTTGGTTATTGGTGAGGCAGAAAATAGTGCAGATTTAGGTTTGTATGGTGCTTCTAAAGTATTGCAAGTCGGTGGTGTTTCGCACTTCGACAGTCAAGTTTATACGGCTATTATTACGCAAGTAGCAGAAAAAATTGGTGCTTCTACGATTATCGTAAATCATAGTTCTACTGGTAAATCTTTATTGGGCCGTTTGTCGATTCGCTTTAAAGCTGGTTCTGTTTCAGCCGTTAATTCTTTACCGAATTTAGATGGCGGATTTAGTGTCAATAAAAAAGTATTTGCCGGAAAAGCAGAGGCAACTTACAATATCAAAACGCCTCGTAGAGTCTTGTCTTTGTCGAGTAACTCTTTAGCTCCCGAAGTGATTGGTGCAGCTGTTGAGCCAGCAGCGATTTCAGTGAATATTCCACAATCTCGCATCAAAGTAGTGAAGCAAGATACGATTTCAGGAACAGTTCCTTTGCCAGAAGCGGAGTTGGTAGTTTCGGCTGGTCGGGGTATGAAAGGTCCTGAAAATTGGGGTATTATCGAAGAAATGGCTGATATTTTAGGAGCGACAACAGCTTGTTCTCGTCCAGTTTCAGATATTCACTGGCGCCCTCATCACGAACACGTTGGCCAAACCGGTGTAGCAATTAAGCCTAATTTATATATCGCTGTCGGTATTTCGGGTGCGATTCAGCATTTGGCTGGTGTCAATCAATCAAAAGTTATCGTCGTGATTAATAAAGATCCAGAAGCACCGTTCTTCAAAGCAGCTGATTATGGTGTGGTTGGAGATTTATTTGATGTTGTACCGAGATTGAATGAGGCTTTGAAGAAGTTTAAAGCGAACTAAAACTTAGTTTCCCATGGAGCGTACATTTTATTCTCTGTAATCTCTATGGGAAATTTTTATTTGACTACAAAACGCTGAACGGTATGCCCTAAATTCGTATCAATACTCATCATATACGTTCCGCTTGTAAAATCACTCAAATCGAATTGAATTTGCTCTTTTTGAATATTGCGTAAATAGCGAGTCGTCATAATTTGACCCTGAATATTGAAGATCGTTAATTCTACATTCTCAGCAGTTTTTGGTAAATCAATTGTTGCTGTTACAAACATTTTGGCAGGATTTGGAAATAGCGTCAACGCTGCTTGTTCTAACTTTATATCTGCTGTCGAAACCGTTGAGACGACCGATGTTTGTAGATTAATCAGAGGAACAGGATTTCCCGTAAAATTAAAAACATAGTCATAATCGCCCGTATTTCCAATATCTAAAATAAAATGGTGTCGCTCTTGTCCTGCTAATTCTGCAGCATAATTGGCAGCATTATAATTCAATTCGTCATTCATCAACAACAACATGTTCTCACTGGAAGCAGGGGCAGCGTATTTTACTGTTACCAAATAATGCGTGTTATCTTCCAATTCATAAATCGGATTGCCACCTGAAACATTTGATAAGGGAACAATAATTTCTTCATTATGATCTGCACTTGTGAAGGTATGATTACCGATAGCAACCGTTGTCCGTTCGCTACTTTCTATTAAACCATTATAATCCGCATCAAACCCTTTTTCAAGAAATACATCAACCGATTCACCAATAATAGATTGATTACCAATAATATTTGCTATTCTAAAAGCCACAGCATTAGCATAACGAGTGACCGTATCGCTCCCATTTATCTGGCTGCCATTATGCACATAATAATGTGTTCCTGTCGTCCAGTTGTTGTTACCTTCTGGAGCGATTCCAACAGTTGCTGCTGGTGCTTTCGCAAATTCGTCTTCTACCACTTCAAAAGTGAATGTTGCTGTATTATTGGCCGGATTATTATCTGATACCGAACTAACATTATAGGTCGCAGTGTAAGTACCTAGAGTATTTGGCGGAAAATAGGTATCTGTAAACAAAATATTTTCGATTGTATCCAAAGAGTTAAGTGTTCCTAAATTGATAGATTTTGAAAATACAATCACATTATCAATATCTCGTTCTACTTCTACAGAAAGCACAACGTTGTTTTGCACATTCGCTCCGATATTCGCTACATCTGCCAAAAATCGAATCGTATCTATTTGATTTTGTGGCATTTTATAAGAGGGTGCAATCGCATAAAAATCATTGGCTATAGCCAAATCATCGGGCGAAAGCGGCGTAAAAGCATCCTGAATCTGAATATCATCGATTCTCCACGCATATTCCCAAATCCCTCGCCATCTAAATTGTAAATAAACCGTTGACTGACCTGCTGCGACTACCGAAATATCAACTTCCTGTATCGTTTCTGCATGAGAAAGGTCATTTTGTGCAATAGCTGTCAAAATCGGATAATAACTAAAAGTCGTTCCGTCTGTACTCACCCCTAACTCCGCAATAGAAATCCCTCCTGTCGAATAATAAGCATATTGATTTGAGAATTTAGCAATAACCGTTGTCAAAGTACTGCAATCTATCGCATCCGTTGTCAGTCGAACATCATGTGGAACTGGTAAATTCCCAACAGCATCAGAATCAAAAATCACAAAACCGTTACCAGCTGTTGGCGATGCAAATGTTGGTTGATTATTAAAATAAGGTCCCGTCGTTGAATATTCCCAAACCGTAGTGACTTGGCCAGAAACATCTATATTTGTCCAGGTAGAAGGTATATCTGTTCCACTAAAATCTTCTGACCAAATCACATTTTGGGCAACTGCTTGAATATTAACAGCAATCAAAAGAATTAAAAAAGATAATTTTGTAAACGTTTTATTCATAGTACCTAAGTCATTTTGTTGTTAATTCAACACTTTAAATTCTTGCATTAATTTAGCCATGTTTACCGGTACGACCCCGACACTTTCGCAGACAATGCCGCCCGCAAGATTCGCTAATTGACAAGTTAATTTCATACTAATTCCTAAGGCTAATCCCAGAGCAGCGACACTAATCACAGTATCCCCCGCACCACAAACATCAGCGATGTGTCGAGGTTGTGTTGGAATGATAACTCGCTCCTCATGATTGTCTAAATACATCCCTTTTTCAGAAAGTGTGATGAGTGTAAAAGCATTGTTTAAACGTGCGTTAATGGCTTTTGCTGCTTTTTCTAGATCCCTCTGCTCATTAGGATTGATAGTATAATCAAGGGCATCACTAACTTCTTTCAAATTTGGTTTGAATAAAGTGATATTTTTATACGTAAAGAAATTCTCCCGTTTTGGATCAACTGCCGTTGGAATATTTTTGCGATTACAAAAATCAATCATCTTAGTAATCAGTTGAGGTACTAAAACTCCTTTATTGTAATCTTGAAAAAGCACAACATCAATTTTTTGTGTATCAATTAAAGTTTGAATGTGCTGAATAAATCGTTGTGTAACCGTTTCATTGATTGAAGTCGTCATTTCGGAATCAAAACGTAATAACTGCTGATTTTTAGCCAAAACTCTGGTTTTCACGGTTGTGATTCGGCTTTCTTCTTCTAAAATACCTTCGTTTGGTAAGCCTTCTTCTTTCATTAATTGTTGAAAAGTAGTGGCGGCTTTATCCATACCGATAACGCTACACAAAAAAGGAGTTGCCCCCAGTGCTTTTAGGTTTAAGGCGACATTCGCCGCACCGCCCAAACGATTGTCTTGACGCTCCAAATTCACGATAGGCACTGGTGCTTCGGGAGAGATTCGTTCTACTTTCCCGACTAAGTAGCGATCAATCATCACGTCACCGATCACCAACACTTTTAACTGCTTGAATGCTTCAAATATTTCTTCTTTACTCAAATTGCTATTTTTGTAATTGTTTGTAACTACTGTCCGTTCTTATTTTTTGAACAAAGATAAGCCTTTTTAATGTTTACATAAACGTAATCATATTTCAAAAGAATGGTTTCCTATCTTTTAGTTTTAAAATCATTTTGATAGTTTTGATAATGAATCAACTACGAATCCGGATAAATAATAAAAAATAAATTATATGAAACAAGTTATAACTTCCTTAATAGCGTTCAGTTTTTTTGTTAATGTAGCTTTCGGACAGAAAGATTTGAGTTATTATCTACCTCAAGACATAACGTATAATGAAGCGATTCCAACACCTGAATCATTTTTAGGTTTTCAAATTGGAGAATGGCACTTGACACACGATCAATTAGTGTTTTACTTAAAAGCATTGGCGGAAGCCTCAGATAGAATCACTATTGAAGAATATGCTCGTTCGTATGAAAATAAACCACTGGTTTTATTGACGATTACCTCTCCAAAAAACCATCAAAATATTGATAAAATAAAAGCGGAACACGTTAAATTATCTAATCCTGAAGAAAGTAGTGATTTAGATATTTCGAAAATGCCAACTGTTTTATATCAAGGTTATACGATTCATGGTAATGAGCCGAGCGGCTCGAATGCAGCATCGTTATATGCCTATTATTTGGCAGCTGGGCAAGGCGAAGCTTTTGAGCAAATGTTGGATAATGTCGTAATTCTACTCGACCCTTGTTACAATCCTGACGGCATGCACCGCTTTTCTACTTGGGTCAATTCACACAAAAGTCTAAGTTTGAATAAATCAACCGACGAAGCCGGCAGAGAATATAACGAAGTCTGGCCACGAGGTCGAACGAATCACTATTGGTTTGATTTGAATCGGGACTGGTTACCATTACAACATCCTGAAAGCCAAGGTCGTGTCGAAAAGTTCCATGAATGGAAGCCGAATATTCTGACCGATCATCACGAAATGGGCAGCCATTCGACTTTCTTTTTCCAGCCTGGTATTCCGACTCGTACTTTTCCGTTGACTCCAAAAATGAATCAAGAGCTGACTGGCGAAATCGGTAACTTTCATGCAGAAGGCCTAAATAAAATTGGTTCGATGTATTACAGCAAAGAATCTTTCGATGATTTTTATATTGGAAAAGGTTCGACTTATCCTGATGTGAATGGTTGTATTGGGATTTTGTTTGAGCAAGGTAGCTCGAGAGGACATTTAAAAATGACTGACAATGGGCTTTTATCGTTTCCGTTTACGATTCGTAATCAGTTGACAACCTCTATTACGACCCTGAAAGCTGGTTATAATATGCGAGAGAAATTACTGGATTATCAGCGTAATTTTTATAAAAATTCATTGACGGAAGCCAATAAAGATAAAACGAAAGCCTACGTTTTTGGTGATGCAAATGATAAGGCGAGAGTCGCTCATTTCATAGAATTATTGCAACGACACCAAATCACAGTCCATCGTTTGAAAGAAGATTATAAAGTAAATGGAAAAAAATTCGGTAAAGACTGGGCGTTTGTAGTTCCTGCAAATCAGTCGCAATATCGCTTAATAAAGGGAATATTTATGACGATTACGGAGTTTACAGATAATTTATTTTATGATGTTTCCAGTTGGACAATGCCTTTAGCCTTCAATATTGATTGTGAACATTTGAAAAAAATTCCAGCATTAGGTCAAGCCGTCAAAGGCGACGTATTTCCGAAAGGAAAAGTCATCGGTGGACAAACAGATTATGCTTATTTGTTCCGTTGGGACGAATATTATACACCTCGTGCTTTGAATGAAATCTTACAAGCCGGCTTGATTACAAAAGTCGCCTCAAAGCAGTTTTCTATTGAAACAGCGGAAGGCGTTTTAGATTTTGATTATGGTACAATCTTGATTCCTGTTCAAATTCAATCCCAAGCACTCGGAAGTAAATCGATTTATGATTTATTAAATAAAATTGCTCAACGTGATGGCATCGATATTTATGCCGTAAAAACTGGTTTGACACCTATCGGAATGGATTTGGGCAGCCGAAATATGGAAAACTTACGTGCTCCAAAAACCTTGATGGTAGTCGGTGATGGTGCGAATGCTTACGATGCTGGTGAAGTTTGGCATTTATTCGACCAACGCTATGATATGTCGGTGACCTTGGTGCAGAAAAATGATTTTCGTCAAGTCAATTTAGATGATTATAACACGTTGGTTTTAGTGAGTGGTAGCTACGCTGGTTTACCTGTTTCAGATATTAAACAATGGACTCGAAAAGGTGGCGTCGTGATTGGTTTCAAAAGTGCGATTAATTGGTTGAAAGCCAACGACATGATTCTAACGAAACCGAAGGCTAAAGCAACAAAAGTAAAAGACAATAAATTCCAATTGGAAGAGAACTACGAAAACATGAGTGCCATCACTGGTGCAGAAGTAATCGGTGGTGCGATTTTTAATAGTCAAATAGACTTGACGCATCCATTAGCATATGGTTACCAAAATGTCAATATTCCAATTTTCCGTCGTGGAACACAGTTTTTTGAACCTTACGACAAACAAACCGCAACGCCATTAAAATACACCGACGACGCATTATTGAGCGGTTATATTTCTAAGGCAAATCTACAAACCTTAAATAATTCTGCTTCTATTTTAGTCGGTGGCGTAGGTCAAGGTCGAGTGATTGGTTTTGTAGATAATACGAATTTCCGTGCGTTTTGGTATGGTACAAATAAGCTGTTTGCTAATGCGGTTTTCTTTGGTCACACCATTGACAGGGGTGGCTTGCAGTACGCTGCTGGTGAAGAAGAAGTTGAAGAAGCTGAAGAAAATCATTAAAAAATGAACTTACAAAAAATAGAACCGTATTTAGGTATTGCAGCGATTGGAGTTGGGATATTTTGTTTAATACAAGCGTATCTTCACAATGCAAGTTTGCCAATTATGTGGCTACAATTGTTTTTAGCCGTTGGTGGACTATGGGTGATTGCGTATATTCTTAAAGTATTTTTAGCTTATCGCAAAAAGGAATTATTTTTCACAGAAACACTTAAATGGTGGAATAATATTTTCTACTTCGGTATAGCAGGATTTCTATTATACCTCAACTTTCAAAATGATTTTAACAGTTTTACTAATTTACGTTCTGTTGTTGCTTTTGTATTTTTTCTATTATCAATCGCAACCGCCAAAAACTACATTAACCTAAGTGATAATACACAAATAGAATTGTCGTATCAAAGTGTAGTCATAAATTGGGACGATATTTTAAAATTTGAAAAAACACCTAACGGTTATGGAATATTTACGAACGAGGGCAACTATGCGATTCTATTCGAGAATCTTCTAAAAGGTCAATTAGAAGATTTCAAAACGATTTTTGATTCAAAAATTAAGGATTTTGATAATTTTTCGGAATTACAACATTTTGTCGAGGAATAAAATACAGCTGTTATACAAAAAAGTGTTGCTCTCTCAAGCAACACTTTTTTAATGTCTAATCAGCTATATATTCATTTTCCTGTTTCTACGGATTGTCTAAACGGAATCTTACCGGCAAGTTAAACCTCACTCTTACATTTTCATTTCCTTGTCGACCTGGTATCCATTTGTTTGGTAAATTCTGCATCATCTCTACTACTCTCACGGCTTCTGTACCACATTCTGCCCCAGGATCTCTCAATATTTCAATATTAGATATTGAGCCATCTTTCTCGATTACAAAAGTAATAACCGCAGTACCCTGTACATTATTCTCTTTTGCAATTGTCGGATATTTGATATTTTTATAAATAAACTCTAACATTTTTTTATCCGCACATTGTTTAGACTCCTCATAATTTGCCAAATATTCACAACCTGGAAAACGGGGCATTTCTTCAACAATAACATGTATTTCCTCAATCTCTTCCACGGCTTTTTTCGGAGGAGGTAAAGGTCGTTTCGTTGCAGGCTTTGGTTTTGTCTTTTTTGCTACCGGAGCAGCCGTCTGATTCGATACCTCATGCGTTACCGTTTGATCCACAAACTTAGGAGCTTCAACCTGCAAGTCATCTGTTGTTTGAATCACCGTCGTCGGCGGTGGCGGTGGTGGCGGTAACTCTTTCTTTTGAACCGTACTTGGTGGCTCAACCTCAATATCTACTAAATTTACCTGGTAATCCGATACATCAATCTCTTTCGGGAAAGAAGTCCAAGCAAACGCTAAAATAGCCACAGTCAATCCGCTAATCATACCAACTTTCCAAAACATATTGCTCAACTTAAACACATCAACTTCATCGTATTTTTTAATTCGCTTATCCGTAACCTTTTTATTAATAGTCACCCGTGAATAATAAAACCTTGCTGCCCAGATAATTCCCATAATTACTAAAGCAATTAATCCAATACCTGCTAACACTTGAAATCCTGTAATTGAAATATTCATGATATTTGATTAGGTCATTACTCAAAAACAACATCCACACAAAGTGCTTTATTTTGAGGTTGTTTAACCAGTAATACTTGTTTGAAAGATTGATTTTCAAGAATAACTTTGATAATCCATACTTTTATGATTCCTTATTTATTCTTTGTTATAACTACAATATCTATCTTTATCAAGCACAAAACACTGACCTAACTCATATTTCAAACTAACAATCATTAGTTTTTAAATTTCAGTTAATTATTCTTTAATAAAACTATATAAACATTTGATATTCAAATATTTGAATTGTCATTTAGGAAGGTTTAAGCTCTTCTCGGGCTTCGGGGTAAGTTGAGACTATTAGTCTAAAAATAAGTATCCGAACAATCAAGAAAAGTAAAGCGATGACTTCTATTCAAAATCATCGCTTCATTTTTCTACATCAAATTCTAATTTATTTTAGAAAAAATTACATCATTCCTTCATCTGCGAAGCTGAAATAACCCCGCTCGGATATAATCAAATGGTCTAAAACTTTTATATCAATCAACTCAGCACCAGCTTTTATCTTTTTGGTAATTTCAATATCGGGCATGCTCGGACGCAAATTCCCAGAAGGATGATTATGACAAAGAATAATAGCCGAAGCCGGAATTTCTAATGCTTTCTTAAAGATAATTTTTGCATCGACAACCGTTCCTGAAACGCCCCCCAAACTGACCTGTACCCGCTTCAAAACTTGATTACCACGATTCAACATCAAAATCCAAAATTCTTCATGATGTAAGTCTGCCAACATCGGAGCGATAACATTATAAGCATCTAAACTACCTCTTACCTCAGGTCGATCCTTAATCGCCGACATCTGTCGTCGTCTCCCCAGTTCCGTTGCCGCAACGATTGTGACCGCCTTAGCCTCTCCTACTCCATTAAATTTCTTGATAAGTTCATCGATTGACACTTTACCTAATTCAGTCAAATTATTGTCCACACTTCTAAGAATGTCTTTTGCCAAGTCCACTGCACTTTTACTACGAGAACCCGACCCTAATAAAATCGCCAATAATTCAGCATTCGATAAAGCGTTTTTTCCTTTTAGCCTTAACTTTTCACGAGGTTTATCATCGTCCGACCAGTCTTTAATAGACACATAAAGACCGTCCTCATTTTCAGTACTTTCTTTTTTCTCTCTTTTGGAAATAATAGCTTTTGGCTTATTTTCGACTTTCGTCAATGTCTTATCAGATTCTTTATCTTTTGAGGATTTAGGATTTGGGTTATCAATAATGGGTGAAGTTTGGATTTGCCTATCTTCTAACTTATTAGGCTTTTCCTTCTTATCAATCTGATTTAGCTTTTTATTTAATTTTTCTAAATAGCTCATGGAATTTCTGGTAACTCTTTGAACAATAAATAAAGCTAAGAAATAAATCAAAAAATCCCTAACTTCTATATAGAAATTAGGGATTTTAAACTGAAATATATTACTTTAATTGACGCTGTCTAATAAATCGCGAATTGCATCCTCTTCAGCCTCTTCCTTTTTTTTCTTATTTGCTCGGAACCATATAAATGCCAAACTTCCAATCATCAAATATGGTGCAGCAAATAAATATAAGATACCTTTATTCAAACCTTTTCCTGCTGTTCCACCACTTTGCAAATTCGATTCTGCCGACATTTTACACATCGGACACTGAGCATCTACAGTTTTTACACTTACAATATTAATGGTAAATGCTAAAAGAAATATAAATAGAATTTTTGAAATTTTATTTTTCATAATTGTTTAATTTTCAATTGAATACAAAGTTACAAACCAACAGATTGATAAACAATTTTCATCTAAATCTTAACAAATATTAATAATATGGTAATAACATTAAATAACAGATTGGTCCGGTGACTGCTACATACAACCAAAGAGGAAACGTCCATTTCGCTATACGCTTGTGAGCCTCTATTTGTTGAGTATATCCACGGATAAATGTGAATAAAATAAATGGTAAGATGACAGCTGCCAAAATAATATGTGAAATCAACAATGGATAGTAGACTATTCCCAGATCACCTCCGTATTTTGTTGGTTCTGTAATCGCATGATATACCACATACGATACCAAAAACAAGGCTGACAACGCCATCGAAACATATATCATACGTTGATGCATATTCACATTCTTATTCTTAATAAACCATATTGCAGCTATCAGAGTCACTGCTACCAAGCTATTTAGAACAGCATGAAGTGCTGGCAGCATATGAATATCAAAAGGCATTACATCTTCGCCAAGCTGTGGCATGAAACGCAATGCAACTACAGCAATCAGCACGAATACTGAAACCCCGATTGCCCACTTATCTAATTTTTTTCCTAAAGCTATATTTTCCACTTTGTGATAGTTAACAGTTAATAATTACGTTATAACTCTTCCTTTTCTTCAACCTTAATTTCAGGATCTGGCTTACGAGGCATAATCATCGACATATGTGTAATCATTACATTCGTTTCCTCGAAACTTGTTCCATCATAATAATTTCTAATTTGTCCCTCTGCATCTACGATCGTGAAATAAGGAGAATGGACAATATCAGAATCGTTATCTTTTATATCTGCAGGTAACTTGAACCCTTTCTTAGCCAATTTAAATATTTCTTGCTGTTCTCCACGCAAGAAATACCACTGAAATGGTAACGCTCCTAAGCCATCAGCATAAGCCTTCAGCACCTCAGTTGTGTCATTGTACGGATCCGTAGAGAATGATACAATAACAACTTTCGGATGATCTTTAAATGCTTTTTGGACGACTTGCAGGTTTTCTGCCATTTCTAAACATTCATTAGGACAACTTGCAAAAAAGAAATCTGCCACATACAATTTTCCCTTCAAACTATCATTCGTAATAACTTGACCATTTTGATCTGTGAAAGAAAAAGCAGGAACTTCTCCCTTTGGCTCTAACTTATCCTGTACTCCTAAGCTATAATTCAACCCCTGTTGTAAATAATACCAAGATCCTAGAGGTAAACCAATCAAAAAGAACGACAAACCTATAATTACCCAAATATTATTCTTCTTTATTCCACTCATTTTCAATAGATTATGTACTCTTTACATTACTGACAATCAAACACACGAAATATCAAAATGTTGATAAAATTACTTGTTTTAATTGAATTTAAAATGCTGCAAAGCTAAACTGAAATCTTAAAAAAAGGTATAAAAAAAGGCGAGTTTTTTAGAAACTCACCTTTTCAATTTTATGTGTAAGAACTTTAGGATAATCTAAATCCAGATTCTAATTCTTCGAATTTTAAGATATCACTAGTCTGTTGACCTTCTTTGACATCAATTGCATTTTTATCTTTTATTAATTCACGGCGCTGTCCCCATGAATTTCCTTCCTGTAAAAATGCGATGATTGCCCAAACTAATAATAGTGTAGGTAAAAGCACACTCATCGCTAAACCTTTTACTTCATATTTCATATGCATGAACTCATTTACAATAAAGTATGCTTTATACAAACTCATTGCAATCATAATCGGATACATAACATACTTTGGTAAACTGAACCCCTCGATAACGTGACCATTACCAATCAGAGCGACAATTACTTCTACGATAGTAATAATCCCCAAAAGAACGAATCCACGATATGCCTGTTTTTTACCTTCTTCGTAACTTAAACCAGCCATTTTATATAATAATTTTAAGAATTTTCAAATAGAATTTTAGTAATAATGTATGATTACAATAGATAGAATACTAAGAATACGAATACCCACACTAAATCGACAAAGTGCCAGTATAAGCCCATCTTCTCTACCATTTCATAATTATTACCGCGATTATGATATAATCCACTTGCCACGTTCATTGTAATGATAATCAAGAACACAACTCCTGATAATACATGGAAACCATGGAATCCTGTAATAAAAAAGAATAATGCACCGAATGCTTTCGGACCATAACCTTCTTTTTTAACTTCACCACCGGCTGTTTTATAAGCACCTGCTTCGTATAATTCCGTTCCGTGGCTATAAGTAATTAAATAAGGATCATCAGCTTCGAAAGATTTACCAGCGTAAGACTCTCCATTATGATCATACTTCACAAAGAAGCGATTTTCAGGGATATCAGCAGCATCCGTAGCTAAATAATACGTTGCACCGTCTTTGGTTACTTCATTATAACCCTCCTTCTTCAAATCATTTGCAGAAAGATAAGTTCCACTTTCTTCATGATTAGAAAAAGGGTTTTTAGTGACAGTTACTCCTTCACCAGAAATTAATGTGTTCCATTCCCAAGCTTGACTACCTAAGAAGATAGAGCCACCAATGATTGTCCAAACCATCCATTTTACTACCCCTTTTTGGTTTCCTTGATGTCCTTCTTGTACCGCACGCACCATTGTTACCGAACTAACAATCAAAACAAAAGTCATGAAGGTTACAAAAATTAAAGGTGCTTCGCCTGAATAAAAAGGTATCTTAGCAAATACAAAATCAGGAACAGGCCAAGTAGGCATACTAAAACGTAATGCTCCGTAGGCAATAAGGAAAGCTGCAAATGTAAAAGCATCTGATAAAAGAAAATACCACATCATTAACTTCCCATAACTGGCTTTGAAAGGTTGTTTTCCACCTGACCAAGCACTTTCATCTTTTTGTACATCTTGCTGTACGACTGTATCCGTAGCCATTATTTTATATTAAAGGTTTTATTATCAACGATTTACAACCGCTTAAAATCTGTTTAAAATTCTATTGTTGAACTATTAAAAATATGAATAAATAGAGCCAGAGAATATCGACGAAATGCCAATATTGTGTTGTCAACTCTAATCTTAACTGTCTTACAGGCGTGATTTCGTGCTTTTTGACCAAAGAAGTAACGAAAGCAACCATTATAGCTACAACACCTCCTAAAACGTGTGCTGCATGGAAACCTGAGATGACAAACAAAAACGAACTTGAAGGATTTGTCGTTAATTCAATTCCGTTTGCAGTCAATAAAATCCATGCTTGATATTGTAATATTAGAAACGTAATTCCTAGTACTAATGAAAGACCCAAAAGTATTTTGAATAATTTTGTTTTCATTTTCCTAAACGCTATCAGCGCTCCATGTAATGTGAAACTGCTCGTCAATATTACAATCGTACTAAAAAAGAACAAATTTGGCATTATAAACTCCAACCAGTTTCCCGCGCTTTGCCTTACAATATATGCACTTGTGAAAGCTGCAAAAAACATAATCATACTACCACATGCTACCCAAAGAGCATATTTTTGAGGATGAATTCTACTCCGCTTCTCTGTTGTTTCTAACGCCATACTATTTGCATAAGTCATTTTCTAAGTTTTAACTAAATCCTATAAAATAACGCCTAATAACAATGCAATCATAACAATCGGCAGATAAAAGAATGAACTAAACATTAACTTCCTTGCCGCTTCCATTGTACACGCTTGATAAAACTTCCATGCGTAGTAAGTGTAATATAGAGCCGCTGCCGTGATAACACCGACAACTAACCAACTGACCATGCCTATCGATCCTACGAATATGCTAATCGGAATTAAGAATATCGCATAGATAAGACAATGTAATGCTGAACTTTTATCTCTACCGCCCTTTGACGGCAATAAGTGATAACCTGCTTTTTTATAAGCGTCATGCTGTAACCAACCTATCGCCCAGAAGTGAGGGAACTGCCAAAAAAATTGTATTGCAAACAATATTACAGCCTCGCTTCCAAGTCCACCCGTTGCAGCAACCCATCCTATCATAGGAGGTAATGCTCCAGGAATCGCACCGATTGTAACTGCAAATGAGGAGATTCTCTTTACAGGTGTATATACAAAAGCATAAATTATCAAAGAAACAGTACCAATCAATGCTGTTAGCGGATTGAACATTGCTAAGAAAAATATTCCTAACAAACTCATGAAACCCGCCGCTAATACAGCTGTCGAAATAGTCATCCTACCTGTCGGTAGTGGTCGATTAGACGTGCGAGGCATCATTTTATCATAATCTTTCTCAAAAACCTGATTTAATGTATTTGCTGCACCCGTAATCAAAAAACCACCTAAACTCAATAATAATAATCCCGACCAAGTGAAATACTGTCCACTCCCAATCACGTATCCAATTCCAGAAGTAAACACTACGAGTAAGTTAAGCCGGAACTTAACCAACATTTTGTAGTCCTCAATCTTCTGGCGGATTACGGACTTTTCTTGATTCGCTACTTTTACCGACAAGACAATGTTGAATTAGGAATTAGAAATTGGGAATTAGAAATAATCAATATATTTCTAATTCCTAACTCCTAATTGTATTTAATGTTCTCCATCTACTTCGCCCTCTGCAAGCGGAGTAACTTGAGTAATAAACTCTTTTCCATCCTTACCGTAATCATAAGCCCAACGATGCACTGTAGGGATTGCACCTGGCCAGTTACCATGACCTGCATCAACAGGTGCCGTCCATTCTAATGTTGTAGCACCATAAGGATTCATTTCCTTCTGTTTACGACCTTTGTAGATTGAATAAACAAAGTTTACGATGAATAACAACTGGAATGCAAATGTAAGAATCGCCGCGATTGTTATGAACTTATTCATCATACCAAATTGACCTGAAAAGTCGAATGTTGCAAATGAATAATAACGACGAGGTACACCCGCTAATCCTAAATAATGCATTGGCCAAAACACTGCATAAGCACCAATTAATGTACCCCAAAAGTGGATTTTACCAATTGTCTCGTTCATAAACCGACCGAACATTCTTGGGAACCAGTGATAGACTCCCGCGAACATACCGAAGAATGCGGCTACACCCATCACGATATGGAAGTGAGCAACAACAAAATATGTATCGTGCATTTGAATATCAATAGCAGAATTTCCTAAAAAGATACCTGTTAATCCACCGGAAATGAACATTGATACGAAACCGATAGCAAATAACATCGATGTTGCGAATCTTACAGAACCGCCATAAAGTGTTGCAATCCAGTTAAATACTTTCACGGCAGAAGGTACTGCGATAATCAACGTGAATATTACGAATATATTCGAGATAAATGGATTTACACCTGACATAAACATATGGTGAGCCCAAACGATAAACGATAGAAATCCAATCGCCATAATCGAGAATACCATTGCCTTATAACCAAAGATTGGCTTTCTAGCATGGACAGACATAACCTCTGAAACCATACCCATAGCAGGTAAAATAATAATATATACTTCAGGGTGTCCTAAAAACCAGAACAAATGCTGATATAAAATTGGACTACCACCTGCATATTCTAAAGCCTCTCCACCTATGAAAATCTCACTTAAGAAGAAACTAGTACCTAAATTTCTATCAAACATCAATAAGAATGCTGCCGACGCCAATACGGGGAATGATAGTAATCCTAGGATAGCGGTGACGAAGAATGCCCAGATTGTTAGAGGCATACGCCACATACTCATACCCTTTGTACGCATATTCAATACTGTAGTTATATAGTTGATACCACCTAATAACACAGATACGATAAAGAATACCATACTCACTAACCACAATGTCATACCTGCACCCGATCCCGACGAAGCTTGTGGCAACGCACTTAGTGGAGGATATGCTGTCCATCCACCAGAGAATGGCCCTGTGCTTAGGAAAAGAGAAGCGAACATTACAGCTCCTGCTAAGAAAAAGAACCAGTACGACAACATGTTTAATAATGGCGACGCCATATCTCTCGCACCAATTTGTAATGGAATAAGTAGGTTACTGAATGTACCACTCAATCCTGCTGTCAATACAAAAAATACTAATATTGTACCGTGCATAGTTACCAATGCATAGTAGAAATCAGGATCTAACGTCCCCATTCCTGCTTCATTAACTACAATCCATTTTCCGAGAACAGGTTGCAACCATGCTAAACTCTCCTCCGGAAAACCTAATTGTAAACGAAATACCAACGACATTAAAGCACCGATTACACCCCAGAACATACCTGTTATTAAAAACTGGCGAGCAATAATCTTGTGATCTTGACTAAAGATATAATGTGTTATAAAGTTTGACTGATACTTATCTCCATGATGATCGTCATGATGGTCATCGTGTCCATGACCATGATGATCTTGTACCGCTACTTCTTCTAAATGACTGTGATCGTGATTAGCCATATCTATAATGTTTTATTTTTCAACCTACGGAAAATACCGTTATTGAGATTTCCTTTAAATAGTTTATCTACAAAGACAGCTTTGTCTATTCTTCTGTTTCTTCTTCTGTTTCTTCAACATCAGTCTCAACACTCACCTCTTCAGCAGGTACTTCTTCTTTTTTGATAGAAGTTTCATAGTAAGACTTTTGTTCTCCTAACCATCGTTCATACTCCTCTTCTGTAACGATTTCTACAATTCGGCGCATACTGTAGTGTCCGTTTCCACACAATTCAGCACATGCCAGTTCGTAATTGAATGCTTTCCAACGAGGAACACTTTCAGGATCTGTAGGATCAGAAGGCGTGTGCCACTCGGGATGCAAAGGTTCTCCGTTTTTGTCCAAAGCTCCTAAGTTTTTGCGATACTGCTCCGTTGTTACCGTTGGAGTAAATACAAAATATGTTGGCATACCTGGTACTGCATCCATCTTTATACGGAAGTGAGGTAAATCGAAATTATGTAATACATCTCTTGAAGTAATACGGACTCTTACTTTTTTACCTACAGGAAGAACGATTTTATCAGGTTGTATATCATCATGATTTTTTTCATCAGTCCAGTCTTGTCCGAGAGGATTTGTACCATCAATCAATTGATAATTTCTGGTTCCTAACAAATTATCTGCACCTGGATGTCTTAATAACCATGCGAACTGCATACCTGTTGCCTCGATCTCAATATAGTCCTCTCCTGCTACTTCAGTTGGTGTTACATCTGCCATGACATCATTCCAAGCATCTAGACCTGAGACAACTAAGAATGTCATAACGACTGCCGGTATAGCTGTCCAGATAACCTCTAATTTATTATTATGAGAAATATATAAAGCCTTCTTTCCTTCTTGCTTACGATATTTGTAAGCATACCAGAATAATAGCACTTGAGTCGCAACAAATACAATCCCCGTGAAGAATAATGTCACGTTGAATATTTTATCTAATGAAGAACCATGAGCAGAGGCAGATACATGTGGACCAAACCATAAAATGGAATTTTTATAGTAAAAAGCTGAACCAATTGTAAACAAAAGGAATAACACAAGGAATACCATCATGCCGTAAGCATTGCGTTTATCACTTTCCGCTTCTGCTTCCTTTTCGCCACGTATTTTGGCTGCAAGCTCAGATAATCGTCCAATCTGAATGATTACGACGATAGCGAGAACGATTGTTAATATAATTACTAAAGCAGTCATTATAATTTATTTTTTCGATAATGATTTTCAAATTATTTCTCTAACAAAAATAGCATATATAAAATGCTACAAGCATATTAGAGTTCAACAAAATATCTTCTTTAGATTTTATCTAAATAAAATACATTATTAGAAACCTTGCACATCATAGTTGTGGTGTTCACCCTCATCCAAATAAGGATCGTTTTTAGGAGTTAACCCAGCTTTAGACAAAGAAGTGAAGAAAATAAATAAGAATAATCCTAAGAAACCTAACATTGTTCCTATTTCTACTCCACCTGGTAAGTGAAATCCTAAAACAGTTGCAGCAGCGTGCTCTTCATGACCGTGTGCATCATGCCCCGCTGTTGTGTGATCCTCAGCGTGACCATGCTCGTCGGCATGTGTCGCATCGGCATGACTATGATTATCAGCTTCTGTATGTTGTCCTTCGTCATGATGCGCCTCTCCCTCATGATTTTGAGTAAAAACAGCTTTAGCTTCATTATAACTGATAGTTGAAGCATCAGAATGTTCTTCGTGATGAGTATCCTCATGTCCGTGATCATCATGTGCTGCGTGCATCTCTATCTCATGCCAAGCTCCAGGCTTAATCATCAAGAAGAAATCAATCCAATGACCGAACAAAAGTAAACCGGCCATGAATGCCATGATTCCCATACGACGCTTTGAAGTATTACGAATCAAGATTAATAATGGTAAAGCAAAGTTAAGTCCCACATTCATGAAGAATAATAATGGGAAGTTATCACGACGGTACTGGAAATAGACTGTTTCTTCACCGACGTTAGCATACCAAATTAACATGAACTGAGAAAACCACAAGTAAGTCCAGAAGATACTAAAACCAAATAAGTATTTACCCAAGTCATGGAAATGACTATCATTTACATTTGATAAATAGCCTTTATCTTTCAAGTAAATCAATAAAACGATAGTTGCAGCTACTGCTGATACCACCCAACTTGCCGCATTATACCAAGCGAACAAAGTACTATACCAATGAGGATCAACAGACATTACTAAATATAAAACTACTGCGAAACTTGAAAAACCAGCAACTGGCATGAATGCACCTGCCCAAACTTTGATTTTCTTGTAAGTAGTTTCATAACCCGCCGTTTCTTGTTCGATTGACAATGCACGCAATTTTCTACCGAAAAACCACCAAATTGCTACTAATACGACTGTTCCTAGAGTAAAACCGAACTTATTTAGAAGTCCTGATTTTCCTGCAATAATCTCATCATAATGTGAGCTAGTAGGATCTGTAATTCCGTCTGCCGCCCAGTGATAGATGTGATGTAAATCTGCCCACAATCCAATCACAATTAAACCTGTTAAAATAACTCCTGCTAGTAAGAATGCGTACATTGACTCCCACACTCTCTTGAATGGTGTAAACCAACCTGCATAAGCTGTTGTGTGTGCAGCAAGTAAAAATAACGACATGAAAGCAATTCCTGTAAAGAATACGGTATTATGAAGAATATTAGTCCAAGTTCTTGTTCCTGAATGTTCGCCTGTAAAAAGCCCCCAAACTATTGCAACAACTCCTACAATCATTAAAGCGATTGAGAACCTTTTTTCCTTATTCGTAAAGGTAAACTGATTCATTTTGGTAGTATTAATATTTTTATGAAATAACTGCTATTAATTTATACTTGAATAATGCAGTTGGATTTTTCTTTTTTTATAACAATTTTACGCTGATACTGATTCTAATTTTCTTGAGTTTCTTGCTCAGTTTCCGCATTTTCGTCCTCGACTAGAACAGGCTCTTCCTGCACAGCAGATTCAGCGCTTGCTAAGAAAGGATAAGGAGAATTAGTTTCATCAGTCGCTTTATGCTGTAAGGAACGTATGTAATGAATGATCATCCAACGCTCTTTGAATGAGACTTTATCTTTGTAAGCTCCCATAACATTCTTACCATGCATAATCGCATGATAATAACGTCCGTCTGTAGCTGCTAGAAACTCTTCATTCAAATAATTAGAAGGTGCTGCAGGATACTTACCTCCATCACGAACTAAATAACCAGCTCCATCACCTTTCTCACCATGACAAATACCGCAGAATATTTCATATAGCTCTTTCGCCTGACTCATTTCACTATCAGTAATTGTCGGCATATAATTCGCACGACTAATACTAGGGTCTGCCATAGCCAAAGCACGTTCTTCCTCAGTATCACCATAATAGTAAGGAACATAACCATTGACGGGTGTTCCTTGCAGGGCATCAGCCATGTCAGGACGACCTACCGTACCAGCCTGTCCACGAGGAACAGTCCCTGAAATAGGTTTACGAGGTTGAGCGTATTCAAGATACTCCTCTTCACTACTCCATCTGTTTAGACTGTAGTAATTTTCCGTATTTGCTTCGTAAGCGATTGAGTGTGCCATATCCGGCATATACTCATATCCTGGATGATTTCCATCACTCTTATTGCAAGCTACTCTCGACAACACGAAAAGCCCAATAATACCCAACAATAAGAATAAACGACCTTTATTTTCCATTTTATAAATATTCTTAATATAGATTTTTCAAATAGAATTTGACTTAGTTAGACTGAAATAGCAACTAAACCTCTTTTTGGTGAATTTCTGATGCACCTGTTGTGCCAAAGAAATTACGAATTCCTGCTAAATCACTGTCCGACTTTCCTTCTGTTTCGAATGCAATACAGAATTTATCATCAGTAATACGTGGATGTAAATAGCGATTCGTAATGCCTGGACCTAAACCTGATACTACATAGAATGTCACTACCATACCGATTGCAGCAAATAATACTGTTAATTCGAAAGTAATCGGAATAAAAGACGGTGCAGAGAAATAAGGTTTTCCACCAAAAATAATCGGCCAATCACGGGTAAATACCCAAGACATGAACCCGAATGCTGTCAATGTTCCTAACATTCCATAAACAAAACCCGCTTGATGTAAACGAGATTCGCTTAATCCCATCACGTGATCCAAACCGTGAACAGGGAAGGGCGTATATACATCCATGATTTCTAAACCCTTAGAATTAGCTTCCTTGATAGCTTTCATAAGGTCTTGTTCATCATCGTATAACCCGAATAAAACTTCTTTAGTATCAGACATTTTTATATGAATTATGAACCGTGAACTATAAACAACGAACATTTATAGCTCTGCTCAATTATTATTTTAATTTTTTTATTGTCAAACTATTTTATTATTGAACGCTTAATTCTTTTATCGAATAAAATAGTTCAGTAACTCAACAGTAAATCTCAATTAATGAGCTGCTTCTTCAACAGTATTTTTCTTTCCTGCTAATTTATCAGCATTTGCTTTGATATACTGGTCACCAGCGGTTTTCAAAATTGATTTTACCTCAGCAATTGCAATTACCGGTGCAACACGAGTAAATAACAAGAACAAAGTGAAAAATAAACCGAATGAACCAACATACAATCCGATTTCTGTCCATGAAGGAATATAATAACTCCAGCTTGATGGCAAATAATCACGCGCTAATGTCGTAGCGATAATTACGAAACGTTCAAACCACATCCCAATATTAATGATGATTGACATAAAGAACGTAAAGGTAATATTTCTACGTAATTTTTTAGACCAGAACATTTGAGGAGAGATTACATTACAGAACATCATTCCGAAATATGACCACCAATAAATACCAACCGCACGATTGTAAAATGCTGACTGCTCATAAACGTACCCTGAGTACCAAGCAATGAATAACTCTGTCAAGTAAGCAACCCCAACAATTGTACCTGTTAAGACAATGATTTTGTTCATTGACTCAATATGATTCAATGTGATGTATTCCTCTAAATTCAATACTTTACGAACGATGAGCATTAAAGTCAATACCATTGCGAATCCTGAAAAAACAGCTCCTGCAACGAAATAAGGAGGGAAAATAGTTGTATGCCAACCTGGAATAACAGATGTTGCGAAATCAAATGATACAATCGTATGTACAGAAAGTACTAAAGGAGTAGCCAAACCTGCCAAAACTAATGATAAAGCTTCCCAACGTTGCCAGTGCTTCGCAGAACCAGTCCAACCAAAAGATAAAAAGTTATAGATTGTTTTACGGAAACCTTTTGCACGATCACGAAGTGTAGCGAAATCAGGAACTAAACCTGTATACCAGAATAATAATGATACAGTTAAATAAGTCGAAATCGCAAATACATCCCAAAGTAATGGTGAATTAAAGTTTACCCACAAAGGACCTCTTGTGTTTGGATAAGGGAAAATGAAAAATCCTAACCAAATACGTCCCATGTGAATTAGCGGATACAAACCTGCACACATTACTGCGAAGATTGTCATCGCTTCTGCTGCACGGTTTACACCTGTACGCCATTTCTGACGGAATAACAACAAGATGGCAGAGATTAATGTACCAGCATGACCAATACCAATCCACCAAACGAAGTTGGTAATATCCCAACCCCAACCAATTGTCCTATTCAAATTCCAAGTACCAATACCAACCCATATTGTGTAGGCAATCGAAACAATAAGTATAGTCAATGTTGCTACTGAAAGTAGTAGGGCAACTAACCACATCGTTTTAGGCATTGTCTCCGTTGGTCGGCAAATGTCCTCCGTAATATCGTGGTAGCTTTTGCTACCCTCGACTAAGTGATCTCTTACTGGAGCTATAACTGAACCCATGGTCTAATTTATTTTTAAAATATTTAGATTCCGTCAAAACGGAACTTCAATTAGTTTTTTATCTAAGAATAGTTATTAAATAAACAACTATCCAATTTTTTCATTTTTATTCGATATTCTCATCTGATAACCAACAGAAGATGCTGTGTTTACTTCCTCTAAAACTTTATAAGTTCTATCAGCAGCCAATTCACGGCTAATCTCACTATTCTTATCATTCATATCACCGAATGTGATTGCTCCTGTTGGACAAGCTGTTTGACAAGCTACTTTTAAGTCGCCATCACGTAATTTACGCTTTTCGATTTTAGCCGTCAATTTCGCCTCTTGAATTCTTTGAACACAGAATGAACACTTCTCAATAACCCCACGAGAACGAACCGTTACATCTGGATTCAATACCATACGAGTTAAGTTATCCGCATAGTAAGGAGTTTCACCACCAACACCCATTCCTGGTTCATTCCAAGCGAATAAATCAGCTGTTGTATAATCTAACCAGTTGAAACGACGGACTTTGTAAGGACAGTTATTCGCACAATAACGTGTACCAATACAGCGGTTATAGGTCATTTGATTTAATCCTTCTGAGCTATGATTCGTTGCTGCAACCGGACAAACATTTTCACAAGGGGCATTGTCACAATGTTGACACATCATAGGTTGATAAACAACACTTGGATTTTCAACGTCGCCATAGAAATAACGATCAATTCTAATCCAAGTCATCTCATGATGAATACTTACTTCATGCTTTCCGACCATCGGAACATTGTTCTCAGCAACACAAGCTACTTGACAAGCTCCACAACCGATACAAGCACTTAGATCAACATTCATTCCCCAGTGATGCCCTTGCTCATAGTCATAATCATGACCATCGTATAATGAATAATTATTCAATTTCTGGTGATGCTCACGCTCATGCTTTAAGTCATCAATCTTTGTATCTAATTCACTAAGATTTGCTGTACGAATGATAGAACGCTTTGTCAATGATCCTTGGAAAGCAAATAATTTCTCATCGACATTCACTTCAGGCTTTTCAGTATCATATACACCCATTGTATGATGCATCTGAACACAAGCGAAATCCTTATCCTCACCTGTCTTACTTGATACTTTTGCTCCTGTTGCAAAATACTTTCTACTTCCATCTTTATAAGTAGATAACATTGGTGTAACATCATTACCAACACCTTTTGCCACACGTCCCCCTTCTGTACGACCATAACCTAGAGCGATTGACGCTGTACCAGGCATTTGTCCGAATTGACGAACAACAACTGTTTCAAACGTATTTTTACCAACTGTTAATTCTATCTTATCACCATCTTTCAAACCTTCAAAGCCCTCTGCATTGACATAGTTTCCTTTGTCAGCACTCCAAGAAACAGGAATCATCAAGACGTTGTCCCAAACCGTACGGTTAATTGGGTCTGGCATTTCTTGTAACCAAGGGTTATTTGCATATTGCCCTCCACCGATATTTACAGACTCATAGAAACTTACTTCAATTCCTTTTCCGCCTTTTTCTACCTTAGCTGCTGCTGCCGAAACATCACCTGCGAAAGTAGCTACGGCTTCTCCTACACTTCCATTGACGACACCATCATGTAAAGCATTATCCCAAGCCATTGTTGTATCTAACGCACCTGCTAAGGCAGTTGATGACCAAAGATTCTTTACATAATCATGAGCAGTTGTCATTTCAGCACCTGCCCAAACCAACAATGATTCTATAAACTGACGATTTTCGTGTAACGGAGCAATTGTAGGTTGAATGACTGAGAAATGACCTTTTTTAGCTTCTGCGTCCCCCCAAGATTCTAAGAAGTGCGTTTGAGGTGCTAAATAATTTGCATATTCAGATGTTTCTGTAAACCAACTATCACAAGAGATAACTGTTTTTACTTTCTTTAAACCTGCTGCAAATTCAGAAGCGTTTGGTGCATCATATACTGGATTAGCATCATTGATAATTACTGCATCAACTTTTCCAGCTTTCATATCTGCAATCATTTGACTAACCGCTTTGTCGTCACCTTGACGCTGATTAGAATGATTTGCGAAACTGATTGTCTTGCCGTAGTTTCCTAATAAATCATTGATTTTATTAACTACAACTTGAACATTTTTATCATTTGAATTTGAAATTACGATTGAGCCGTTTGCCGCTAATAGGTCTTTTGCCATCTCTTTGATAGCTGGATTCGACTTAGCATAACTCAATTTCTGAGCAGAAACCGAGCTTTCTCCCTTCGCTTTCGCAATTTCATTATACAAGGCTAATACCGCTTGACCTTGCTCTGAAGGTTTTACAAATATACGGTGATCAGCATTAGAACCCGTCAGAGACATTCCGCTCTCTAAAGCGTATAATCTCATCATGTCCTTATTTGCTTTACGTGCTTTCGCAAAACCTGCCGCATACTCAATTGGAGATATCCAAGTACCCAAGAAGTCAGCTCCAAAAGTAGCAACAACCTTAGCAGCTGAAAAGTCATAACTAGGGACAACTCTCTGTCCAAAATTCTCCTCATTCGCATCTAACAAACCAGAAGCAGAGACTGCGTCATAAGTAACTACCTGCGTATTAGGATAAGCGACCTTGAAGTCTTCAATAGCAGCATTAATAGAAGGGCTAACAATCGTACTTGTGACAATACGAATACTTGCATCAGGTTTTAATTCACCCTTGATTTTCTCATCTAATTTGTCCCAAGAAGTATCTTTTACCTTACCCTTTTTATTAGGTGCGGCTGCTTTACGGACACGCGCAGTATCATATAACTCCAAAATAGAAGCTTGTACCCTTGCGCTTGTTCCACCGCCTGTCATTGCAGACATAACATTTCCCTCAATCTTGATAGGACGACCTTCACGAGTCTTAATAACTACAGGACATACATCACCACCTTTCACAAAAGTAGAGGCATAATATGTAGCAACACCCGGAACAATAGCATCAGGCTTGACTACATAAGGGATAGCTTTACGAACAGGCGTTTCACAACTCGCTGCGATAGTCGCTGCTGTCAAACCAAATCCCATGTATTTTAAGAAGTCACGACGATTACTATTTTTCGTCGCTTCTTCAATGACGTTCTCATCTGAACTCATTGCTTCGACTACAGGCAACTCAAAAAACTCCTGCTTTGAACGTTCAACGAATTCTGGCTCGTTATTCAAATCCTCAACACTTACCCAAATATTTTGATTTTCTTGTTTCATGGACTGAAAGCGATATTTTATATAAATATGAATTATTACTTACGAATAACCCACACTTGATTAGTTTTAAATTTTGTTTCAAACTGAAGCACTGCTCACTATAGGCTGCTTACTAACTATTGCCAATCGATTAGTAGTGACACTTTTGACACTCCAAACCTCCGATATCTTCTACCGTTATCTTATCTAATTTACCATTCTTCAAATCTTCGTGGTAATTTTGATAAGCTTCATAGTATTCGTTATCCTCGAACTGTACTTCCGTCTGACGGTGACAGTTAATACACCAACCCATTGACAAAGGTGAGTACTGTTGTACAACTTCCATCTCCTCCACTTTACCGTGACAAGTCTGACATTCTACTTCACCTACAGTTACGTGTTGTGCGTGATTGAAATAAGCGTGATCTGGTAAGTTGTGAATACGAGTCCAACCAATCGGCTTTTGTGCTTGTGCCATTACAGGACCCAATAACTTCTCAGCTTCTACAGTTGCTTCACTTGCTGTCAATTTACCAGCTTGAACATCCTCTGCGAAACCATCAGTTAACCACTTCTTGAAGATTTTTTCAATATCTTCTTGTTTCATATTTTCATAATCCTCAATATACTGCCCTGCGCCTTTTGTAGGGTCAAAACCAATTGAAGCATATATTTTAGTCAACTCTGCACGACCGTATTTAGAACCATCTTTAATAGCTGCGTGACAATTCATACAAGTATTCGTAGCAGGAATCACAGAATGTTTACTACGTCTTGCTCCATCGTGACAATATTGACAATCTATCTTATTTTCGCCTGCGTGTGTGACGTGAGAGAATTTAATAGGCTGCTCCGGTGCATATCCTTGCTGACGTCCCATATTGATTGCATTATTAACCGTGGTATAACCTGTTATTACTACAAATATGAAAGTCAAGAATGCTAATAAACGCTTATCAGTTAATAACTGTACTAAAGTTTGACGTTCTCCTGGATCCTCACCAGCTTTTACTTTAGCCATGTGATTTAAGTTCGAAATAATTCGAGCTAACACAACCGCTAATAAGGCTAAGATTGCAAATAGAATAGTGAAATACAAAGTTGAATTTCCTGAATCCTCCGTTGCACCTTCAGCTCCGTTTCCTTCAACTTGAACTACTTCAGGTACCGCTGTATAAACTTCATCAATATAAGATAAAATCGCAGCGATTTCTTCATCTTTCAAATTTTGGAAAGAAGTCATTACTGTTGGTCCCCATTCGTCCCATAACTCATTCGCACGAGGATGACCCGCCTCAATCATTGCTTGAGAATTACGAATCCAACTATACAAATCTGCTTCTGGATAATCAGCCCAACGTTCTTGAGTACCTCCAAGTGCGGGACCAGTTGCGTTAGTCTTCATGTTCTTAGCATGACAAGAGGCACAATTATTTTGAAATAATGCTTTTCCATCTTGTGCCGTCGCCACAAAGGCAACCTGAACAAAGAAGAATGCCAGTAGTACTTGTAGTAAATTTTTACGTAGCATCGTATATTATTTAAATGTTTTTTTGACTTTCTATTTGACTAAAATATAACATGTATTGATTATCACTTTACATGTCACCTGTTTGTCACGCAAATTTACAACGTGAAAAATGTTTTACCAACTCATTTGTGACACTATATCATTATTTAGATGACATCTAAATAAACAGTATTTTAACAACCTATTAACAAACCCATTTTCTATTTCTCCTTTCTTAGAAAAACCGAAATATAATTACGATTTTTAAAAAAAAGGCGAACAAAAACGCTTTCTTATAAAAAAATGAGAAAAATCATTTTTTTATGCAATTTCTAATTCTTGCTAATTTCGTCCTCATTTCCGTTGAAAAGAAGATTGATGAAGGTAATGATTTGCCGCAAAGATAGAAATTTATCGCACTTTCATATATAGAAATCTAAATATTTTCATAATCTATTTTCAAAATATAATCCTTCTATAATCTACTTCAATAATTATTTTAGACCATTTTTTGGATTAAGAAAGTCTTAATGATTCCTTAATAGTTTTATAATCAATAATTTATAAATTATCACTCATTACTTATCCTATCTATTTATCCAAAATGACCGTAATATCGAAAAACTAAAAAAATTCATTTTCTTAATACCACTTTCCTAATTTTTTTAGGCAACTACATTAAGTTCTCCTTCAAACACTATATTATTCAAGTCTTTTGTAAAAGGAGAATTTTCAGAGAACCAAATAATCATTAAACCTCCCCCAAAAGAAACCATTTCAAAACCTCATGGCCTATTATAAATTTACGCTAATAAAATGTAGTTCGTACACCTAATTTTTTCAAAAATTTTCGCAATAGGTTTATAGATTGTGTCAGTATACATAGAACCAACAAAAACGTAGCAAATTCGGAGAACATGCAACTTTAAGTAAGTAAAAAGTCATTTTTATAAATAAATCAACCGTTAACGATAACAGTTTATAAGATATTAATGATAGTAAATGCAAAGATTGAAGTGGAATCACAATGGTTTTTTTAGAATTAATTAAGTAACGGTTCAAAAATAAATACAACTAAAATTCAGGTATGGAATAATTCAAAAAAAGGTATTTCCCAATAGCATTACAAATACGATTGACAGCATAAAATAAATCATCTGCTGTTTTGTA
>CBFIHR010000056.1:0-29029 GCA_965662365.1 Saprospiraceae bacterium
TTTCGTTATTTGAATAAGTTTGCAGGTGTGACGGCAGTTTCGGAGGGAAAGATAAAGTAGTTGGCAGTTGGCAGTTTTCAGTCAACAGCTGTTTGATAAATAATTATAGGATTTATGAGGTATTTTGTATCTTGTAAATCCTATTTTTATAAAATGTATTGATACCCAATCATTTAATAGTTTATTACAATGAATCAACTTACCAACAAAACATTTCGGAAAGCGGCTCACGAATTAGTCGATTGGATGGCGGATTATATTGAAAATGTGGAACAATATCCCGTCAAATCGCAGGTAAAACCAAAGGAAATCTATAATCAAATTCCTGAAAATCCACCGACAGAAAGCGAGGAAGTTGCAGCGATTTTTGAGGATTTTAAAAATATTATTTTGCCAGGTATAACGCATTGGCAAAGTCCAAATTTCTATGCGTATTTTCCTGCAAATTCGAGTTATCCGTCCCTTTTAGCCGAAATGCTGATGTCCACACTGGCGGCTCAATGTATGATTTGGGATACTTCGCCTGCTGCTGCCGAATTGGAGGAAAAAACGATGAACTGGCTCAAGCAAATGATGACGTTGCCGAACGACTGGCAAGGGGTGATTCAAGATACTGCTTCGACCGCTTCGTTAGCAGCTTTATTGACTGCAAGAGAAAAATTAAGCGATTATCAAGTCAATCAAGAAGGATTTGAAAATACGCCAAAATATCGTGTTTACTGCTCAACTCAAACACATTCCTCGATTGATAAAGCGGTAAAAATCGCTGGTTTAGGCATTGAAAATTTAGTAAAAATTGCTGTAAATGACGATTGCACAATTAATGTGAAAGCATTGGAAACAGCGATTCAAGACGATATTAAAAATGGTTTTCAACCGCTTTTCGTTATGTTAGCACTCGGCACTACAAGTACGATTGCGATTGATAATGTGCGACCGGTCGGAGAAATTTGTCAGAAGTATAATATTTGGTTACACTTAGACGCTGCGTATGCTGGTTCCGCTTTGATTTTGCCCGAATATCGGAATATGATTGATGGCATCGAATTGGCGGATTCTTTTGTTTTTAATCCGCATAAATGGTTGTTTACGAACTTTGATTGCTCCGCTTATTTTGTCAAAGATGCCGATGCTTTGATACATACTTTTTCAGTTTTACCTGAATATCTGAAAACAAAAACTCGTGGTCAAGTCAATGATTATCGAGATTGGGGCATTCCGTTGGGACGAAGATTTCGAGCGTTAAAATTATGGTTTGTAATCCGAAATTTTGGGGTCGAAGGTTTACGAGAAAAACTCCGTTTTCATATTGATTTGGCGAAAGCCTTTGAGGCAAAAGTCGTAGAAAATACAAATTTTGAAACCGTTTATCCTCGTTCTCTGAATGGCGTTTTCTTTCGATTCAAACCAGAGGGAATTGAGGATTCAGATACTTTAAATCAGCTGAATGAAAAACTGCTGTTATTATTAAACGAAAGTGGAAAAATGTACTTGTCACATACCAAAATCAACGGTGTTTATTTTATTAGAATTATAATCGCTCAAACGAACGTCACTCGGGAACATATTGATAATACTTGGTTAGAGATTTGTCGAGTTGCGGAAAGTCTGGGTTGATTTTACTACAAAAGGCATAAGGAAAACAAAAGGAGTTAAATATAAATTTTTGTTTTCTTTATGCCTTTTATAGATCAAAATCAATACGGATCAACATCAATATTAATTTTCGTACTTGACATGCCTTTTTCACGCACCAAACGTTGAGCGATTTGAGTCGCCAAATCTTTTGTGGCGTTGATGACTTTGGCGTTTCGTTCTATCTTTATCATAATATCACGCAAATAATATCCTCGAACTCTCGGAATCCCAGGTTCGGTCGGGCCAAGTACTCTTGAACCTAATTTTTCTTTTAAGAAAGTGGCAAAATAATCTGCTGCAAATTTCAATCTATCAATTTTTCGGTGACTAATTTGAATTTTAATTAAGCGATTGAACGGTGGATACAAAAACGATTTCCGTTCCATGATTTCACGACGGAAAAAATTCTCAAAATCATTACTAAACACTTCCGCCAAAACAGGATGTTCAGTATCATAAGCCTGAATGATTACTAAGCCTTGTTTTTTCTTTCGACCAGCTCGACCGCTGACTTGCGTAATGAGTTGAAAGGCTCGTTCTGACGCTCGAAAATCCGGAAAGTGTAGCAAATGATCGGCACTCAAAACGCCAACAACACCAACATTATCAAAGTCCAGACCCTTTGTCACCATTTGTGTTCCGACTAAGATATCAAGTTCTTTTTGCTCAAATTTACTAATAATTTCTGAATGTGCATTTTTGGTACGAACCGTATCAAAATCCATTCGTCCAATCTTTGCATTAGGCAAATGAATTTGTAAATCATCTTCTATTTTTTCTGTTCCAAAGCCCTTAATAATCAGTTTTTGTTGGCCACAAGCTGGACAAGATTGCGGAATTTTTGTATTGTGTCCGCAGTAGTGACATTTTAATGTTTGCGAATATTTATGATAGGTCAAAGTGACATCACAATTGATACATTGTGAGTTCCAGCCGCAAGTTTCGCAGCGTAGGGTAGGAGCATAACCTCGACGGTTTTGAAATAAAATCGCCTGTTCGCCACGTTCTAATGCGGCAGATAATTCTTCTAATAAAACGGATGAAAAATGTGACTTGATTTTCTTTTTGCGAGTTTCTTCTTTGAGGTCAACAATTTTGATTTTTGGCATCTGCAAACCACCAAACCTTTCCTTCATTTCGACTAAACCATATTTTTTATTAATCGTATTTTGGTAAGTTTCAATCGAAGGCGTAGCCGTGCCTAAGATTACTTTAGCATTGTGCATTTGCCCCAACAAAACCGCCATATCACGAGCATTGTAGCGAGGGGCGGGGTCAATTTGCTTGAAGGAAGGGTCATGTTCTTCATCGACGATAATTAAACCTAAATTACGATAAGGCAGAAAAATACTCGACCTTGCACCAACTACAACAGATTTTCCATTTAAAACAGATTGCCAAATTTCTACCCGTTCTGAATTATTAAATTTGGAATGATAAACGGCAATATCATCACCAAAAATCTTTTGTAAACGGTTAATAATTTGAGCGGTCAACGTAATTTCAGGCAAGAGATAAATCACTTGTTCGCCACGTTTCATAGTTGCCTCAATGAGTTCGGTATAAACCCGAGTTTTGCCACTTCCCGTTACACCGTGCAATAATAAAACATCTTGTTTGTCAAAAATTTGATTGATTTCTAAAATAGCCTGTTGCTGTTGTTTGGCTAACGGAAAAGTATCTTGCAGATCGTCCTCATACTCGTTTAGACGACTCAACTCTTTTTTATAAATTTCTAAAATTCCACGTTTTACTAAAGTGTTGATAATGCCAGAACTTACATTGGTAAACTCTAATAATTCTTTGCGTGTAATATCTTTTTTTTGTCGAGATAACTGGACAAAACCGATTAAGGCTTCGGTTTGTCGAGTTGCTCGTTCAATTTGCTCGAAAGCGTGTCGCAGCAAGTCATTGTCAGATTGATATGGCTCTGCTAATTGAACGCAATCAATGGTTTTAGGTTTGTATTTTTGCTTGAGCTCTTCCTCAATAGAAATCACTTTTTTATCCAATAAACCATCAATCAAATGATAAACGGATTTCAGATTTACAATCTTGCGAACTTCATCAATCGTTAACTCATTTTGAATCGTTAATGCTTCCGCAATTAAATATTCACGGTCATTCAACTCACTAAAATCACCATCAAAAATCGGAGATAAAACTAATTTTGTTTCACTTGCTAACTTTAAGCCGCTTGGCAACGCCGCATTCATTACCTCACCGACGGTACAGCAATAATATTTCGCAATCCATTTCCAAAATGTAAATTGTTTTTCGGTAACAATTGGACTGTCGTCTAAAACGGATACAATCGGCTTAGGTGTATAGGCTTCTGGTTTTTCATCTAATACTTTATAAACTAAGGCCGAATACAGCTTATTTTTACCAAATTGTACTTCTACCCGAATCCCAGGTTGAATCTGTTCGACCATTTCTAACGGCACATGATAAGTATATTCCTTGGGTAAAGCCAACGGTAAAATCACAGTTACGTAAGTCTGAACAGTTGCAGAAGGTTGAAAAAGATTTTCCAATGTTTGAATTTGAGGTGTGAGATTTGAGAGGTAGGATAACTTTTTGAATTGCATACCTGACGTCTAAAAATCTAACACCTGAAAAATAATATCACTTATTTGCGTAAAAATACGACATTAAAATTAAAAATATTCGTAAAAAGTTGTCAAAAATACGGATTTGATAAAAAACAGTTGACTACTTTTATCTTGACGAGTTGATAAAACATAAAAATTGTTTTGATTATATTAATTAATTTAGTGATTAATAAAATCAATCAAAGAGAATATTGACAGATTGTTTTCGCTACACAAGAAATATGAATTTGAATAGAAATTCTACTATTTCTTCATATTTTATATTTCTTTGCAACTGAATTTTATAAATCATACTTATGCGTTGGATATTGTTATTGCTATTCACTATTCCTACTTGTTTAATTGCTCAAGACCTTAACTTCGGTGGCACAATAGGTGTGAGCCTAACTTTCGGAACACAAGTCAATCGAATAGGAATTACAGCTAAAGGTTTTGCGACGTATCGTCAATTTCAGTTGAATGGGCAAACTACGAATTTTTGGAATATCCGTACATTTGGAATACAAGATGGTGGCTTAGAAACTCAAAATTCGGTCGGTATAATTTATGGTTTTGGCGAAAACGCTACCGATGATTTTATAGCAATGATTGATATTTTAGGTAATCAAACTGGACAACAAAATCATATTGGTTACGCTTATAATTTTTACAACGATGTCCATCAAATGAACCAAAAAACAGGGACAATTTCGATTCAGTTGAATCGCCTGACATTTATTACAGAGAATGATGCGTTTTCATTTATTCCGCATGATAGATATCGAACAGCCGGAGCGACATTTCGTTATAGAATGGATGAATTTACGTATTTGGCACTACAAATGACACTTTGGACGGGCGACCCTTTTTATATGACAGTTCAACCGATTTATGACGATTATCCGAATCCTTCAGGTTATGAAGATATGTCTGGTGCACGATTTACCGATAATTCACACGGAATTTTGGCGGCTCAAATTATTCGGTTATTGCCTTATCATCAACAAGTTTCAATGAATGTCGGTATTGACGCAGAACAAGTTCGTCATGTGTTACAAAATCGGCTTATTCACGATTTACCATTCATTCCAAAAGGTTGGAATCCGCCTCGTCAGCCGCATATTCCGATGGTTGCAGAAGATGGAAAACCGTATTTGTACCGAGAGGGGCAGGTGATTCGCAAAGCAAGATTTTGGGGTAATGTGAATATGAATACACCTTATTTTTATTAAGATTAAATCACAAAGTTACAGCGTTCGTATCAACCGACTTTTACGTTTTTTGTGGTTTCGTCTGGTGTTCACAAAACAGGATAAAATGAAATTAAGAATAATTATGCAATTCAGACAACAATTTATTTTGATTGATTATTTACTTCTTAATTTATAATTAGCAGTTCAATAATATTAGATAAAAGTAAAACGGAGATTGCTGTCCGTCATAAAATATGGACGATGAAACAATGTGCGTTTTATTTTATAATCACTACAAAATGCTTTTTGAGACTCAAGACGGTTCGCATTCTATTTTTTCAGAAAAATATGGTGTCAGTTACCATTCAAAATATGGTGCAATACAGGAAACACAACATGTTTTTATCAATGCAGGATTGCGATTAAAAGCCGTAGAACAATCCGATATTTCTATTTTAGAAATTGGTTTTGGCACTGGTTTAAATGCGTTTATGACTTATTTCGAAAGTGAAAAACGAGGATTGACGATTGATTATACCGGTGTTGAAGCTTATCCGATTTCGCAAGAAGTCGCCAGTAATTTAAATTATGCGACACAGATTCAAGAGCCTGAAGGTCAGCTTATTTTAAACAAAATTCATGGAACAGCGTGGGAGAAATGTATTGCTCTTAATGCACATTTTAAATTGACGAAAGTTAAGAAAATGTTTCAAGAGTTAGCGTATCATAATCAATTCGATATTATTTACTTTGACGCTTTCGCACCTACGTCACAGCCCGAGTTATGGGAAATTCCATTATTAAATGCTATGTATAAAGCACTGAAAACGAACGGTATTCTTGTTACTTATTGTGCTAAAGGACAATTCAAACGAGATTTGAAAGCAGTCGGTTTTACAGTCGAGGCGATTCCTGGACCACCGGGCAAACGAGAAATGACACGAGCGTTAAAGTTAAAATAATCGTATCTGGCTCCGAAGCTTTGGCTTCGGAGTAAAATTAACTATTTTTTTGACAGACTTTTTTGAATATTTTTTGGGTTTTAAATAAGACGAGGGAAAGATTTCAGACTTAAAAAAGATCATTATACAGGTTATCATCCTCCAAGTTAATTTTTTTCTTTTTAAGAGGTTGCTTGACTTTTTCTTGAGGTTTTTCGTTCAAATCCAAAACGCTATCCTCTAATTTTCCGTCTAATAACAATAAATCACTTTTACGTTCCCATTCTTCTAACATTTTCAGACCATCATCCTCTAAGACACCTTGTTGCAAATCGATGGTGTTCATAAAATTAGAAGAGACATCCATAAAACGCTCCATTTCACCCACTTTCAAAGCGACATCTTCAGCCAGAGCTTCCATCGCTTCATCGAACATATAGCGTTGATCTTTATTACCTGAAATAATATTCTTAGCGGACTGAATCGCAGAATAAGACGCATGAATTGCTTTTCGTTCGACTTCTTTTATCTTAACTTGATCTTTTAAATCTTCTAATAAAATCTCTGAATTGTCATACATTTTTTTCAAAACTCGGTGCAGTACTTCCATTTTTTTATAAAGTACCTCCAGCTTTTGATTTGATTGTTTGTATCGACCGATTTTTCGTAATTCTAAAGCAAGTTGTGATTGTTGATTGTTCATTTTGGCTCGCTGAGCCATTTGAGTACTTTTTTTGATGCCGTTGCTATTGTCCGTGATAGTTTTGTGTAAACGACGCATTTGCCCTCGTAGCGCACCGATTTGTTTACTCATATTTCGGTGATTTTTACGCAAATCGTTGATATATGATTTTAAAACACCAATCGGATCTACTTGCACAAACCAGCTTGTAATCCAACGCATCACACTTTTATAACTGTACCAAATCAAGTTACGCATCTTCGGATCAATCATCATGTACGCTAAGCCTGCCAACGCTGTAATCGTAATTCCTAAGGTCACATGATTTTGCAACGCCTCCGAAATTGCTTGTGCGAAGGTCACGCCGACATAACCGACTCCTGCCACCAAACCCGCTAACACAATCGTACCCGTTATACCTTCGGGTCTTTTCCAAAAAGATTTTTTCGGCATGAATTTTTTTTTGTTTAAATGTTCGAGTGTTCAAATATTCAAATATCGTTAAAGACTCAAACATTTAAACACTCAGACCTTTCAATCTTATTAAGGTAAAATCGTCGTAATTTTACTAATATCGTCAGACAATTCGCCTTCTATGATTGAGTATGTTTTTTCAAAGTTTTCCTTGGCATTGAATATTTTATACTTTGAATTTTCGATTTGTTCTTGAGCTTTTGCAACATGTTCTTCGTGCTTTGCAATTTCTAAGTGCAAACGGTCAATTTGAGCTTTTTTCTGCTCAATAACCGTCTGAGTATTAGTGATTTCTTTTTGTTTACCAGCGATTTGAATTTTCGTCTGTTGTTGTAAAGCTTGAGCGAATTTTCCTTGCTCACTCGCCAATATTTTCTTGTAATAATTTGCCGTTTCTAACAGTTTTGCTTTCGTCAAACCCATTGTCGAAGCCGTAGCATAAGCCGATTGAATAGCGGTATTTTCGTCCATGTTCATAGCTTCCAACCTACCGACTGCTTCTTTAAACTCTAAATAATCAAAGCCAGGTAAGTTATTTTTGCTCAACGCATCAACCAAAAACTGAGCACTTCGTTCATCAACACCTGGTAATTTTGTAAAAACTCCTATTAATTTATCCATTTTTATAAGTATTAGGTATGAGGTATAAAGTACAAGGAACTTATCCCGAAATCTCGATGATAAAGGTTTATACAATTACCTTATTTTTATTTTTTAATCGTGAAATATTCAATAGTCAATTATCCGCAAATTTGTTGATAATTCTAAATTTTAGAACACTTAAATGCGACTTTTTTCCATAAAATCAGTTAAAATTATACCAATGCGGATATTTACGCTATAAATCTCTAATTGTAAAATTAATTGTTTGTATCGATTTCATTAGGACAAACGACTAATTCATTTACAATCACAATCATAATCATTTTTCAGATCAATAACAGTAACTAAAGTCGCTTCACTTTCGCAATCTGCAACAATAATTCTCATAGCTTCTTTATTTCTGGTTGAGCCATCAATAGCGAATTTTGGACATCGAGGAGCATTAGGTTCTGACTTTTTATCGTTTAATTTTCCATTTTTTAAAACGGCTCGAACATCTGACATCGTAATTTCTCGACAGTCCATTCTACAGGCAGCATGTCTTGAAATCTCAACAGTTTTACCATTGTAAATTAATTCCGTAGGCTCATCATCCCTTTGTATAAAGAAGATGAAAATTGTCAATAAAATAGCTAAAATCAAAGCTATTCGCCCATGATTCGTTCTGTCAAACATGATTAAAAAAATTAAATAATTCAACAATCAGTTTATTCACAATAGCAATCATAATCATTTTTTAAATCAATTACCGTCACCAGTTTTGCTACATGATCACAATCCGCCACAATGATTCTCACCAGTTGACCATCTTCCGTCCAATCTTCCAATGCAATCGTCGGGCAACGAGGATCATTCGGATTAGATTTTCGTTTATTTTCTTTGCCTTCGTCAATCACTTCCATCACTTCCGCTTTAGAAATTTTGCGGCAATCCATGCGACACTCTGCGTGTCGAGTTAAGATTAACGTTTTGCCTTCATAAGTTAGGCGTTGATTGTCGGGTTGTGAGTCGTCAGTTACATTTTCTTTGGCTTTTTCTGTTGCTCGATTGTTATCACTTGCGTTGAAATCGACAATTTGCGTATTTTTTTCCTTGTCGGAAATTGTCTGTTGAGTAGCTTGTTCGGCTTGTTTGTTCTCAATATTTGGCTCAGGAAAAATCTCATTGCCTTTCATCAATCCTAAAATAACGGTAATAATTCCAAGGACTGCGACTCCAATTTTTCTAAGATTTAGTTTATGATTCATTTGATAAGTTGCGTTGTTATATCTACTTAACAGCCTGATTTTTATAAAAAATCACATGATGACTTATGAAGTACGGAAATTCAATAAAAAGGTAAGGTATCAAAAACAGCCTACATTCGTTATTAATAAATGGTTACGTGTTGTTGATATTTGGCATAAAAATACAATCTCTAAGTGAAATATGTAGAAATCTCCAAATAGAATTTTGGATTAGAATTTCATTTAAACAAATCAAATTAATATTTTCGCAATTCAGAAAAAACAGTATGAGTTTAAAAATAGTTGATTCAAATTATATAATCGATTGATTAACAAAAAAATACAATGGGAAGAGCATTTGAATACCGAAGAGCAGCGAAAGAGAAACGTTGGGCACACATGTCGAGAATATTTCCAAAATTGGCCAGAGCAATCCAAATTGCGGCTAAAGAAGGTGGCCCCGACCCAGAAATGAATGCAAAGTTGCGTTTAGCTATCCAGAACGCAAAATCCCAAAATATGCCGAAAGATAACATTGAAAAAGCTATCAAACGGGCAATGGGGAAAGATGCCGAAAATTATACAGAAGTTAATTATGAAGGCAAAGGCCCACACGGAATTTTGGTTTATGTAGAGTGTGCCACTGATAATACAACTCGCACGATTGCTAATGTAAAATCATATTTTAATAAAGCAGGTGGCGGTTTAGCACCGACAGGTTCATTAGAGTTTTTATTCAATCGTCGTGCAGTGTTTGAGTTTGATAAGCCAGAAGGTTTTGACGAAGAGGAGTTTGAGTTAGAAATGATTGATTACGGCTTAGAAGAGTTCGAAATTGACGAAGGAACGGTTTACGCCTATGGCGATTACAAAGATTTTGGCACAATGAATACCGCTTTTGAGGAAAAAGGTATCAAAATCAACAAGGCGGACTTACAACGTTTTCCAACTTCACCAGTTGATTTTTCTGACGAGCAAATGGTCGATATTGAAAAAATGCTGGATAAATTCGAGGAAGATGATGATGTTCAAGCTGTTTATACAAATATGGCTTAAATTGCTGATTATCAGGTGTTTAAAAGGTCGAATGTTCTACACGTTCGACCTTTTTTAATGAGATTTTATCACCAGAAGAATAGATTAAGTTATAATAATTTATTGCGAATAATTTGAATGTAGGGAGCGAGAATTGTAGTCATTTTAAGATTTGCAGAGAATAAGATATAAATTCTACAGGGTAAGTTTCGCTTATCGCAATTGATGACGAAAATTGCTTGAAAGTGACGGATGATTTATTATCAATAAATGAAAAAATAATTAAGGTAATTTCGAAGTAGCCAGATTAGGTTTTCTTATATTTGCCGCTTTATTTGAAACTATTCTGAACTACATATATAATGTACAGCATCTGGTTATTACCTTCTGAAAAAGAGTCAAAGCGTTTCCAGAAAATTATTGATATTTTAAGCGAATTATTCAAAACTCCTACTTTTGAACCACATATTACATTATATACACATATTCCGAAATTGACAGACGAATTGTTTTATAACGTGAGTGTTTTGGCGGCTTTAACCAATACTTTTGAGGTGTCAATTGCAGAAATACAAACCTCCTCTAATTATTACAAATCATTATTTACAAATATAAGGTCTAATCATGCGTTGGAAAATCTTCAGCAGGAGGTGCAAAATCTTTTCCCGGGGATTGATTATGATTTTTTGCCACATTTAAGTTTGTTGTATGGCGAGATTGAGGAAGCCCTGAAAAGCGAAAAAATAGATGCAATTAGAGAAGATTTGATTCAGATGTTTCAAGCAAGTCGGATTGCAATCGTTTGTACTCAAGGTGAAGTCAGTGATTGGAAAATTATCGAGACGTTTGATTTTCATCTTGATGAAAATCCACATTTAGAGTTTATTTTTGATACAGTTAAAAATCTAAAAATTTAAGCAAAGCATTATTAACCTTAAAATTAGCTCTTATTTAGATCTAATTGATCAATTGATGTCATCACCTCTCAAAATATTTGTTCTTTTTAAAGATCCAAACAAAAAACAGGCTTTCCGAAACCGAAAAGCCTGTCATATCACTTATTTTCAAACTGAAACTGTAGCTTCGATGTATGTTAAATCAAGGATTTTGCTTTCTCCAAAGCTCGGTCAATTCCACTTAAATCTTTTCCGCCGGCAGTCGCAAAAAACGGTTGTCCGCCGCCGCCGCCTTTGATTTCTCGGGCGATTTCACGAATCATTTTTCCGGCATTGTAGCCTTTTGCTGCGACCAAATCCTTATTAATAAAAATCGTTAAGTTTGGTTTTCCACCAATATTCGCACCAGCGACAAAGAATAAGTTTTCTACCTCTTTATCTAATTGAAACGCTAAGTTTTTTAAAGCATCTGCCGAACCAATTTCTACTTTAGAAATAATAGCATTTACTCCGTTGATGTTTTCCGTGTTCGATTTTAATTCTGCTTTAGCAATTTGTGCTTGTAGCTGATGTAGCTGCTCGACTTGCTTTTGTAACTGCTTGTTGTCGTCTTGCAATTTAGCAACCGTTTTAGCGATATTTTTCGGATTTTTGAATAAGCCACGAACTTCGTTTAACTCATTGATTTCTTGATCAATATAGCTTTCGGCACGTTCTGCCGTTACCGCTTCGATGCGTCGAACACCTGCCGCAACAGATGTTTCTGTAGTGATTTTGAAAACGCCAATTTTACCCGTTTGTTCTACGTGACAACCTCCACACAGTTCTCGGGAATAATTAGCATCAAAAGTAATCATACGAACCGTTTCGCCATATTTTTCACCAAAAAGCATCATTGCACCAGCTGCCTTTGCTTCGTCAATCGGAATACTTCGAGCCTCTTCTAAGGCGATATTCTCTCGGATTTTTTGATTAACAATTTTTTCGATTTGTGTTAATTGTTCGTCCGAGACTTTTTCGAAATGTGAGAAATCAAAACGCAATTTATTATCATCAACCAACGACCCTTTTTGTGCAACGTGCGTACCTAAAACATTGCGTAAAGCAGCGTGTAATAAATGCGTTGCTGAATGCACATTTTCAGTTGCATTACGTTTTTTCGCATTGACAGCAGCTTTTACTGTAACATCAATTTTTTGTGGTAATTTCTTTACGATATGAATAATCAAGTCGTTTTCCTTCTTTGTGTCCAAGACCTCAATGCGTTTGCCATCAAAGAATAAGAAGCCTTTGTCTCCCACTTGTCCGCCACCTTCAGGATAAAAAGGCGTAACGTCCAAAACAATCTGATATTCGTTTTTCTTCTTTTGCTTCACCGTGCGATATTTCACCACTCTTGAAGCTGTTTCCAAAGCATCGTAACCGACAAATTCTACATCTTGATCGTCTGTCAAAACTTCCCAGTCGCCAACTTCTTTTTTCGCATCGGCTTTTCCTCGATCTTTCTGTGCTTGTAGTGCCTTTTCAAAACCAACTTCGTCCGCTTTCGCTCCTTTTTCACTTAATACCAATTGCGTCAAATCAAAAGGAAAACCGTAAGTATCGTATAACTCAAAAGCGGTTTCGCCATCTAAAATTCCGTCTTTAATTTCAATTGCTTCGAGGCGTTTCAAACCATTTCCAAGTGTTCTTAAAAAGGCTTTTTCCTCATTTAAGATAATTTTTTTAACAAAATCACGTTGTGCATCGAGTTCAGGGAAAACGTGTTTAAAATCGTCTGCTAAAACCTCCATGAGTTCGTGCATCAAAGGCGTTTGAATATCTAAAAATGAGTAATAGTAACGCACAGCACGACGCAAAATCCGACGAATTACATAACCTGCACCGCCGTTTGATGGCAATTGTCCGTCTGCAATCGTAAATGCAACGGCACGAATATGATCCACAATTACCCGAAACGCAATATCTCTTTTGTTGTCGCTACTACCATATTTGAAACCAGATTTTTCCTCTAAAAATCGTAATGATTTTTCAAAAATATCTGTATCGTAAGTTGCTGATTTTTTTTGTAAAGCCATTGTTAAACGCTCAAAACCCATTCCTGTATCAATGTGTTTTGCTGGCAAATCCACTAACTTTCCGTCTGCTTTTCGCTCAAACTGAATAAAGACCAAATTCCAAATTTCAATGACTTGTGGATGATCCATATTCACCAAAGATTTACCGCTAACTTTCGCTTTTTCTTCGGGCGTTCTCAAATCTACGTGGATTTCAGAACAAGGGCCACAAGGGCCAGTTTCGCCCATTTCCCAAAAATTATCTTTTCTATCGAAAAGTAAAATTCTATCTTCGGAAATCCATTCTTTCCATAGTTTAATCGCCTCATGATCTGCTGCTAATCCATCTTCTTCGTCACCTTCAAAGACGGAAACGTATAAATCTTCCTTTGGAATTTTGTAAACTTCCGTCAATAATTCCCAGGCCCAAGCAATCGCTTCTTTTTTGAAATAATCGCCAAAAGACCAATTGCCCAACATTTCGAACATCGTGTGATGATAGCCATCGACACCAACCTCTTCTAAATCATTGTGCTTTCCAGAGACACGCAAACATTTTTGCGTATCGGCGACACGAGTATCAACGGCGGCTTTGTTTCCCAAAAAATAATCTTTAAACGGTGCCATGCCCGCATTAATAAACATTAAAGTCGGGTCGTCTTTGTTCACCAAAGGTGCAGACGGTACAATTTTGTGCTTTTTAGATTCAAAAAAATCCAAAAAATGCTGTCGAATGTCGTGTGATTTCATGTATTCTAATTGTTGAGTAATACGAAATCCCGATTACTCGGGAATAATTAATAATGGATAATTGATAATTCAATTACCTTTTTAATATTTTTTAATATAAGTGCCGCAAAAATATTGAAAATAAAGTTCATATACTATAATGTCTTGTAGGAATTATTTTGAGATATGGAAAGTTCCTTAATTGAAGGTAAAGTGCTGATTTATTTTAATAGATTTGCATTTTGTTTTAAACTTCCATTCAACTATGAGAAACCAACCAGAAATCTGTGAACGTTGTGGTGCTGCCCTTCAAATTGATGGCGAATATTGTTATCAAAATGCTTGTGATTATCGAAAAAAGCCAGTAGATGATTATGATGATTACGATGGATTTGATGGATTTGAACGTAATGAGGATAATAATTTAAACCATTATTTTAGAAAAAAGGAAGCTGAAGAAGAACAGGATAATTCTAATGAAAATGATTTTGATCAGGAAGGCTCTGAACGAAGTCTGGTTGATAACAATGATAATGATAGCGACGGCGGCGGCTTATTCGAAGGTGTCGGAGATGGCTGTATTTTCGGCTTTTTTAAACTCATTTGGAAGATAATTTCTTTTCCATTTAAGGTTATTCTTAGAATTATAGAAATCTTTGATTAAGAGGAGTTTTTTCTAAATTATTAACTGTTTTAGTTCTATAAACGAAATTGAATTAAAAAATGGAATTTCTGAAAAAGCCATTTCTTGTAATTAACAATTTTGAAAAAAGGTATTTTAATTACTTGAGCTTTGGTAAGTAATTGGTCATACGTATTTATAACCGAATACTTTATAAATTAAAAACCGCTAAACGACAAAGTCATTTAACGGTTTTTACAAATGTCAATGATGAATGAATTATGCTTCTACCATTGCCATTCCAATCTTCATATATTCGCCTGATTCTAAACGGTCACGAACCGCTTTGAAAGCCTTGATAGTCAATTCAATATCTTCCATAGTGTGTGTTGCAGTTGGGATCAAACGCAATAACAACATACCTTTAGGAATAACTGGATAAACAACAATTGAGCAGAAAATACCATGATTCTCACGAATATCTCTTACCAATGCCATTGCTTCCTCTGTTGAGCCACTTTTCAAATAAACAGGAGTGACACAAGAGTTAGTTGTTCCGAGGTCGAAGCCAGCTTCACGCAATCCGCCTTGTAAAGCATGAACATTTTCCCACAATTTCTCACGTAATTCTGGCATTGTGCGAATCATATCCAAACGCTTTAATGCTCCTTCTACGACTGGCATTGCCAATGATTTAGCGAACATTTGCGAACGCATGTTGTACTTCAAGTAGTCAACAACGAATTTTTTACCTGAAACGAATGCACCAACAGAAGCCATTGATTTTGCGAAAGTAGCGAAGTAAACATCGATGTCATCTTGAACCCCTTGTTCTTCACCTGCACCACGACCATTAGCTCCTAAAGTACCAAAACCATGTGCATCATCAACCATCAAACGGAAGTCATATTTCTTCTTCAATTCAACGATTTCTTTCAATTTTCCTTGGTTGCCACGCATTCCGAAAACTCCTTCAGAAATAACCAAGATACCGCCACCAGTTTTTTCAACTGTTTTAGTAGCACGTTTCAAGTTTGTTTCCAAGCTTTCGACATCGTTATGGTTGAATGTGTAGCGTTTTCCGAAGTGTAAACGAACCCCGTCAATAATACAAGCGTGTGCATCACGGTCATAAACAATAACATCATTTTTAGAAACTAAAGCATCAATAATAGAGATAATTCCTTGATAACCAAAGTTTAATAAAAATGCAGCTTCCTTTTGAGAAAACTCCGCACATTCTTTTTCTAATTGCTCATGTAAGTGTGTATGACCTGACATCATACGAGAACCCATTGGGTAAGCCATTCCCCAGCGTGCAGCAGCGTCTGCATCTACCTTTCTAACTTCTGGGTGATTTGCTAAACCCAAGTAGCTATTTATACTCCAACAGATGTATTCTTTACCCTGGAACCTCATGCGATTTCCTAACTCGCCTTCTAATTTTGGAAACACGAAATAGCCTTCTGCCCATTTTGCATAACTTCCAATTGGTCCCATGTCTCTTTCTAACCTATCAAAAATATCCATAGTATTCTTTTAATTTGTATCTCCATATTGTCGAATATTAGCAAGAGATACGGTTTGTAAATTTAGTTCGAGAATTTCGTACACTCGTTTAAAAACGCAAAAATACATCTTGAAAATTGCTTTTTATTATAAAACCGTTATTTCTTTTAGATTTTGACTTTATTCTTAATCGTTATAATTACTATTGCTTTATCAGAATACTTTTGTTAGAGCTATTTTGATGTTATTCATTAGAATAATCACCCTGAAGGCGAATTGTCATTTAGATTGAGTCTTAACGATAATAATTTTAATAATTAATTAAGATTCTATTGGTTAATTTGAAATCCCTTTCTAAATTTGCAGAAACTTTTTATAAAATTTATATAAAATGAGCGAGACAAAAAAATCAAAAGCTAAATATTGGGTACTTACATTATTATCTTTAATCGGAACAGTTGGATTATTATTATTCGCAACAAGCTGGTTCTGGGTAGGCTTACCTTTCTTTTTTACTTACTTAGTATTAGCCTTAGACGTAATGTAATTATTTGATTACCAATCATTTATTGAAAAAGGTCGAACATTATTTGAAATGTTCGACCTTTTAGTTTTTAAAACGTTGATAAGTGATTATCATTTGATAATCGTTGAAAAGCTATCATTTATAATGGCATTAAATTGTTTTTGGTTGCTGTTAATTTTAATTACCCGAAACTCACGATAAACAATTTGCGAAAGCGAAACATCTACAATAACGGTATAATAGACAGTTTCGACATTAACCGTGACGAATGATAAATTGTCAGTCGGTAGTGCTGCGGCCATTAGGAGTTCTTGTTCTCCATTTTCATTTTTTGGTACAAACGAAATACCTTGAATAGCAAAATAAGGCGTACCATATTTTTCAGCTAAATGACTATAATGAGAGGAAATAATCAAACCGTTTTGATGTTTTTTTGTAGGTTTGACATCTGGATTTTGAGGGTTGACATCCTCGAAATCTTGTAGTGACAGTACTTGTAGAATTTCTCGCTTTAGCGGAGCGAGATAGTTAAAATAATTGGAATTATAGCCTTCGATCGTTTCAGCTGCTCCTTCTATTTGTAAATAAATACCATGATTCTTAGCATTATCGGTTAAGGTTTGATAAAACCAAATTGCATCACGGCTACTCAACACTGGTCGTTTGTCAGTAATTATAGGATCTAAGGTAGCCGGTAAATTAAAATTTGGACTAATAGATATAATATGTTTAATGTCTTTGCCTGCAATCTCGAAAGAATCTGTTTGGTCAATATAAACTCTACCGGTATTACAAGCTGAAAAGAGGGTAACGCTGATAATTAATAGAAAAGAGGCAAAATGATTTGTCATTTTATATTGATTTAGAGCTGTTCTAATTTCTTCATCGCTGAGATAAAATGTTCTCCTTCCGGAAATAATTTGACATATCGTTCATAATAAGATTTGGCATACTTCATATCATAAACTGCTTCGATTGTTTTTGCCATAGTGATCAGCATTCGTTCATCCGAAGAATAACTTTGGTACTGTTTTTTAACCAATCCGGAAACCATTTTTCGCATGTCATTTTGTTCCATTTTATTAATAAAGCAACAAAAGTCGGCATAGTCATTATCTTCTATCCGCTTTTGGTCAAAGAAGATTCGATTCATAATAGACATCTCATTATAACTATTGAGATAGTACAAATTTTCACAAATCTTAATATTTAAGTACTTGTTATTCGGATAAGTATTCAGTAATACCAACGCCTCATAAGTGCTCCGCAGAAAATTAGATGCTCTAAAAGATTGTTCGACCATTTCGAAGTGTGCAATGGCTTTGACTTTTTGGAAAAGTCTTTCGGGCAAGATATATAACCTTAAATTAGGTTGAATATCGATCCGGGAAAGTCGCTGAATTAAGCGTCTTTGTCGGATGTCTGTTAATAAAATAGCTTTCTGATTGACATCGTCCGACTCCATGTAATCTCTATAAGAAATAGGTTTACAAAGGAGTTTTTGAGTGACCTCAAATTTGTCAGAAGACAAATACGACATGAAGTCAATGCTTTCTTTTTCGTAATCTCCTTTAAGGATTCTTAACACCTTTGAGCCTTCATGATAGTTGTAGTTAGCCTTACTCAACAAATCAACTGCAATCGAATCGGCTTCTAATTCATAGATTAGCGTTCTATCAACATTTTGGACGAAAGGTTGATTCGTTGTTGTTGTTCCTTCTTTTTTCTTAACAAATCGACCATATTGCAGGTAAGGATGTTGTTGTATAAAATGGCTAACTTCGTGTGCTAAGGCAAAAGCAAGTTGAGCTTCATTTTCTAATTTTGCCAAAAGGCCAATATTTATAATGATGGTACCATCTTGCCAGGTAGTAGCATTCGGCGTATTGAATCGACTGACAAAAAAGGTTATATCATTCTTCAAATTTGAATTATATAAAATATGATCGCCAACTTTGCGGACATAATCTGTCAAAGGATCGTTGAAGTAAATATTACCGTTTTGGAAAATTTTTCTTAGTGCATGTTCTGTTGCAATGTCGAATTGTTTCCTTTGCGTGGAATTGATGCGTAAAGAATTATCATACTCTAACTTGACGTTATTCTTAATACGCTTTAAAAATTCCGCAGGTACTTCACCTTTCAATGCAATAGGTGAATAGTCATCAATTAGTTGCCCAAACATAGGGCAACTGAGAAAAGACGACATACAGAAAACAACAATAAGTAGTTGGAAGCGGATAGTCATATCAAAATTCAAGTTATGCTCAAAAGTATTTTACTACATATGAAAACAAATATAATTTATTTTGATATCAAAACTCATTCAAAAAATGGATTTTTTGTTTTACATGGATTTTTTGACATAAAAAAAATAAGATTGAATAAATTAGCTCTATTTTACTTATTTTATTAGGTTAATATATAAAAATCGTATTTGTAATGTTTTACAGATTAAAAAAGTTTGCATAATTGTTTTAATAAGAATCGAGGAATTGTTTAAAAATCAATTTTTTATTCCTCTAATAAATCTGGTCGTCGTTTGCGAGTTCTTTTTAATGATTGTTCATAACGCCATTCTTCAATTGCTTTTTGATTGCCTGACAATAGAATATCGGGTACTTTCCAACCTCTAAACTCTGCCGGTCGAGAATAAACTGGCGGTGCCAATAAGTTATCTTGAAAAGAATCGAATAGGGCAGAGGTTTCATCATTCAAAACACCTGGCAATAATCGACCAATTGCATCAACAACAACTGCTGCAGCCAACTCGCCACCAGAAAGCACAAAGTCACCAATCGAAATTTCACGAGTCACATAATGTTCACGGATGCGTTCATCGATACCTTTGTAGTGACCACAAATAATTAAAAGATTTTCGCACATTGACAATTGATTCGCAATACCTTGATTAAATCGCTCGCCATCAGGTGTCATAAAGATAATTTCGTCATAATCTCGCTGCGATTTAAAATCATCTAAACACTTTGCTAAAGGCTCAACCATCATAACCAAACCCGCACCACCACCATATTGTGCGTCATCCATTTGTTTATGTTTGCCGGTTGCATAATCACGAGGATTGTGTAGATGTACCTCAAATAATCCTTTTTGCTGTGCCCGCTTCATTATCGAATGCTCGAAAGGACTTTTTAATAACTCAGGTAATAAGGTGATAATATCTATTCGCATTTTTATAAATTATTATATTGTTGAATTGTTGTCACTTCGTTTCTCCTTGAATTGTTTTAATAAGTAGTGAGGTATTTAATTTACCATCAAATAGTTATGTTATTTCTATTATTGAAATAAATTAGCTTGATCTATTTAATAAAAATCGAAGCGATGACAATCGAATAATCAATCCCATTTTGTATGAAAACTCTTTGACCAATCCTTGTCTGTTCGCTGATAAGTATGAGCCCCAAAGTAATCCCGTTGTGCTTGAATCAAATTCGCTGAAAGTGTTCCTGTTGTCATACCTAACCAATATTGATAAGCAGAGGAGAAGACTGGCGTAGCGATTTGATTTTGCAGCCCCAAAGTTAATATTTCTTGTGTAGAAGTAGCACTTTCATTGAGTTGTTTCCAAATTATCGGATGTTCCATTAGGTTAGAGGTCGTTTTGAAATAATCGACTAATTGTTCCATCAACGCCGAACGAATAATACAGCCGTTTGTCCAAATTCGACTGATTTCTGAAAAATTCAAATTCCAATCGTATTCGTCTGCTGCTTGTTGTATTAGAGCAAAACCTTGAATATGATTGATGATTCGAGCAAATTGATAGGCTTTTTTTAAACTTAAAATACCTATTTTAGAATAAGTTTTTTTGTTAATAATTAATTGATTTTCAAGGAACTGTCGCTGTTCTTTGAAAGAAGAAATGTAACGAGCATAAACAGCATCATTGATCATTGTCGCCGGAAAACCGACCTGCATCGCTGCCTGACTTGACCACGAACCTGTGCCTTTGTTCCCTGCTTTATCCAAGATTAAATCTAACAAATATTGATGGCCCTCTTTTTTTTGAAAAATATTAGCGGTGATTTCTAATAAAAAACTACTCAAATCTGTTTCGTCCCATGATTTAAAAATTGCATAAATTTCATCATAAGAGTAATTTGATTTTAACAAAGCGTAACACTCTGCCAAAAGCTGCATTTCTGCGTATTCGATACCATTATGAATCATTTTTATAAAATGACCAGCACCATCTTTTCCGATAAACGCACAACAAGGCTGCCCATTTTTATCTTTTGCAGCGATACTTTCCAATATATCAGCTACTTTTTGATAACTTTCGGGAGTGCCACCAGGCATAATAGATGCTCCGAATCTTGCACCTTTTTCGCCACCCGAAATTCCAGTGCCTATAAAGTTGATATTGACTTTTGCCAATTGCTCTGCTCGTCTTTTGGTATCTAAATAGTGAGAATTTCCGCCATCAATAATAATATCATTGGGAGAAAGCAAAGGGGTTAACTGCTTCAAAACCAAGTCAATAACTTCTCCTGCTTTTACCATTAATAGAAGTCGTCGAGGCGTTTGTAGCGATTCGACGAAAGTCGCCAAATGGATAAAACCTTGAATGTTTTTATAGTTAGAATTTTTAGATAAAAACTGACTAACGACTTCTTTTTCGTTCCCCTCCGAGCGATTATATACCGAAAGTTTAAAACCCTTATCCGCAATATTCAAACTCAAATTGCTGCCCATAACTCCTAAACCGATGACACCAAAATCAGATTTTGATTCTAAAATATCATGAATTATTTTACCTACGGATTTTGAAATATTGATTTTTAAACCGTAATCGGGAACTTCTAAAGCATCGAATTGAGATTGAAGCATTTCTTTTTTCATATAATGCCCTTTGCGTTGCTGTATTCGATTATAAATCAAATCAAAACTGCCTGATAGATATATCCAGGTGATATTTTTTACTTTTGAGCGAAGTATTTGACGATAATTTTCCTTCAAGGCGGAACAGGCCAAAATCGCTCCCTCGGTTTGCTCCCAATTATATAATTCGGCTGCTAATCGTGTCAGCCACGGTTGTCTATCATTGTCATTTAACGGCTGCCCGTTGGACATTTTTTCGATATTCGTTGTTGGATGAAAATCGTCAGCATCGTAAAATGGCAATCTGGTCGCTTTTGCTAAAGCCTTCCCAATCGTTGTTTTTCCACTTCCGCTGACACCCATTATTATGTAAATCATAGATATTAAAATTTGCCGTAAATCGCACAAATCTAAACTAAAAAAGCTCCGCTGCAAATTAATGCAACCGGAGCTTTTTATAAAAAATAGCATATATCACGACGACGATTATTTTTTTATTCAAAAATGACTTCGTGATTTTCGATAAAATTATTAGTTGTAACTCTGATGTAATAACTTTTATTTTTGTCCCAATTATCTCCGTTGACCGTTACAGGCATTGGATTTTCTGCTGTCAACAAGTCATTGTAAACGACTTGAATCAATTCACCTTCTTCGTTAAAGACCTCAATCATCACATTTTGTGCAGTTTGAACTTCTATATTAAATTTTACTTGTTGAACATTAGTATTATGAAAAACACCTTTCATTACATTGTAGTTGATGACACCCTTGTTATAATTATTTTGTTTCATCGCCTCTTGTAACACAGGATCTTTATCAATCAATTTATCGCTATCTTTTTGGGCAAAAATAGTCGTTGCAATTAAGGTGAAAGTGATTATGAATATAAAATTTATGATTTTTGTCTTTTTCATTTTGTTATTATTTTTACTTAAAAATACATCATACGATATAAATTTAAGTTTTGTTATTAAAAGTTAACAAACTGTTAATTTTGATAAATTATAACGAATAAAGCATTGTTAACAAAATTATATTTTACGGAGTGTACGATTTTTGTAGATAAATGTTACGATTTTTAACACTTTTATATAAAAACAGGTAATTATACTTACTTGAAAAGTTGTTTGAGATGAATTTTAGCGGACTATTTAACCAGTTAAAATTTATTAATGTATTGAGGTATCAAAAAGTCACACAAATCATTTATAGTTAACCATATTTTTTATGTTTACGCTGCCTTTAGTTATAAATTTCACCAATCATATATAAAGTTGCTTGACCTGATATTTGCACTCTATCTCCCAAATATTCGCAAATTAAATGTCCGCCTCTTTTTGAAATTTGTTGAGCCGTCATCTTATTTTTATTGAGGGTTTTTGCCCAATACGGAGTTAAGGTCGTATGAGCCGAGCCGGTGACAGGGTCTTCATTGATACCACAAAAGGGAGCAAAAAATCGAGAAACAAAATCACAGTTATTACCTTTTGCAGTTACAATAATTCCTCGAAAATCAAACTTTCCTAAAGCATTAAAATTAGGCTGTAATGCTGCGATTGTCGCTTCATTTTCATAAACCAGCATAATATCGGTTTTCCCTTTAAATGTATATAAAGGCGTTTTTCCAATAGCTTGATTAAGCGTATTTTGATTAGGAATCTCTTGAAAAACATCTGTCGGGAAATTCATCGTCATTAAGCCATTTTTAGATTTGCTCACAATTAATTCGCCACTTCGATACGAATTAAAAATGATTGTCGTAGCTGTTTTTTCATAATATTCAAATAGTACAAAGGCAGCTGCTAAGGTTGCATGACCACACAAATCGACTTCGATATTGGGCGTAAACCAACGGATTTCGTAATAATTCTCTTTTTTGACTACAAAAGCGGTTTCTGAAAGATTATTTTCTAAAGCAATATTTTGCATTAATTCATCGGGTAGCCATTTGTCTAAAACACAGACAGCGGCAGGGTTTCCAGAGAATAGATTATTTGTAAACGCATCAATCTGATATATTTTCAAAGGTTTCATTCCGCTCCAAATTAAAGTTTACTAAACCTTAAAGGTTTAGTAAACTTGATATTTATCTAAAATTCTGATTTTTTGAAATACCTTATTCGATTTTTTGGGCAAAATTCGTTGAGACAATTTCTTTTTTATGCACGATTGATTATTCCTTCGGAAATTCGATACTCCAAATTCCACGAATTTCATTTATATTATAACCTGTCGCTTTATCATTTGGATATAAATTTGCCAATTTATTATTTACGCTTTCTGCCAAACTTTCCTTTTTCCCGTGGCACTGTAAGCACATTTCATTAGTTTTAATTGGCGCATAAAATCGAATAGCTTTACCTTGTTCTTCGATAATTGGTTTTATTTCCTCTCCGTTTGCGATCGCATTTTTAAAAGTCTGAATGTGTGCCAGTTCCTTTTCGTTAGCTTGATTTTCAGGGTTTCTAGGTTTATCGCTTACTCGTTTTATACTTACATCATGGAAGGTCGCCATACTATCCGTTAATGGATAAGCTTTTGTGTTACAGAAAGTTACTGCACCTTCTGTCCCTTTTGTTTTGATCGCTCCCATCAAGTTTTTGCCCAAAACCCCTTTTGTTGTAAGTGCGTAATGCATACCTTGACTGACGTAATCGCCAGGCTTGTAGGCTGGTTTTTCTTTAGCGTGTTCTCTTTTGTAATGTTCTTCGAACCATTCGGGGCTTTCGATTTCGTTATCGTATAAATAATCTGCTATTAGTTGTATTTTTTCTTTTGGAAATGATAGATTCGGCATTACACCAAAGCGTTTGATAGCGTTCGGCATTTTGGAGTTTTCTCGGGTTGGATTTTCTAAAAAGTTAGCAAAAGCGGCTATGAATTCTTCTTTTGTATCTGTTGCATCGATGTAATGTCGTTTTACGGCAATCATCGGCGGTGCTAACCGCTTTCCCTCTTTAGTTTGTGGATTGTGGCACGTATAACAGTTTTGAATCATTAGACTCAACCCTTCTTGATGTGCTTCACTTAACTCTACCGTTACGGTTTCTGTTTTTGCTTCGTTTTGGCAACTATTGATCAATGTCAAAAATAGAAATCCGCTTAAAATACTTATGATTAGTTTCTTTTGCATGTTTTATCAGATTTGAATTACGAATTTCTGAATTATTGAAATAAAAAAATATGACCTGTGTCACAAAAGATGTTTTAGGAGTCATTGCGTGGACTTTAACAGCCGTTGTATTCTGACTTGTTGCGTAAGGTTTTGTAAACAATTTTGTTATCTGATTTCGTTTATCATTTTTTTGATTAAATCATTATCTTTTTTTACCCAAGCAACATAATTATCACCTTCCCAAGCTTTCATTGTTTTCAAAACATAACACTTAACATTTTCGCCATTATGAAATTTGAGTAGTGCTCTTTCCTCCTGCTTTTCTACGATGGATTGTGTGAAAATAAAGAATTTTGCATCAATTTGATGTTTATGATAATAGGATAAAAATTTGTTTGCTTTCTGGACAATTTTATTCAAATCGCTATTTTCATTAATTCTGTGATGGTATAGAAATCTGACTTTATTGGCTGGATTTGTTTTTAGCGTAAGCATTCTTGATATTTTTCTTCGATAACTATTTTTATGAAGATTATTATTAATAACATCATGATGCGTAAATTCAAATCCATTTTCTTGAAGATTATTATAAATGTGATCAGATTTTGAATAATAGCGATTTCTCACTACGATTGTATCGTCAATAGTGTCATAGTAAAGCAAATCAGAAGATAAAAGTTTTTCATAATTATCTTCTTCTAACATGATTGCGTAATCTAAATTACTCCTGCCATGAGAGTAGGGAGTGCTTGAAGATTTCAGGCGATGTTTTATAAGAATGTAGTCCGTTAGGCAGTTTTCTCCTATTGAAAGATAGTAGGTTTTGGGGCTATTTGGTAGCAGTTGCTTTATTTTTGATATTATTTTCATAACATAATCTTTTGATTTTCGGAGACATAGTTAATAAAAAAGATAGTGGAGAATATTCCTTTTTTAATTTATTAAGGAATTCATCAGCCATTAGCTAAGTTACAAAAATGATTGATTTATTACAAATCAGTTGTTTTAATAAAAGTTATTCAAATGCTCATTTTAAATACAAGGTTTTAGGCGTAAGAAAGTACGAATCCCCTTTTGAAAACCGTTCAAAAGGTTACTTTGTGTAGGACAAATTTCGGATATCTTAAAGCAAAATATTATTATACCAAATAATAAAAATCCGTAAATATTCAACAGTAAAAAAAGTTTTCTGACGTGCCTATTTTCGCTCAGTGCCTTAACATAATCCTAAAAAATGGAAATATACAAAAAGTGGCAAAAAAACTGTTTATAGTATATCATTCTTAAAGGATTGAACAGGAAGTAGCCTTAGGGGGAACTTATGAAAAACAAACAAACTATGAAAAATACAATAAAAATACTATTCATTTTACTCATCGGCACATCGACGGTTTTTGCACAAAAAGTAGAAACTGAACCAAGGTATGTTACTAAAAAAACAATGACTGGTGATGCTGAAAAATACTATGTCAAAGCCCAACATTTGGGAATGCAAAACAAATACGAAGAGGCGATAAAGTACTACAACAAAGCCTTGGAAGTCGCTCCGGATTTTATCGATGCGCATTTGTATATCGCAGATGCATATTATGCGATGGAACAATTTGAAACTGCAGAGCAATGGTTTGAAAAGGTATTGTTAATAGATGAAAAATACGATACACGAGTGATTTATGTTTTGGGAGCTTTAGAATATCGCTTGGATAAATTCGATGAAGCAGTGGAGCATTTTGAGTTATTTTTAAAGCATTCGCATAAGTCACAAAGCTTATTGGCGAAAGCGAAGCAATACTTGGCAACCTGTCAATTCGCAGCCGAAGCAGTTAAAAATCCTTTACCTTTTAAATCTGAAAACTTGGGTGCGGTGAATACCGATTTACCGGAATATTTACCTTGTTTTACGGCTGACGGTGATTTTATGATTTATACGTCTCGTTATGCAGGGCAAGAGGATTTTTTTCAATCTCAAAAAATTGATGGTGAATGGACAAAAGGGGTGAATCTGGGCGAGCCTGTCAATACAATGGACAACGAAGGGGCACAGACGATTTCGGCAGATGGCCGATTTTTGGTTTACACGGTTTGTAATAGGCGAGAGGATTTTGGAGCTTGCGATCTGTATTATGCCGAAAATGTAAACGGTCAATGGACGAAGCCACAAAATATTGGCTCTCCGGTCAACTCTGCTGCTTGGGAATCGCAACCTTCTTTATCGGCTGATGGTCGAACCTTGTATTTTGTGTCGTCAAGAAATGGCGGAAAAGGAAAAAAAGATATTTGGGTAACCTATAAAATGCGTAACGGAAAGTGGATGGAACCTCGGAATTTGGGCGATGTAATTAATACAAAAGGAGACGAAGCCTCACCGTTTATTCATGCAGACGGGCAAACATTATATTTTAGTTCAAATGGTCATGTTGGAATGGGGGAATCCGATATTTTTATGACAACTCGACAAGCCGATGGAACATGGTCAACTCCCAAAAACTTAGGCTATCCGATTAACACGAAAAGGCAAGAGAATAGCCTGGTCGTCAGTTTGGATGGTAAAACGGGCTATTTTGCATCTGACAGAATAGACTCAAAAGGTGCAACTGATATTTATAGTTTTGAAATGCCAGAGCCGATTCGCCCGAAACCGGTCACGTATTTAAAAGCAAAAGTGATTGATGCTGCAACTCGACTGGAGTTACAAGCAAAAATCGAGTTAATTCAATTGTCATCGGGTTTGACTTATACAGAATCTGTCACGACAAACAATGGCGAATTTCTGATTTGTTTGCCTTCGGGCGACGATTATGCTCTGAATGTTTCTCGCAAAGGATATTTGTTTTATTCTGAAAATTTTGCTTTAACAGAGGCAACTTCTTTCAATGAACCTTTCGAAGCACTGGTAGAGCTGCAGCCGATTACGGCAGAAATAGCCGCCAATAATTCTAATAATTCGACCTCAAAACCGACTGAAAAGCCAAGAACAGTTGTTTTGAAAAACGTATTTTTTGAAACAGGAGCAGCAACGTTGAAAAATGTGTCTAAAGCAGAATTGGATAAATTAGTCGTTTTATTGACTGATAATCCAACGATGAAAATTCAAATTAATGGTCATACGGATAATGTTGGCTCGCCCGAAATAAATCAAAAGCTTTCGCTAAATCGTGCGACTGCTGTAATGAATTATTTGACTGAAAAAGGTGTAGCAAGCGAACGCTTACGAGCTAAAGGTTTTGGCGAAAGTCAACCGATTGACACAAATGATACCGCCGAAGGCAGACGTAATAATCGTCGAACGGAGTTTTTAGTCATACAGTAGAATCGAGTTAAAATCTACGTTCACCAAACTTTCAAAGTTTGGTGAACGTAGGTACTTCGATGACAATTTCGTATGGTTGATTTGTTTGTTTTAATATCGAAGAAAATTCGGTAAGTGAGGCTTTTGATACTTCTATCAAGTGATGTTTATCGTTATCAAAATAAACGGAAGTTTCTGTTAGAATTTGTTATCCGAAAATAGGGAAAACGCAAAGCAAGGATACCAATAAAACGAGTAGGTATTTCATTTGAAAATGATTTTAAGTTAAACAATAGCTTAAAAACAATGCGTTTTCAATTTGAAAACCTTTTTTAATGGGGAATTATTGAAAAATTAATAATTTTATCGAATCTTCATCAAATAATCCATTGTCTTCATTAAATCGCCTTGTAGTGTTTCCCATTTTTCGATTTTACCAAATTGTTGTTCGAGGATTTCTATTACTTCATTTTTTGTTTTATAAGTACTTAAAAAATCATTATTTCCACCATTATCAATTACAAAATAGGCAAAACCAAAATTTTGAGAATATTCGACTAAATAAATTTCTTGCGGATTTTTGTAAACAAGTTCTCCTGTACCATATCGGCTTCCTTTATTTTCGTTGTTAACTATATTTTCTTGGGTTAGTTTTACCTTTTTAATTGAGATAGATTCGAGTGATTGAAATACTTTTATCGTAGTAAAGAAGTCTGCTAAGGCTTCTTCTTCATTGTCATTATTTTCTTTCAAAATCATATTACACCAACCTGATGTTGATTCAAACCAATTATATTTTTTCCGTATAAATTCATGAAAATAATAGAATGGTGGAAATATTTTCTCCTCTTGAATGTCGTGCATATTTGCACAAAAAGTGTAAGCATTAATAAATTGATGTAAAGCAGATAAGTTATTCGTACCAATATACATTCCAGGACGATTTTCAATTAACCACAATATCTTATATAAATTATAAGGTTTTTCTATTAAATAAGAAGCCATATTTTTAGTTATTTTTAACTACAAAATACGATTTTTTAATGAGAATT
>CBFIHR010000057.1:0-28511 GCA_965662365.1 Saprospiraceae bacterium
TGGTAAAAAAACAGAAAGGAGGCATTTTGAAAATGTCTCCTTTCTAATTAAGTATAAAAAACCAGCATTAAGAGCCAGAAAACCATTACAAACCGATAAGCCGAATTCTGTCATTGACCGGAGTCAAGTTCTACCATTTATCTACGATATTTGTCACCAAATACCTGTATCTGCCTACCCTTTGACATCAAGCGAGCAACTTTCAAGCGTCAATATACATGGCATTTCAACTCGCAAGGTTTACCCACTTTGACTGTTACCAACCAAAGTCGTGAGCTCTTACCTCACGTTTTCACCCTTATCCCGAGGACTCGGGACGGTTATTTTCTGCGGCACTTGCTGGCCTTCATCCCGATTACTCGGGGCGAAGTCCCTCCCGTTAGGAGGTGCGATGCTCTATGTTGTTCGGACTTTCCTCACGTTTGACCTTCGTCAAACCTGCGGTAGAATAGTTTGTAATGGTTTTCTGGCTGCTGAATCTTTATTTTTCTACAACCGTACTTTTTGCAAATATCTATCAAATTTGTAGAAAGTAGTTGATTTTTATCATTTATTTCGTTTTTGTTAATTTTATTAACGTTTCGTGTATTACCTTTGTCTGAGTATTGTAATGAAATTTTGGCAAAAATAGGAACAATTGAAACAGTAAGAAAAAATAGAATAGTTCTAAATAATCAAATTTTCAATACAGTTATTAATCATTTTTAGAAATATATAGTTTTCTATATACATTTGTATATCGAAACTAATAGGAAACTTTAAGTAATTTAAAATCACTACACTTTTAATTTAAGTATTATGAATTGGATAATCGACTATTTTACTTCTTCGCTCGGGCGAAAAATCGTAATGTCGCTTACAGGTTTGTTTTTATGTCTTTTCCTTGTGATTCACCTTATTGGTAATACACAGTTGTTTATGGATGATGGCGGAATGGCATTTAATACCTACGCCTACAAGATGGCACACAATCCGTTGATTCAAATCGCAGGTTGGATAACGAAAATTGCTATTTTATTACATGCGATTCAAGGGTTGTTGCTTTGGGCAAAGAACCGTAAAGCGAAAGGTGCTAAGTACGCAGTTGGTAATGGAAAAAGTTCAACTTGGGCTTCTCGTAACATGGCATTTTTAGGAACTGTTTTATTAGTATTCATTATTGTTCATTTAGGAAATTTTTGGGTAAAAGCTAAGTTTCTATCAGGAGAACTAAATTCATTTACATTAGCGGATGGAACGGAAACTGAAAATCTTTATGAATTAGTATCTATAACATTTGAACAATCTTGGTTAGTTGGACTTTATGTAGCTGGAATGGCTGCTTTAGCTTATCATATGTATCATGGTTTCCAAAGTGGATTCCAAACATTAGGAATTAACCATAAAAAATATACACCGTTAATTAAGTGGATAGGAATTGCTGTCTTTGCGATATTGATTCCATTCTTATACGCAGCAATGCCTGTATTTTTCTTTTTACAATAATTAGGATTAAAGGAGTTTTGATTACAAATGTATTTGATTAAAATTTCTGAAATCTAAAAAAATAATTATGTCAAATTTCACTTCAAAAATTCCAGAAGGTCCTTTAGCGGATAAATGGACAAATTATAAGTCGAGTGTACCTTTAGTTGCACCTAACAATAAACGTCGTCTTGAAATTATTGTAGTTGGAACTGGTCTTGCAGGTGCTTCTGCTGCTGCAACTTTAGGAGAATTGGGGTACAATGTAAAAGTGTTTACATTCCATGATTCTCCTCGTCGTGCGCACAGTATTGCGGCACAAGGTGGTATCAATGCTGCCAAGAATTATCAAAATGATGGTGACTCTGTTTATCGTTTATTTTATGATACGATTAAGGGTGGAGATTATCGTTCTCGTGAAGGTAATGTGCATCGTTTAGCGGAAGCGAGTAGAGATATCATTGATCAATGTGTGGCTCAAGGTGTTCCTTTTGCTCGTGAATATGGTGGCTTGTTAGCCAATCGTTCATTCGGTGGAGTTCAGGTTTCTCGTACCTTTTATGCAAGAGGTCAAACGGGACAACAATTATTAATTGGTGCTTATCAAGCATTATCTCGTCAGATTTCACAAGGTTCTTGTGAAATGTATAACCGTCACGAAATGTTAGATTTAGTGACTGTTGACGGTAAAGCTCGTGGTATTATTGCTCGTAATTTGTTGACAGGAAGTTTGGAGCGTTTCGCTGCTCACGCTGTCGTTTTAGCAACAGGTGGACACGGAAACGTATTTTACTTATCAACAAATGCAATGGGGTCTAACGTGACCGCAGCCTGGAGAGCACACCGTAGAGGTGCTTATATGGCAAATCCTTCATTTTGCCAAATTCACCCGACTTGTATTCCGGTTTCAGGTGATTATCAATCGAAATTAACGTTGATGTCGGAGTCATTGAGAAATGACGGTCGTGTTTGGGTACCGAAAAAGAAAGAGGATAGATTAAAAGATCCTTTGCAAATCAAAGAAGAAGATCGAGACTACTACTTAGAACGTATTTATCCAGCATTCGGTAACTTAGTCCCTCGTGACGTTGCCTCTCGTGCTGCAAAATATGTTTGTGATGAAGGTAGAGGAGTAAATGAAAGCGGTTTAGCGGTTTATTTAGATTTCTCTGATGCTATCAATCGTTTGGGAGAAGATATCGTTCGGGAGCGTTATGGTAACTTATTCGAAATGTACGAGAAAATCACAGGCGAAAATCCATATAAAACACCAATGAAAATTTATCCAGCAATCCACTATGTAATGGGTGGACTTTGGGTAGATTATAACTTAGAAACTTCAGTTCCTGGTTTATTCGCTTTGGGTGAGTGTAACTTCTCTGATCATGGTGCGAATCGTTTAGGTGCTTCGGCATTGATGCAAGGGTTGGCAGATGGTTATTTTGTTATACCTTACACAATTGGTACATTCTTATCAAAAGAGATTCGTACTCCGAAATTCTCAACGGATTTACCAGAATTTGCGGCTGTCGAAAATGATGTCAAAGAACGCATTCATAAATTGACTTCTGTCAATGGTAATCAGTCGGTTGAGTCCTTCCACCGTCGTTTAGGAAAAATCATGTGGGATTATTGCGGTATGTCCCGTAATGGCGAGGGCTTAAAGAAAGCACGTAAGATGATTCAAGAGTTACGCAATGAGTTTTGGTCAGATGTATATGTACCAGGTTCAGCGGATGAGTTTAATCCTGAGTTTGAGAAGGCTTGGCGTGTAGCAGATTTCTTTGAGTTAGCTGAAGAAATGGTGATTGATGCCTTAGTGCGTGATGAGTCTTGTGGTGGTCACTTCCGTGAAGAACATCAAACAGAAACTGGTGAAGCTGTTCGTAATGATAAAGATTTCATGTTCGTTTCTGCTTGGGAGTTCAATGGTGTTGGCGAAGATCCAATTTTACATAAAGAAGAATTGGTGTACGAAAATATCGAAGTTAAGACGAGAAGTTATAAGTAATAAAAACGTCAAGGCATCGGACGCTTTGAAAGCGTCCGATGCCTACAACACAATTCAAAAAAAATGAAAATTACATTAAAAGTCTGGAGACAGAAAAATAATAAAGCTAAAGGGCATTTTGAAACATATCAATTAGATAATGTTTCTACACATATGTCTTTCTTAGAAATGTTTGACGTGCTGAATGAGCAGTTGATCAGCGAAAAGAAAGATCCTGTTTCATTCGATCATGATTGTCGTGAAGGGATTTGTGGAACTTGTAACATGGTGATTGATGGTCAGCCTCATGGGCCAATGAATCAGACAACGACTTGTCAATTACACATGCGTTCATTTAACGATGGTGATACGATTACCGTTGAGCCGTTCCGTGCAGCCGCATTTCCATTGATCAAAGATTTAGTAGTAGACAGAAGTTCATTTGATAAAATCATTCAATCAGGTGGTTATGTGTCTGTGAATACTGGTCAAGCACAAGATGGAAACGCTATTCCGATTGAAAAATCTCAAGCGTCAGATGCTTTTGATGCCGCAGCTTGTATTGGTTGTGGTGCTTGTGTTGCGGCTTGTCCAAATGGCTCTGCAATGTTGTTCACATCGGCTAAAGTATCACATTTAGCATTATTGCCTCAAGGTCAAATTGAGAAAGAAAAACGTGTTTACAACATGGTAAAAACAATGGACGAAGAAGGTTTCGGAAACTGTTCAAATGTTGGAGCTTGCGAGGCAGAATGTCCAAAAGGTATTTCTTTAGAGAACATTGCTCGTATGAATCGTGAATATACTTTTGCAGTTTTGGGTTCTGATAAGGTTTAAAACTGAGGTAGAATAAATATTTATGGAGAGTCAAAGATTTATTCTTTGACTCTTTTTTTATGTTTCAACCTGTCTTAATCTTAAGGTTGCTTGTTATTAATCTGAAACGTTGAAGCTATAAATACACCGATATAAATACCAAATAAAGTTTCTAAAACGATGATAATATTCATTAAAACTTCAAAATCTATAGCATTGAATAAAGCATAAATTGACGTAATAATCACTAATATTGTGATGTGTCCAAAAATAATTAGAAAGGAAGAATTAGCAAAAAGTAAAGTTGCTTGTTTCGTATCTTTCTTATCGTTTTGGATATTCCGATTGACGATGACATATCGGATTAAGGCAGTTAGGTAAACGGCTTTAATCGGTACTAATATTTTAAGCAATTGAGCGAACTCACTGTTTGTAAAACCTTTTAATAAGTAATAAATAACAATTAGAAAGGCAAAGCCGATATTGGTAATCAGAATAAATCTACCCAAGCGATTTTTTAGAATGGATTCTTTCATTGTTAGACAGTTTTTGATGGAGAACTGAACTGATAACGGAGAATTAATAATTATCAATTGTCTATTATCCATTTTCCATAGGATTAGTTTTTGATCGGTGTAGCTGTTGCTATGTCAATAATCATTTTTCGGACTTTTTTATCATACCGGTTGATATATTCTGGATAATCGCCATACATATCAATATAAGCCGAACGACGAGGAGCGATAAAAATGCCTGAGCCGTACTTTGCTCTAAAGTTATAGACAATTTCTATATGTTGGTTTCTTTCCTGAATAAAAACGTCAATGATGATCAATTCGAAATAGCCAATAGTGAAGTCATTTAAGACTTCTTTAGAAATATTTGTGACCTCTATCGAAAACTCATTATTCATTTCTAAGACGTTGATAACAGCATCCCGCCCAAACCACTGTTCCTTTGATTTATAATGTCCTACAAAGTGATTAATAATTTGTTGTTTCAGTATTTTAATATCTTTTTTTGATTTATTTTTAGCAATGATAGGAGCGGAGGAAAAAGCCGCCATTTCTACAATCGGATGATCGCCATTGCCCTTTATTACAACGTCTAAAGGCAGCATATCACTATCTTTGAACACACCATCTTCATAAAATATAAAGGTAGCATCTGTTTCGGATTCATTGAGCGAAGTGATCTGAATCGCTATTGAATCTAATGGTAATTCAAACAGAAAGTGCATTTGATGTAGAAACTGCTCACCAATGTGTCTATTGGTAAATTTATAATAAGATGACCGTAATGAAATCCAATCAAAACGAGAATCAGTCGTTAATTTGAGTATTATTGTACCGTCCTGGTTAGTGAAGCCATTTGTATGAAGTTGTTGTACTGATGCATCATATAACCAGTTCTGAAAGTTCTCCGTTGCAGCAGTAAAAAAAATAGAGTCTGCTTGCGTGTATTGTGCGTGACTTGTGATACGACCGAGCAACAAGCCAATTATTAAGATGGTAATCCTCATGGTGTATAGTTTTGTCGGTTATTAATCAGGTGAAACGATCAATTGTTATAGAGTATAATTAGTAGAACAGTTGACGTCATTTTTTATATGAAATAATAGCACATAAACTTTTCCAATTTTACATTTATTCGATTTTTTTGAAAAACAGTATTAGTTCTTTCCTAAAGTCCGCACTGTGTTTATAATTAACATGATATAGTTACAAACAGCAGAACCTGCTTGATGTTTTGTGCGTACAAGTAGGTTATTGCATTGTTTCTTTAACGATTATCAAACTTTAATTAGTATGAAAAGTCCTTTTGCTAAAGCTATTTATTATAGAGATACAAAAAAAGTCGTTTTGTCTTCAATACGAAGACGAAACGACTTTTTTGATCATTAGACAATTTTCTATATTTTATTTTATCATATTTTGTAAATCAGGAAAAAGACTCACGAATTTTTTAATATCCTCTTCTGTTTCTAAGCGTTCTCCATCTTTAAAAGCCACAATAAAAGCATCTGCGAACCCTTTAGCGACCAGCTCTTGACGCAACTCTTCCGCTGTACGATAGCTTTTAACTAAACCGACGGTGTATTTCATTTCAGAGTTACTGGCTACTCGTTCAATCATTGGGTCAGAGTATTCACTCAATACTTTATCGTCTAACATCGTATTAAGTGTTTTTACTTGCACTTTGTAAGATACACCTTTAACAATTTTTTTATGAATTATATTCGCTCTTACCGCCATAGCGTCTATGATAGCAGGTTGTGAATATTCAATTAAAAGTGATGCAGTTTCAGGACGATAAACCGTGATTTCAACTCGCTTATTCAAACGTTTTCCTCCTACGATAGCAGTTCCGTCAGCTTCACGAGATTTAGAAACGGGATAATTTGCTCCTAAGCCTTTTAGATAAATACGATCAGCTGAAATACCTTGATCAATCATATAATCAGCGACATTTTCCGCATTTTTTAAAGAGAAAAATAAATTGAAATGTATGGCTGTACCATCATTATCAATATGACTGGCCAATTCAACATTCAAACTTGGATGCTTTTTCATTAATTTAATCAACCTATTCAACTCCAGTAGGGAGTTCATTTCTAAAGTTTCACTTGCTCCAGACTCTGCGTAATAAAGCGGATCGAATTTGTGACGTTCCATCGTTGATTCATTGGTTGATACCTCATTAGGACGTGTTTCGGCGACTTCATTTTTTACTACCTTATTAGATAACAATCCTGCATCTATTGCATATTGAAAAGCGATAGTATCCATAGGATTTTGTTGTTCTTGTCGAGTACGACGAAAATACGTCACATATAAATCACGCATTCCGAAACCATCGGGACGAGCAGATGAAAAGAAGGCTCTTAAACCATCGTCGCTGATTTTAAAATAAGCATCGTCAGCAGCGGAGTTGATTGGCATACCTAAGTTAGCGGCTTTTGACCAATTATTGATTTGTTCATCAAATTTAACCATAAAAATATCATAGCCACCGATACTTTCTAAGTTGTTAGAGCTAAAATATAAGGTTTTACCATCAGCTGCTAAGAACGGAGAAACCTCATCATAAGGCGAATTGACTTCTGGCCCTAAGTTAGTAGGTGTCATCCATTTTCCATCATCACCTTTTTTAGAAATATAAATATCTTTTCCGCCATAGCCACCTTTTCGATCACTCGAAATTAGCATTATATTATGATTAAAAAGGAATACATCACCATCCCAATCGTAGGAATTAATAGGAGTAGAGAGTTTGAAACTTTTTGTTATGATCTTTTCTTTTTCAAAGAAATTATTGATGTAAATGTCACCATAGTCGTAGTACATGTCCTTACTCTGTGACATATAAACCAACGCCCCATCTTTGCTGAAACCGTTTATAACATCGTGATAAACCGTGTTGTAGCGTTCTTCTAAAGGCGTTGTCATTGTCCATTCCCCTTTTGACAATCTCGATACATAGATGTCGCTTCTGTAATCTCCTTTCAAGGTATCTACTTTTCCTTCTTCATCAAACATTCCACCGAGGTTACCATCACGAACAGATGAAAAATAGATGACATTGTCATAATTTGGAGCAAAAACTGGAGCAAAATCATCGTAAGCCGTATTGATTTTGTCACCTAAATTCTCAACTAATCCGAGTCGATCTTTGTAGATAATTTTTCTGCCGACGGCACAACGTTTAATGTCATCTTTTACAAAGTAGCGTTGAGGATCATCTTCATCCAGAGTCGCTAAGTATTGCTTATAATACAAGATTGCATTATCAAAGTCATGTGATAAATGTTTGGTTTTTGCCATCAAGTGATATATCTCGCCATCAACATTTTTTTGACTTAGCAAGAAATCAAAATATTCTTCTGCTTTCGCTGCTCGACCCGTTTCTAAGTAGCATTTTCCGATTTTTAATTTTGCATCGTTATCCGTTGGTTTGAAGGATTGATACTTTAGCAAATAGGGCAACGCTTTGAGGTATTTTTTATTCTCAAAATACATTTCACCTGTTTTTTCGTACCAACTTGCAGTTTTGGGTTTTTCCTTTTGGGCAAATGCCACGACTGTTACGATTGCCAAAAGGCAAGATAAAACTACTTTTTTCAACATCTTTTATTGTTTTTTAGTAATTAGTAGTTAGTGATTAGCGATAAGTTTGTTTACAGTCCAACTTATTGCTAATCACTAATCACCCCCGAGCACTCGGGGCTAAATCGTCTGATTAACATCAAATTGTTCTAAATAATCTGCAACCCGACGTAAGTAAGAACCTCCTAAAAATCCGTCCACAACTCGGTGATCATAAGATAACGACATCATCATCAAGTGACGAATCGCAATCACATCGCCGTATTCCGTTTCGACAACGGCAGGTTTCTTGATAATCGCACCAACGGACAAAATCGCCACTTGTGGCTGATTGATGATTGGCGTGCCGGACAAGTTTCCGAACGTTCCGACATTTGTCAAGGTAAAAGTACCATTTTGAATATCATCTGGACTTAATTTATTATTTCGTGCTTTTGCAACTAAACCATTTACCTGTTTGGCTATACCTAATAGACTATATTGATCTGCATTTTTGACCACAGGGACAATCAAATTTCCACTCGGTAAAGCCGTTGCAATTCCAATATTAATATCTTTTTTACGAATAATGGTATCGCCATCAACAGAGACGTTTATCAATGGAAAATCTTGAATCGCCTTGGCCACAGCTTCTACGAATATTGGTGTAAATGTAATTTTTTCACCATGACGTTCTTGAAACTGTTTTTTATTGGCATTTCGCCATTTTACAATATTCGTAACATCGGCTTCCACAAACGACGTGACGTGTGGAGCAATTCGCTTAGAATCCACCATGTGTTTCGCAATCAACTTCCGCATCCTATCCATTTGGATAATTTCTACGTCACCGCTTACGCTAACGGCAGGTTTCGATTGAACCGTCTTTTGTTCAACAGACTTTGGTGTTTCCGCTTTTTTGACTGCGGTTTGTGGTTTCGTCACAGGCGTTTGTGCCGTACGATTGTTAAGATAATTTAAAATATCATCTTTTGTTACTCGTCCGTTCGCACCGCTTCCGCTAATATTTTCCAACTCCTCTAATTCGATATTTTCTGCTTTCGCAATACTTTTGACCAGCGGAGAGTAAAAACGCTCTGTTTCACTATAATCATTCGATGTTGTGTGTTCTATTTTATTTTCTTGAACAACATTTTGCGTTGAAACTTCTGCCTCAGCAACTGGTTCTGGCGCATCATCTTGCACGGCATCTTCTATCGTTGCTTCTGTCGAAATAATCGCAATAACTTTTCCAACCTCCACGACATCATCTACTTCAAATAATACCTCCTCAATCACGCCATCAACAGGTGAAGGCACTTCTGAATCCACTTTATCCGTAGCAATTTCCAAAATCGGTTCGTCCATTTCAACAGTATCACCAGGTTGTTTTAACCAACCTAAAATCGTTGCTTCCATGATACTTTCACCCATTTTGGGCATGATAAGTTCTACTTTTGCCATATTAGTTTGTTTTTCAATTTCGTGATTGCTCACGATAATATTTGTCCCGCTATTTTCCGAAGTATTGGGACATAGCGGAGTTAGTTTTCTTGTTAGTCCCGATTATTCGGGGTTAGTGTTGCGAAATTACAACCTTTTCAAAAGGTCTGAAAATTTATATTCTCTTTTGTGTCTTTGATTCAGTGATTATGATTCATTGTTTTTTTTCTAATAGACGGTCATCACCTCCTCCAAACCTTTCCGCTTCAAATTTGGTACTTCTGCATTTTCTACAGGATAACCAACTGGCAACAACAAAAACGCCCGTTCATTTTTCGGACGTTCCAATATTTTTTCTAAAAAATTCATTGGACTCGGCGTATGCGTCAAGGTAATTAAACCAGCATGATGAATTGCCGAAATTAAAAAACCACAAGCAATTCCAACCGATTCATTTACATAATAATTTTTAGATTTTTCACCGTTTTTATCAAAATCATACGCCTTTTTAAAAACAATGATCAAATAAGGAGCAGTTTCCAAAAATGGCTTGTGCCAATCCGTACCGAATACCTTCAAATCTTCCAGCCATTCTTCTGACATTCGACCATTATAATTGGTAAACTCCTCTTTTTCAGCCGCTTCTCGAATTTGTTGTTTAATCTTTCTACTCGAAACAACACAAAATGTCCACGGTTGTTTATGAGCACCCGAAGGAGCAGAAGAGGCCGTTTTGATAATATTTTCAATTACTGCCATCGGCACAGGTTTATCCGAAAACTCCCGAACTGAACGCCGCTTGTCCATCAATTCATAATATAACCGACTACGTTCAACTATTTCATTTTCAGCAACTTCTATGCCTTCGTATTTTATCCAGTTTTCCATAAATCGTCAACTGTTTTTACAAATCTCCCAATTGTGGACGAATAACAATCTCTTCTACAACCGATTGTTTACTTAATTTGTAGGCACTCAAGACGACATCTGCAATATCTTCCGCCTTCATTAAGCGGTCATCGGGTGCTTCGAAACCTGCCCACGAGTTTGACCAAGTTGCACCAGGCATAACGGAAGTCACTCGAATATGATGCGGTTTGAGTTCTTCACGAAGTACTTTCGACATTCCGAGCATGGCAAATTTAGAAATACTGTACGAACCACCGTTTGGATACGCCATAAAGCTCGCAATCGAGCACATATTGAATATGTGGCCGCTTTTTTGTGTTTGCATGATTGGAATAATAGCGCGAGAAAGATGATAAGCACTGTAAAGGTTGGTTTCAATCATCATTTCTAAATTACCATCAGCTTCTTTTGTAATTTCGCCTGGCAAAAATACGCCGGCATTATTCACTAAAATATCAATTGTGGAAAATTTAGATTTTACAAAATTTCCAAATTCCATAACCGCAGATTTTTGACTTACGTCAACGGCCATTGTGAAAATGTTTATATTGGGGTTTATTGTTAATAATTCAGTTTCAAGCGATTCTAAATCACTTAATGTACGTGAGCAAAGTGCCAAATTATAACCTTCTTTGCAAAAAGCGATAGCGATGGCTCTTCCAATACCCTTGGTTGCACCTGTAATAATAGCGTTCATAATTAAGTTTTAAAATTGTATTTTAGTATGTTTTACCCTAAATACAACTAATTTTTAAGTTTTTTTGAAATTGATTTAACAAATAAATATTCCATAATGGCAAAAATGCGGTTTTTTTTATCATATTTTTGCCGTTTCATTAAAAAATAGTTTTAGTAGTTTGGTAGTTTAAGTAGTTTAAGTAGTTGTTGTAGTTTGTAGGAGCTACCAAAATGGCTTAAATTACTGAAACTACCTAAACAACACCAGATGAAATATATTGAAGACTTTGGAAAATACGTGCTTTTACTAAGAAGTGCCATTTTTGCTCGACCAGAAAAATTTTCCATGTACGGAAAAGAAATCTTGCGACAAATGCACGATATTGGTATTGGCTCATTAGTGATTGTAGCGATTATTTCTGCATTTATGGGTGCGGTGACGGCAATCCAATTTGCGTATCAGCTTGACGGAGGATTTATTCCGATGTATTATGTAGGGTATATCGTTCGAGATACGATGATTATTGAGTTAGCTCCGACCGTTACTTGTTTGGTTTTAGCAGGAAAAGTCGGCTCTAATATGGCAGCAGAAATCGGTGGAATGCGACAAAAAGAACAAATTGATGCCCTCGAAATTATGGGTGTAAATACGGCTTCTTATTTGATTATGCCCAAAATTATAGCAGCCCTTTTTGTTATTCCATTATTAGTTATTTTAGCAGCTTTCTTAGGAATTATTGGCGGTTACATTGCGGCAACAGGTACTGGTTATATCACAGGCGGACAGTATGAAATGGGTTTATTGTCTTTCTATGACCCTTATTTTGTTTTCATGATGATTGTGAAATCAATTGTTTTTGCATTTATCCTTACTTCTGTATCGTGCTATCAGGGATATTACGTTTCGGGTGGTAGTATCGAACTTGGAAAATCAAGTACACAAGCGGTTGTATTGAGTGATATTTTGATTCTTTGTGCAGATTATGTAGTGGCGATGATATTGACGTAATTAATCTTCAAGTGTTCAGATGTTTGATTGTTGAATTATTATTTAGAACACTCAAATACTCAAACACTTAAATATTAGAACATTCAAAAAAATGATTAAAGCTGAAAATATAAGAAAATCCTTTGGGGAACAAGAAGTTTTAAAAGGCGTTTCAACAATTTTTGAACCCGGAAAAACGAACTTAATCATCGGTCGAAGTGGTGCTGGAAAGACGGTTTTTCTAAAACTTTTAGTCGGCTTATTAGAACCGACTTCTGGCTCAATTTGGTACAGTGATACTAATTTTACATCACTCAACACAAAGCAAAAAAAAGCTATTCGGATGCAAATCGGAATGCTGTTTCAAGGCTCTGCGCTCTTTGATAGTATGACGGTTGAGGAAAATATTCGCTTTCCTTTGGATATGTTTACCAACATGACCAAAAAAGAAAAATTGGATCGAGTAAATTTAGTCTTAGAACGGGTAGATTTGACTGGAACAAATGATAAATACCCGTCAGAAGTTTCGGGCGGAATGCAAAAGCGGGTCGGTATCGCAAGAGCGATTGTCCAAAAACCTAAATATCTTTTCTGTGATGAACCAAACTCGGGTTTAGATCCGAAAACATCTATCGTGATTGACGAATTAATTCGAGATATTACAATCGAAAACAATATTACGACGGTTATCAATACACACGATATGAACTCTGTTATGGAAATTGGAGAAAATATCGCTTTATTGTACAAAGGAAATTTGGCATGGCAAGGCAACCGTCACGAAGTTTTGGAAAGCGAGAATGAATTATTACAAGATTTTATTTTTGCATCACCTTTCTTACAACGGTTGAGAGACAGGGCGTTAAAAGAGTAAAAAATATTGGACAGGCGACTTGTAGTCGTCCGTCCAATTATCTAAATAAAAACTTCATTTGATGCCAGTTTATCATGAACTACTCTTCAGGCGTAAACTATTCAAAACGACGGACACAGAACTGAACGCCATTGCAGCTCCTGCAATCATTGGGTTCAGTGTGAAACCTAAAAACGGATACAAAATCCCGGCAGCAATCGGAATGCCGATAATGTTATAAATAAACGCCCAAAATAGGTTTTGACGAATGGTTTTATTTGTGTTCCTTGATAATGTTATCGCTTTCGCAATGCGTGATAAATCGCCTTTAAGCAAGGTAATATCAGCACTTTCAATCGCAACATCTGTACCCGTACCCATTGCGATACCTACGTTTGCTTGTGCTAATGCTGGAGAATCGTTAATACCGTCGCCAATCATTGCCACTTTTCTGCCTTTGGCTTGTAAAGCCTTAATATAATTTATTTTATCTTCTGGCAGTACTTCGGCTTTAACATTGGTCAGACCAAATTCAGCAGCGACTTTTTCGGCAGTTTGTTGATTATCGCCAGTTAATAAATGTAGTTCGTAATTTTTCAATTGTTCGATAGCGGCTTTAGCTTCGTGTTTTATTGTATCTGCAATTTCGATGCTACGTAACAGTTGACCGTTTTTAGCCACATAAACGATCGTATCTTTTGAGTCAGTTGTTGGAATATTTTGAATGAAAGCCAATTGCATTAAGGCTTGATTTCCAATAAAGTATTCGTCATTTTCGACTTTTGCCCGAATGCCTTTTCCAACGATATTTTCAAAAAAATCAATTTTTATATTTTGAAAATTTTGATTCGGAAGCTTATCAAAGTGCGTAACAATCGCATTCGCCAGCGGATGTTCTGACCGTTTTTCGATAGCGTAAATAATGTTATCCAAATTATTTTCAACATCACTCCAATTGCTCTGAGGACTTAAATCAGTAATATTCGTCACTTTCGGCTTACCTTCGGTCAAAGTTCCCGTTTTATCAAAAACAATCGTATCTAAATCTTTTGCATTCTCTAAACTCGCTGCTCCTTTTATCAAAACACCCATTGCAGCACCTTTGCCGACACCGACCATAATCGCCGTAGGAGTCGCTAAACCTAAGGCACACGGGCAAGCGATAATCAAAACGGTCACGAAAGCAATAATCGCATTGATTTGTTGAGGTTCGGGTCCAATGACGTACCAAACCAACGCACTTACAATCGCAATCGTCACGACGACTGGCACAAAGACAGCAGCTATTTTATCTACCAGATTCTGAATTGGAGCTTTACTGCCTTGTGCGGTTTGTACCATTTTGATAATTTGTGAAAGCAGCATATCTGAACCAACTTTTTCAGTTTTCATGGTAAAAGTACCCGTTTGATTAATCGTTGCACCGATTGCTTTATCGCCAATTTTTTTCAAAACAGGGACAGATTCGCCAGTAATCATACTTTCATCAATAGCAGATTGCCCTTCGATAATCGTTCCATCAACAGGGATTTTTTCACCAGGTTTTATAAGAATAGAATCGCCCAACCGTACCTGATCAATCGGAGTCGGAATAATTTCGCTACCTTGAACGACATTAGCAGTTTTGACTTGAAGATTAAGGAGTTTTTTAATGGCTTCAGAGGTTTGTGCCTTGGCACGTTCCTCTAAGAATCGACCTAATAAAATCAGCGTAATCAAAACGCCAGCTGTTTCGTAATAAACGTGCGGTTCGACTCCTTGATTTAATAAAATTTGTGGAAAAAATGTATTGACTAAACTGAATAAAAAAGCCGTTCCAGTTCCCATTGCGACTAATGTATCCATATTTGCTTGGCCAACTTTGAGTTGTTTCCACGCATTGATATAAAATTCTTGTCCAATCCAAAAAATTAGCGGAATTGTCAAGCCCAGCATTATCCAATTGGCGTACGGAAAATTCATTAAAAACATTCCAAAAACCAATAAAGGAATAGATAAAGTCACACCGACGATAAGCTTGATTTTCAGTTCTTTAAATCGTGCTTTAGCTTTGGCTTCCGTTTCTAATCTTGTCTTTTCGGTGTCTTCTAACAATGCAAAACCTAAGCGACTTAATTTGGTTTTCATTGCCTCAAAAGTTACCTCTTCTGCATCGTAAACAATTTGGCAGGATTTGTTCGCATAGTTAACATTGACGTCTTCCACACCATTCATTTTTGACAATACCTTTTGTGAACTTGCGGCACAAGCTGCACACGACATTCCATTTATTTTGTAAGTTTTTGTTTTCATATTTTTATATCAAACTTGCCGGTTCTTAAAACTGACGCAGTTTTAAGTGTTTAAATTATCACATTAAAATTGTAGCATTGCATCAAAATAAGTATATTTAACTTTTAAAACTAAAATCAATTTTGAAAAATATTTTTGATTGCAAAGTTATATTCATTAGGTGATTAAAGATGAATTAGTTGCGATTAAAGTAGTTAGCAGTTTTCAGTCGGCAGTTTTCAGTGACGTAATCTACTTAAAATCAATTTTTTGTAAAATTATTACTAAAGATTTTATAAAAAATTAATTAACCTAAATGACTTCGTTACAAGCAATTTTGAATTAAAACTGTTTACGGATAATTGTAAACTGCCTATTGATAACTGATAACTGATAACTGTTCACTATGGAACAACCCATCATTTTTTTTGCTTTTTCAAATAGTCAAGATGATTATTTGGCAAATTTGAAGCAAGAGAGTAAACAAGTTAATCGGGCTTTAGAGTCGTTAGATGACAAAGGCTTGGTTAAAATTGTTCGGGAGGAAAGTGCCGATTTGGAAACGATTTTCCACAATTTCAATCGATTTAAAGACCAAATTGCGATCTTTCACTATGCTGGTCATGCAGGCGGTGACAACCTTCAATTTGAAGAAGGCGCTGGAAATGCAGACGGCTTAGCGAACCTATTTGCTCAACAACAAGACCTAAAATTAGTATTCTTAAATGGTTGCTCGACCAAAGGTCAGGTGGACAAATTGCTGGAGTTTGGAGTTCCTGCGATTATTGCGACTTCTGTACCGATTAATGATACGAAAGCGACTGCATTTGCTACACAATTTTATCGAGCGTTAGCGAATAAAAGCACGATAAAAGCAGCTTTTAAATTTGCGGTGGCATGGCTTCAAACAAAATATGGTGATGTGGAAGTACCGACAATCATGGAAAATCATCGAGGGTTTAGCTTTGGTAATGACGAAGAGAAAAAGTCCGTTATGCCATGGGGCTTATACTTGAATGACAAACCAGAAATTTTGGATTGGACACTGCCGACTCGCTTTGTGCAAACGGTGACACGCCCACCGCTGGAGCATGAATATTTCATCAACGATTATATCTACAATATTTTAGATGATATGATTGCGACAGATGAAAATTTTGAAAAACGCTTGGTCGATTCAGAAGGTAATGATTTAGATGATAGAAACTTACTGGCTTTGATCATTGGAAATTATCCGTGGTCAATTGGCTCGCAGTTGCGTCGTTTAGTTTCTCGTGATGATGATATGAATAACTTTTCGATTGTTCGTTTGGAGCAAATCGTAAATAGTTATGTGATTGCATCGCAAGTTTTGTTTTATATTATTTTGTCTCAAGTTTGGGGTGAAAAACGGAAATTTGATAAAGAAGGAAAGGTTTTTCCGATTAATACACATTTTTTAGATGCCTTGTCATTACACGAAGATAACTTTAAACAATTTGATTATTTGGCTCAAATTCGTCAAATTATTGAGCAGTTAGATGAGTACAATATTACGTTTTTTGTAGAGGAGCTAAATCTAATTTTGAAGGAGTTTAAAGCTAAAAAAGAGTTTTATAACTCCTACATGTATTTAGAATCTTTGCGAAGTCGATTAATCGAAGATGGTGCAAATCTGGAGGCTGAAGTCCCTCAATTATGCGTTGATGCCGAGTATTGTTTATCAATTGTAATTGGTAAAATGGCATTTTTGATTAAGTATCAAATGTTGACTGTTCGTGATATTTTGATTAATAAAGCACCGCATCGAGAGCCTGTATTTAAACATATTATGGGGAATCTAAAGGCACAAGACAATGATTTCTTATCACTGTTTAAAGAACCAAAAAGTTACGAGCGGTTCGTAGATAGTCGTTCTGTGATTTTGGTAAAAGACTTAAATGATGTGACGGACTTTTTGAATTTGTCTCCTTTTATCGTTGATAAAAATGCTTTTGGCGATGCAAAGGCGACTTCGACCGACTTATTTATGTATGTTTTTAATGAAAAAGGTGAGTTCAATTATTTTAGTATTCGACACAACCTTTTTAAAGAACATATCAATGAAGGCGATATGATTCATACTGGCCTGGAGGAAAAAAGCGAGGCAAAAGTACAACGTCGAAGCCGAATGCGTCGTCGAGGAGCAACGAAACAAAAAGCAAATCGCCCTTATGATGTTTTGAAAAAACAATTTGACCATTTTTTAGAAGATTTATCGTAAGGAAAAATAGCCTTTGTAAAAAGTAATGTTTTTTGAATATGAAAAAAACCTTGAAATGGGGAATTGTGTTGGGTTTTGTGTTACTAAATATAGTAGTTTACAATCACGCTTATCAATTTACACATTTTGCGGATGAGAAAGGTCAGCGAGTAAAGCCAGAAGATTTATCTTTTGGTAAAAAAATAAAAGTGATTTTCACGGGAGTTGACAATCCAAAACCCGTAAATGATAAATTACCAAATAAACCTTTTGAAATGGTTGCAATCGAAGGCGATGTAAGATTAAAAGGTTGGTTAATTGAAGTTGATAGTAGCAAAGGTGTTGTAGTGTTGTTTCATGGTTATTCGGGTAGCAAAAGTGGCCTTGTTGCTTATGCAGAAGAATTTAACAAAATGGATTTTTCTACTTTGTTAATAGATTTTCGGGGAAGTGGCGGTTCAGAAGGTGATCAAACGACGATTGGATTTAAGGAAGCGAAAGACGTAAAAGCGACTTTTGATTTTATTAAAAACAAATTTCCAAATCAAGAAATCATCCTATTCGGAACGTCGATGGGAGCTGTGTCGATTATGAAAGCCGTTGCTGATTTAGGAGTGCAACCGAATAAAATTATTTTGGAATGTCCTTTCGGAACAATGCGGCAAACGGTCAAAAAACGGTTTGAAGCCATGAATTTACCGTCATTCCCATTGGCTGATCTGTTAATGTTTTATGGTGGAATACAAACTGGTTTTAATCCTTACAAACACAAACCGATGGAATATGCCAAAGACGTTAAAATATCAACTTTGTTGCTTTATGGAAAACACGATGCAAGGGTAACTTTAGAAGAGACAGAAGGAATTTATGAGAATTTAAGTGGTCAAAAAGAGTTAGTAATTTTAGAAAATTCTGGTCATGAGAATTACTTGAATAATGATAAAAAGGATTGGTTGAGTTCGATTAAGAAATTTATAAAAAATTAAAAATAAGGTGCAAAGTGTAAGAGGTGAAGTGTCAAAACTTTACACCTTATACTTCATACTTTACACTTCATAAAAATGAAAAGTCCATTCAAGTTTTTAGATGCTTATACGAAGGCCGACAAAGATATTTTCTTTGGTCGAGATGTAGAAGTAGAGGAGTTATACGACCGTGTATTTGAGACGAATTTGGTGTTGTTGTATGGAGCTTCGGGGACTGGGAAAACGAGTATTATTAATTGTGGTTTAGCGAATATGTTTGAAAATACGGATTGGCTACCGATTCATGTTCGTAGAAAAAAAAATATCATTGACTCGTTACATGATTGTTTGGACAGATATTCGGTATCGCAAACTTATGATAAAACAGAAATCAAAAAGAAAATTAAGTCGATTTATTTGGATCATTTCAAGCCGATTTATTTGATTTTTGATCAATTCGAAGAGTTATTCGTTTTGGGATCTGAACCAGAGCAGATTGTATTTTTTGAAGTGTTACGAGAGTTGGTCGAAGAAGGCTTACAATGCAAGATTTTACTATCAATGCGAGAGGAGTATATTGCGTATTTATCTGCTTATGAGGTGATTATACCAACATTGTTTGATAACCGTCAGCGTATTGAAAAGATGGGAACGTTACAATTACAAGAAGTAATTAAAGGAACAACGGAGGTTTTTGGTATAGTAATAGAAGAGGTAGAAAGGGTTGTCGATCAAATTATTTTGAAACTTCGAGACCCAAAAGAAGGAGTCGAATTATCGAGTTTGCAGGTATATTTGGATAGTATGTATCGCAAAGCAGTAGGTATGAAATTACCTGATGAACCAGTTGTTTTTTCTCCTGAACTGATTGATGAAACCGGACAATTTGAAGATGTTATCGAAGTGTTTTTAAGGGAACAAGTCTATCAAATAGAAGAGGAGTTGAAGGCAAAAGGCTCAAAAGTAAAAGGGATTCCGACAACGGTTTTATTTTCTTTAGTAACGGAAGATGGAACTAAAAAAGCAATAGAAGCCGATAGTATTTACGAATTATTATTCAAACGAAAAGGCATTACAAAAAGCGAAATTGATTATTGTATTCAACGTTTTCAGGAATTGCGAATTTTACAGGAAGTGACTTAATAAGGATAAAGTATCAGGTAAAGTTTTTTCATTCCTTTTTTTATTAAACTCCCAAGAGATGAACATAATAGAATTACTAAAAAATTTATTTTTATCGATTTTTGGTCTGTTGTCCAAAGGTGAAAGTGCGGAAAAACCGACCAACGACAAGACTTCTCAATCAGTTGAAAATGAAATAGTTGTAGAAGAGAAAGAAGATAAGCCAGTAACTCCAAAACAAGAAAAAACGATGACGAAAAACAGGAAATTATATGCGCTAATCGTAGGAATTAATGATTATCAATTTGTTACGAAATTAGGCGGCTGTGTCAATGATGCCAAACGAGTCAATGCCTATTTTGAAAAAGTGACGCAGCACAGCGAATTTGAATATCTGCCGAAAATACTTTTAGATGCGGATGCAACGAAGGGAAATATCGAAAAGGCGTTTCTCAATCATTTAGCGAAAGCGGAAAAAAATGATGTCGTGGTTTATTATTTTTCTGGTCATGGCGCTCAAGAAAGAGCGGATGCAGTTTGGGAAAAAGATGAATCTGACGGAGCCTTAGAAACGCAAGTTTGTTATGATAGCCGAGATAGAAACGGAACGCCCGATTTGGCGGATAAGGAATTGCGATATTTGATACATCAAGTGTCGTTGAAAAAACCGCATATTTTGACAATTTCGGATTCTTGTCACTCGGGTGATAATACGAGAACGGAATTGGTGAAACGTCGTTTGCCAGATGTTGAAGCGGTCGCTGAACCTCGCTTGTCGAATCTTGCACCGATGCGAAGCTGGGACAAATTCTGTTTTGCAGACAAAATTTCTAAAGAGGATATTGCGAACGAGTTGGTATTAGAAAATATTTTGCCGCAAGGTCAGCATATTCAAATGTCGGCTTGTCAGGATAGAGAATTGGCGTATGAATTACGTGGTTCTGGGATTTTTACGTCCATGTTGTTGAATGTTTTAGAGCGTTCAAATGGCAATATTTCTTACTCGGACTTGCAGCAACGGATTCGTTTTTCTATCACGGGAAAATATCCGCAGTTGCCAGGAATTTACTCCAGCGATGGCGACGGAAGACGTTTGCACGATGAGTTCTTAGGTGGTGCGGCAGTCAAAGAACCATTTTATTATAATGTGCAGAAAAATTATCGAGGAAGTATCGGCTGGACGTTGAGTATCGGAGCGATTCATGGCGTTCCAACGAATAGCGATGCAAACATTGTTGTAGAAATACGTGATACGAATGATAAATCTAAGATTTTGACAACGGCAACTTTATCAAAAGTTGAACCTGGTATGTGTCGTTTGAAAGTCGAAGACGAAAGCAAACTGGACGCACAAGGTCAATATTTTGCAACAATTCCGAAGTTGTTTACAGACCCAATGCGTATTTATATTCATGGTGATAAGGAAGGAAAAAAAGTGCTACAAGACGAAATTGCTTTAGATGAAGGTTTTGCTTACGCAAATTTGTCAGAAACGGACGATTTAGCCTTGGCGAACTTTTTAATTTATGCAAAAAAAGGCATTAATAAAAATCATTACATCATTGGAAAACCGACCAATAATTTGGATAAACTTGATGATACGTATGCAATCGAATTAGATGGAAATACTATAAAAATGCCTTATTGGCGACCTTTGACAGAACAACAAGAAGGATTTACAGCAGGTGCTGCCAAGGAAATTATTAAGTTTTTGAAAATTGCTTCCAATTGGCATTTCTTGAAGAAATTGGAAAATCCAAACTCACAGATTAATAAAAATGCACTCAAAGTAGAAGTACATCATTTGAAGAGTTTGACCGATGTGCCGACGGAAGCAAACTTAGTGAAGTTTAAAGCAGGGAAAGTTTTGTTAGAATACAAAAAACAGACAAACTCACCTGAATCTTATTTTTATATCAAAGTCACGAATCAATCAAATCGAGCATATCGTGTCGCAATGCCAGCGTTATTTCCAGCTTTTGAAGTGTATTCGGATACTTTAACTGGTGGCGTTTTAGAAATTCCTGCCGGTGAAACTAAATTAGCTTTTGGTGGAACGGTAGCGTCCGTTCATCAAGTCGATAATGAAAAATTAAATCCAGATGATGAAAACAGTCCGACAATAGCTAATAATTGGATAAAAGATTTTAATTGGCATCATAAATCATTTTGGTTAAAATTAATTATCAGTACCGATGATTTTAGTGTCAATAATTTTGCTCGTAATCCTGTTCCTTATCCAAAAAAAGTTAGAAGCCAATCCCAATCAAGAGGTTTCGGTAATGTTGGTGCAACGAGCAAACCAGCCATTACAATGGATTGGACAACCGAATTATTTGAGATTCAGATGAAAAATCCGTTTTATGTCGCTCCGCCCGAGGAGTTTGCATAGATGTCAAATGTAAAAACCTATAAGATTTTTAAAACCTTATAGGTTTTTATTAATTTAAAATCAGAAAATATCTTTTTCGCCTATTTTGGCAGAATATACGCAGCAAAACTTATGACTTTTTTTAGAATAACGGTTCTATTATTATCAAGTATTATACTCTTGACACAATGTAAAACGGATCCTAACGCAGAATCGACGAATATAGGATACGTAAAACTATCTGGTAAAACGATGGGGACAACTTATAGCGTAATGTATCAAGATGTCAATCAGATTAACTATCAACCACAACTTGATAGTATTTTACTGGCGATTAATCAAGAAGTTTCAACTTATATTGAAGATTCTTATATTTCTCTTTTTAATTTGTTAGAAGAGTCGTCAAAAAAGTATGCTTTTCAGGCTTCAGAGAAACCACATTTTACGGCTAACTTACTGGCAGCAAAGCCAATTTTTGAGCAAACTAACGGGAGTTTTGATCCAACTGTCATGCCTTTAGTTAATTATTGGGGCTTTGGCTATACCGAAAAACGAACGGTGAATAAAGCTGATGAAGCAAAAATCGCAGCCATATTAGAGTCGGTTGGCTACGATAAAATAGAAATTAATATTGAAGCGGATAAAGTAGAAATTGTAAAGTCAAATCCTGATACGGAATTGGATTTCAGTGCGATTGCAAAAGGGTACGCTGTTGATGTAATCGGTGAGTTTTTAACATCAAAAGGTATTGAAAATTTCTTTGTAGAAATTGGTGGCGAAACCTTCTGTAAGGGAAAAAGTATGCGAGGTGATTTGTGGATTTTAGGTATCAATACGCCGTCGAAAACAGCAAAATTGACTGATATTAAACAAAAAGTGTATTTAACAAATAAAGGTTTAGCAACTTCGGGCAATTATCGAAATTATCACACCGCTGAAGATGGAAGTATTTACGCACATACAATCAATCCTAAAACGGGGTTTCCAGAGAAGAGCAACTTGTTGAGTGCAACTGTTATTGCTGATGATTGTATGACCGCCGATGCGTTCGCAACCGCTTTTATGGTGATGGGAAAAGACAAGACAATTGAATTGAGCGATTCATTGGAAAATATTGAGGTTTTTTTAATTTACGGAAACGAAAACGGAACAATGAAAACTTTCACTTCTGACGGTTTCCTTGATTATATAAATCAAAAATAATATATTTAAAATGTTGATTATAGGATGTATTTTTTTAGTACTATAAATTATCACCTCAATATTTTAACAAATACTTAAATTATTACTTACATTGTCGGTCATTAATGGATCGTTTAAAACGTCTATTGAACATTCGAAAAATAAAAACGTTATTCAAAAACCTAATAATTAAATTTAAAACATGGCAGAATTTAAAAAAGAGCAGTTGATGAGAGTTGGTGCAGTAATAATTATTGCACTCCTAGGAGTAATTGGATATTTAGTTTATGCTAATAATCAAGTCAAAGAAACAGTCGAGCAGACGGAAGATGCGTATTCTGAATTGGAACAGATTAAGGCAGAATTAGATGCGGAATATACTTTGGCCTTAGAACAGTTAGAGTCTAAAAAAGGCGAAAATGAACAATTGAATGATATTATTGAGCAGCAAAAAGCTGAAATCAAGTCGCAAAAAATGAGAATTGACAGAATGATTCGTCAAGGAAATGCTAATGGTTCAGAATTGAAAAAAGCTCGGGAGCAAATTCAGCAGTTAATCGCTCAAAGAGATAATTATTTAGCTCGTATCGAGGAATTGAAAGCAGACAAAAAGTTATTAGAAGAAGAAAATGTGAGTTTGACCTCTGCTAAAGAAGAGTTAGAAACGACTTTGACGACAGTCAGAGAAAGAGCGGCTGAAACAGAATCTAACTTAACAGCAGAAAAAGAAAGATTGGCAGCAGAAAAGGCGAAAGCTGATGCAAAAGTAGCAAGAGGTTCGGTATTAAATGCTCGTAACATCTCGGTGACTCCTTTCAAAATAAGAAGAAGTGGCAAAGAGGTAGAAACGAAATACGCTGACAAAGCTGAAAAATTAAATATCTGCTTCGATTTAGACAAAAATGCAATCACTCCTGCTGGTAACAACAAAGTTTTGATTCGTATTTTAACGCCTTTAGGCGAAACTTTATATGTAGAAAGTCAAGGTTCAGGCGAGTTTGCTAATCAATCTTCAGGAGGAGGCGCTTCTCGTTTTACAGCGGCTAAGAATTTTACGTACAACAATAAAGAGACAAATATTTGTGTTAATTGGTCTGTTCAAACACCTTTGTCAAAAGGAAATTATACCGTTGAAGTATTCAATAAAGGTTATAAAACAGGTACGAAAACATTTACATTGAAGTAAGACTAATTCTTTAAATTGAGGAGTTGTTAGCGGTATTGTTATCGCAATCTAACAATTTAAAAAAGGTCAATCTTGACGAATATCGTTAAGGTTGACCTTTTTACGTAAGGCTTTTTTCTCGCCACGTTGTTTTTTGTGAATTAATCTTTTTGCCTGAATTGCTTGTGGAACTTTTGTGAATTTTCGTTTTCTATCAGGAGTTAGTGCCTGTTCTATCATTTGATAAAAACGTTTAACAACAATTGATTTATTTCGTTTTTGTGATCGTTCGGTTTCATTCGCAAAAATCAAAATTCCATCGTTATTAATGCGATTTTTAAGATTTCGCATGACCATACTTTTTTGTGTATTGCTCAGTATTTCAGAGTTAGGGACATCAAAAAGCAACTCGACACGAGTTTCGACCTTATTCACATGTTGCCCACCTTTTCCTGAACTTCGAGAAGTTCGGAACATCAGCTCTTTGTTAAAGTCTAATTGATTACTCATTTTTTAGTGATTAGTTTGAAGATTTACTTTTATAACAAATTGTCATAATTGAATATTTCCACACGCTAAACAGGAATATTGAGGTTACAGTTCCAAGATTATTATGAAAATAAAAAAGCATTTACGAAAGTATTTTGTTAAACTTTGGTATGAACTTTCATAAATGCTTCTAATCAGTGCTTTTAATAATCAAATTATTAGTGTCTCATGGCTTCTACCGGATCCATTTTTGAGGCTTGTACGGCAGGAATTAATCCTGCAATAACGCCAATAATCACGGAAACGGAAACACCGATAATAATACTGGATTGAGATAAGAAAAATTCAAATTCTAACATAGCCGTTGCGGCTTTTGCTAATAAAAATACTAAACCTAAGCCAATCACCCCGCCGAAAATACAGAGTATAATGGATTCGACTAAAAACTCTAATAATATGAAATGATTTTTTGCTCCCAATGCTTTTTTGATGCCAATCAAGCCGGTGCGTTCTCGAACAGAGACGAACATGATATTCGCTACGCTAAAGCCACCGACAATTAATGAAAAACCGCCGATTATCCAACCTGCGATATTCAATGTTCCAAAAAAGGTATCGAAGAAATTTGACAAAACAGACAATTCGTTCAGGGCAAAATTATCTTCTTCTTTAGGTTTTAAGCGGCGTTCATTACGAATAACAGCCGTTAGTTCATCTTTTATTTGTTCATTAGTCACATTCTCGGTCGTTTTTACCATAATATCCCCTTCTTCACTCAAATCCATGATACTTCGAGCCGTGTAATAAGGAATAAAAGCAACTCTATCAAAATTAATCGGATTGATTAAATCTTGCCCTTCTTTTTCTAATACGCCGATAACGGTCATTTTTCGACCGAAAATTTTAACTTTTTTACCGATTGCATCTGCTCCTTCCCCAAAAATCCCTGAGGCAACTTCGTGGCCCAACACAATGACATTAGCGGCATATTGATACTCCGATAAAGAAAAATATCGACCTTGCTTAAATGATAATTGGAAAATACTTTCATAATCATAGGAGATACCGGTGGCGAAAACGTTAGAAATGTTATTCGAGCCATATTCCATAGATTTTGCACCCATAAATGAAGAATAAGCGACTTTATCATAACTACGAACGTTGCGTACAATCGCTTCATAATCTTTGTAATTTGGTTCGGGACGACGCATAAGTTTAAACCAATTTTCACGAGGATTTTCGCCCCAGTTAAATCGATTGACGTAAATAACATCATCGCCCAGTTGCTCAAAACTACTGCGAATGTTGTGTTCTAAAGAACTTACCGCTGAAAGCACTGAAATCACGCATAAAATTCCAATTGTAATTCCTAATAAAGACAAAAATGTCCGAAGTTTATGACTTATCAGTTGTTGGAAAGCCTGGATAATTCCTGCCCAAAATATTTTAAAAAATAATCCCATGTTCTACAGTTTTCAGTCATCAGTTTGCAGTATTGCAACAACTCGAAAAACACCCACGAATTTCGATAAACTAAACATCATTTAATAAATGATTCGATTAAACAAACAGAATTATCCATAAAAAATCGTATTCCAATCAAAAAGTTGAATTATTTTTTTGAAAGGTTGCTGAAAACCAGCTTTAATGGTAATAAATTCCTTTTTGTAAGGATGAAAAAAGGTTAGTTCTTTAGCGTGTAAATACATGAAATTTTGTTCAAACTCTTTGATAAACAATTGATTATGTCGATAGTCACCATGTCGATAATCGCCAATAATTGGATGATTAATATGATTAAAATGTCGACGAATTTGGTGCATTCGTCCAGTTGTCGGTTTTATTTTCACTAAAGAATAACGACAAGTCGGGTATTTCCCCATCGGAATATCCAAAACATAAGTTGAAAGGGTGGTGTAGTGTGTTTCCGCAATTTGTAGATTTCCCTTTTCAGATTTTAAAGGTTTATTAATTACGCCTTTTTCGGGCGAAAATCCTCGCACAATTGCCCAATAGGTTTTTTTAGTCGTCCGTTCGGTAAATTGTTGAGCCAACAATTTGGTCGCTTCCGAGTCTAAGGCAAAAACCAAAATACCCGAGGTTTTTCTATCCAGACGATGAACGGGAAAGACCTTTTGCCCAATTTGATCACGAAGTATTTGCACCGCAAATTCGTCTTGCTCTTCTGCAATTTTCGTGCGATGCACCAACAAACCATGAGGTTTATTAATAATCACATAATTTTCGTCTTGATATAAGATTTCAAGTGTCATAGAAAGTCAGCGTAATTTGTGTTATTTGTAGGAGAGAGTATCAAAAAAATCTTTTCCTAACGATTTGACTTTTTTAATATTCTGCTGTGGAATTGCTTCAACGTTTGGATAGCTTTTAATCGCTTTTTCGATCGTATCTTCTCGAATAATATGTAACATTGGATAAGGCGAGCGATTCGTATAATTTTCTAAATCTTCTTTTTCAGTGCCTTTAAATTGATAATCAGGATGAAAACTTGCAATTTGCAAAACACCTTCCAAATTCAATTGATACACAATATCATTGGCTAATTCTATATAATCCATGTAATCCCCGAAATCCTGTAATACAAACGGATGCACTAAAATCGTCGTTTCTGTATCATCACCTTCGATACCGGTTAAAAATATTAATTCTTTAGCCAAATCTGCGGTCAAAGTTTGAGTATCTTTTGCTTCACTGAATACAAATTTGATTTGATTTTTTGCAAAAACTGGTTTCGCAAAAGGACAAAGATTCAAGCCAATAACGACCTTTTCTACCCAAGTTTTGGTTTTTGTGATATAGTTCATTTGAAGTTCTTATAAAGTATTTTTTATTAAAAAAGTTACAAAACTAAAAAATAAAAAAGTCCGTCATTCCGACGTAGGCCAGAATGACGGACTTTTGGGGACGAACTTGCGAAATTTTGTCACCCATCATCTATTATTCTCCCAAAAGTTTAAAAGAATTGATATAAAACTCGGTGACATTATTTTGGTCAACTTCTGCCAAGGCAATGGTTTGCAACATATAATACCGATTGCGAACAATAAACGCACGAGTACGAATCGCCGCTTTATTATCTAAATAATTGATTCGCCATTGTCGAGCAGGATAACCTTGATGTTCCATCGCATTTTCATAAATCAAAACACCATCAACACTGGCGACCGCCTCTTCGACCGTTGAATCAAAAAATTCCTTTACCAATTCCGTTGAATCCGAGTGCATGCCACCTTCCGGAAAATCGTAGTACATAATCATATAGACCAAATTTTCCTCTGCTTCCTCTGGCTGATACACAAAAGTATGCGTTTCGATAGTTCCTAAATCTGTTTCAATATTCGCCATTTTTTCAACCATCGCACCACGAATCAACACCTTAAATCGACCATCAATATTTCTAAATTGCATCCATTCTGGCGGTGCAAAACTGGCTAAAATTGTGATTGTAATTATTGCAAAAAGTATTTTTTTCATATAT
>CBFIHR010000058.1:0-28179 GCA_965662365.1 Saprospiraceae bacterium
CTAAGTATCCAAATCACTCGCTTCATAAATTACGCTATTTTATTGGTGACATTATTTGCTAAAATAAGTACTTTTTATGAATTTGACTTTTTGCTTTTGTGATGTAGGATTCAAAAGGATTGAAAAAGATAACAGCAGATTTATAAATCGTAATATTCCTTGATTTGCGAGATGCGATTAAAATCAAGTTCCTCATTTCTTTTTTAACCAAAACTTGTTTTGATTTTTACATCTCAAATTTATTATTTGAGCCTCACTTTATCCACAAAAATTCTTATTATTGTTAAAACAATCTTGGAAAGGTTAAATTCGAATAACCACAGATTCTACCTGTGACAAAATTACGCTATGAAAAAATACATCCTCCTATCACTTATCATTATTCTTTCGGCTTGTCGTCAATTATCAGTGGAAGTCAAAGAACCATACGAAACACCTAAAACAGCGACAGGCAAACAAGGCGTTGTTGTATCGGCACATCCTGAAGCGACAAAAATCGGCTTGGAAATTTTGAAAAAAGGTGGCAATGCGACCGATGCGTCGATTGCGGTGCAGTTGGCGTTAGCTGTTGTGTATCAACGTGCTGGGAATATTGGCGGTGGCGGTTTTATGGTGCATCGCTCGGCTGATGGCGAAGTGACGACTTTGGATTATCGTGAAAAAGCTCCGATGGCTGGACATCGAGATATGTATTTGGATTCGGCTGGTAATGTCGTTGATGGTTTGAGTGTTTATGGTCATTTGGCGGCTGGTGTTCCGGGTACGGTTGCTGGTTTGTTTGCGGCTTATGAAAAACATGGTGGGAAATTATCATTTGAGGAACTGATAAATCCATCTATTGAGTTAGCAGAAAATGGTTTCTATCTGACTTCTAAAGAAGCAGAAACACTAAACGAAAAATTGGAAGACATTAAAAAATATAATACCAAATCCAATGCTTTTATGGAAAAAGACAGCTGGAAAGTTGGTGATAAATTGGTACAAAAAGAATTAGCCGAAACGCTCAAACGGATTCGGGATAATGGTCAAGCAGGTTTTTATGAAGGCGAAACCGCAGATCTGATTGTTGCCGAAATGCAACGAGGAAACGGTATTATTACGCACGAAGATTTGAAGAATTACGAAGCTGTTTGGCGAAAGCCTATTACATTTGAATACGATAATTATACGATTTCTTCAATGCCTCCACCGAGTTCTGGCGGAATTTGTTTGGCGAGTATTTTAGGCATGATTGAGCCGTATGATTTGCATGAATATGGTTTTCATGATGTTCAATCTATACACGTTATTGCGGAAGCGGAACGTCGGGCGTATGCGGATAGAGCAGAATTTATTGGCGATAGCGATTTTTGGAATGTTCCGATTTCAGGAATGACAAATGAGCAGTATTTGCAATCGAGAATGGCAGATTTTTCAGCAGAAAAAGCGACAAATAGCGAGGCTGTAAAGGCTGGAGAACCGCAAAAAGAAAGCGAACAAACGACACATTTGTCTATTGTCGATGCAGAAGGAAATGCCGTTTCTGTGACAACAACTTTAAATACCAACTTCGGTTCAAAAGTCGTGGTTGGCGGTGCTGGTTTCTTTCTAAATAATGAAATGGACGACTTTAGTGCGAAGCCTGGTGTTCCGAATTTTTATGGTTTAGTTGGTAACGAAGCGAATGCAATTCAGCCACAAAAGCGGATGTTAAGCTCGATGACTCCAACGATTGTAGAGAAGAATGACGAATTATTTATGGTCGTCGGAACACCGGGCGGCTCGACGATTATTACGTCTGTTTTACAAGTTTTTTTGAATGTCGCAGAATACGGGATGACGGTCGAGGAAGCCGTAAACGCTAAGCGTTTTCATCATCAGTGGTTGCCTGACCAAATTTTTGTAGAAGAAGGATTTGATAAAAATGTCATCCAAGAATTAGAGAAATTAGGTCACAAAATTGCGTACCGAAGTGGCATCGGAAAAGTCGAAGCAATTGTACGAAAAGCTGACGGAACGCTGGAAGGTGCGGCAGATATTCGAGGTGATGATACGGCTCTGGGATATTGATAAATTGATATGACTCGGACGTAGAATACTCAAAAGAGCGTCAAAATTCGCAGAAATTATTCACAAAAATCTGCGTACTCTCCGTATTCTACGTCCGAATTAAAGTCGCAATTATTCACCATGAAAAGCGATTTTTTTCAACTCAATCCCTTTTAAAATTCTACCAATGTCATTCGCTTCTTCGATGCGCTCGTGAACGGCCTCGAACTCGCCTTTATCAATCATATCCTTGAATTGCTGTAATTGATTGATGTACTCCTCTAAAGCAGCAGATATATTTGGAGCGTTTTCCTGAAAAATCGGTGTCCACATTTTAGAGGAAGATTTCGCTAAACGAACCGTTGAGGCGAAACCTGTGCTAGCCATGTTAAAAATGTGTTTTTCGTTTTTTTCGATTTCTAAAACGGTCAATCCTAATGTAAAAGACGAGATATGCGACAAGTGCGACACATAAGCGATATGTCTATCATGTTCGATAGGATTCATGTAAGTATTTCGCATTTTTAGCGTTTCCGCAAATAGTCGGTCGATTTTTTCAACGGCCCATCTATAGCTCAAATCTGGCTCACAAATGATATTCACTTTCCCTTTAAAAAGTTCATATAAAGCGGCTTCTGGTCCGGTATTTTCTGTTCCGGCCAACGGATGACAAGCTACAAAGTTAGGACGATTGCGATGATTTTTAGCAGCTTCACAAACACCGCTTTTAGTCGAACCGACATCTATCAAAATTGCCTCTTCTTGCAAATTATCCAGAATCGGCTGCATCAAAAAACGCATTGCGTTTACCGGAATTGCTAAAATAACTAAGTCTGCTGCTTGTACTCCAAGAACCAAATCCATCGTTTCATCCACTATTCCTAATTCGACAGCTTTTTCGCAATGCTCTCGATTAATATCTACGCCAATAAAACGACTCGCATAGCCACTTTTTCGTAAATCTAACGCCATCGAACCACCGATTAATCCTAAACCTATAACTGTTATTGTCATTCGTCAATCTTGTATTAAAAAATTACGGTTACAAAAATAGTGATAATTGCAATAGGATTTGTCAAACGTTTATTTTATAACATTTTGCCCCCAAAAGCCATCATATTTTTTCAGTTCTAAATCACTTAGAACGACGCACTGACAAGCTAAACGCAAGCCATTTTTCATTGTGTGCGGTGGAAAATTGAGTCGCCATTCCTCCATTTTCGTCAATGGATTTACATCGCCTTTAATCTCAACCGCACAAGTTCCACAACTCCCCAAACCTTTACAATTGAACCAAGCTGCTTCACCATTGTGAGGTGAAAGATTTACTTGTCTCAATACTTTCCGTAGATTATCGCCTTTTTGGCATTTTATTATTTGTCCTTTGAACTTGATCGTCGGCATATTATAGCGTTTATTGTGAGTAAGTTTACTAATTTAATTAATGTAAAAATAAATGCGATAAAACTTTAATCGTATCAGTCGATTATTGTTCACAAACCTTACAATTAGACATTTCGTTTTTCTAACATATCATCATAACTTGCCTTTAATAATTTCTTGTTTTTTGAATTCTTTTGTAACAAAGCCAAAATCAAAATCGTCACCTTATCAAACAACCGAAAATAATCGGTAAAATGAAACTGAAATACTTTAGATGAACTATTTACAACACTTTAAAACTGAAATATTACCAATGAAAGAAAAATGCTTTCGGGTAGCTAATCGCATTACTGGTGATGTCTCGGAAGCGGAGGATGTCGTTCAAGAAGTATTTATTAAGGTGTGGAATTTACGAGATTCTTGGTCAAATTACACTAACCTTCAAGGTTGGACAATGCAAATGACGAAGAATAAAGCGATTGATAAAACTCGGTCAAAGCACAAAAAACAGCTTCTTTAGATGGTGTTTATGATATGCCTCAAACGGGAAAATCGCCCGAACAGGCAGCAGTTTTATCAGATACGATGCAGCAGATTAAAAAATTGATGTCAATGCTACCTGAGAAACAACGACAGATTATGCAGCTGCGAGATTTCGACGAGTTTACTTATAAAGAAATTGCAGATTTGTTAAATATTCCGATGAATCATGTAAAAGTAAATTTGTCACGAGCAAGAAAAACAATTCGACAAGCTTTAATTGAAATATCTTCTATTGGAGATTTAAATTAGCAAGAAATTTTAAAATGAGTAAAATGAAAGATAATATAAACATAGCAATTCTATTAGAAAAATATTGGGAAGGAGCAACTTCTTTGCAAGAGGAAGAAATGCTTACCAAATTCTTTTCTGAAAACGAAATCGCAGAAATTCCGATGGAGTTTCACGCTTTTCGACCACTATTTTTGGCGAAAGCCGAAACATACGAACAGCAACTTGATAAAGATTTTGACCTAAATATTTTGACAATGATTGCAGAAGAAAAATTGATGCAGTCGGAAACAAAAGTTGTCGAAATGAACGCTAATAATCAAAACGATGAAGTCCGTCGGTTGCGTTGGATTGCAGGAGTTGCAGCAAGTATCGCTTTGTTGTTGACCGCTTATATCTTCATACCGAAAACGAATAAAGAAAGTGTCATCGTACAGGAAACGGAACTGACAGAAGAGGAGAAAGCTGAGGCTTTAAGGGCTTATAAACAAACGAAAGCCGCCTTATTTTTTGTATCCACCAAGATGAATGAAGGGACACAAAAAGCTGCTGAAGGTATGAATAAAGTTAAAAATTTAGATAAGGTCTTACAAGAGTTCGAGTAGTCTTAGTGATTGAATCACATTCACAAAAACTACAATACTATTTAAACTACTTCAACTAAAAGGAAATAATCAACTATTAAATAATAATCGGTCGTTGATGTAAGGTCAACGACCAAAATTAAACAAGAATAATCATGAAATACGGAATGTTAATCATAGCATTTTTGATGCTATCAGTCAGTGGGTTTTCGCAAGTAGATGCAATTTCAAAGTATTTTAACAGATATCAGGAAGACACCAGTTTTACGGTGGTCTATATTAGTCCGAAGATGTTCAAAATGATTTCAAAACTGGCAGAAGATGAAATAGAACCCGAGATACAAGAGGTCATTAAAGATTTGAAGGGCTTACGAATATTGACAACGAAACAAAATGGTATGAGATACTATAACGAAGTGACGAAGACCCTTAATTTAAAGTCGTATGATGAATTAATGACGTTGCGAGATGGTAACAGTAACGTACGATTTCTGATCAAAGATAATGGCGATATTATTGAGGAACTCTTGCTTTTGGTTGGCTCAGAAGATGAGTTTGTGATGATTAGTTTTGTCGGAAAAATTGACTTGGAGAAAATTGCTAAATTGTCTAATGCTGCTGATATTGACGGTTTGGAATACTTAGAAAAAGTAGGTCAAGATTAATTTAACCCTATCCTTTGTAATAGCTGTTCGCAATATATTGTATCTCTCAATATGTTGCGAACCGTTTTGATAAAATAAAAAATGAGACAGTTACTTTTAATTTGTAGTTTAGTTACACTCTCTTCTTCTGCATTTGCTCAGCAAAGTGTCAAGAAATTTTACAATAAATATAAACATAAAGAAGATGTAACTTCCATAAAGGTACAGGGCTGGATGATAAAATCCGTCTTGGCTTTTGTTGAAGATTTTGAGGGAGATGATATTGTTAAAAAAGTGACCAAACTACGAGTTTTAACAATAGAAAACGGCAATCCGGTTTCTGCTAAAGATCTTCACGAGTTGGTAAAAGACGCTAAAACTGAATCTTACGAGGACTTAATGACGATTCGTGATGGCTCAACAAGTGTCAGATTTATGATTAAAGAAAATGAAGAAAAAATCAAAAACTTATTGGTTTTCGTTAGCGAATCCGATGAGTTTGTGCTCATTAGTTTAGAGTGTAATTTGAAATGGAATGACTTAAAAAATATTGATTTTGATAAAGTAAATGGTGGCGAGGTATTTAATAAGCTACCTGCAAAGAAAGAGAATGTTCCGAGGGCTTAGGACTAAATTTATAAATCAATTTCTATAAAATAAAAAGAGCTTTCTCAAATATTAGAGAAGGCTCATTTTTTGGTATCCATTTTCTTAGCTTCATTTAATCACAATTATCATGATTCTCAATGACTTGAATCAAATACTTATGCGATTCCATTAAAGACTCTGCTACGCCCAAAAGTCGCTCGACTTCGTTGCTCAATGTTTTGATTTCGTCTGTAGGATGCTCAATTTTTTTCATGGTATAACTATGATAACAGTGCATGCCATTAATCATACTATCAAACTGTACACATTGAGTTTTTATCCTCTCAAACTCATCATCTACCAGAATAGGTTCGGAGTTTATTTCGGTATCCGTATGAAGGGCTTCATTGCTCAAATCCGTCATTACGAAATCTGAAATACTCACTTGAAAATACTCAGCTAACTTCATCACATTTAGGATTTTAGGCTCGGCAATCGATTTTTCATAAGAGGCTATATTTCCACGCTTTAATCCTATTTTATCTGCTAAGTCACACTGACTCAGCCTGTGTTTCTTTCTTAAATACTTGATGTTGGTACTAACAAAGTGCATTTGTCAATTATTTTAACATTTATAAGGTTGGTAATCTAAAGATACTATTTTTTTTCAATCTTAGCATTTTCCTAAATAAAACACTCAAAAAAAAACGCTATTTAATTAAAAATAGTTTAAAAATGATAAAAAAATTATCATTTCATCATTTCAAAATTATTTTTGCAACCTTTTTTTACTAAAAAAACGACATTTATTCAATTTGTTAAAGTTTTTAACTTAAAGCTTAAACAAAAAATGCAGAAAAACTTGACAAGCATTGGATTTCCCCTTATATTTGTAGAGTAATTGAAAAAAAAATTGACATACCCAATAATATAAACATATAAAACACAGATATATTATGATAACAGCGAATGTTCAAAAACAATTAGTACAGTTTCAATCAATGCTGCATGCCTTTGCTTATAAACTAACAGGTGACTTCACAGACGCTCAAGATCTTTATCAAGATACGGCATTCAAGGTTCTAAAAAACGCTGATAAATTCAAGCCTGGTACAAATTTCAAAGCTTGGAGTTCGACTATTATGCGAAATATATTCATTAATAATTATCGTAAGAAAAAACGTAGAGGTGTAATTACGGACTCTACTGATAATAATTATTATATCAATTCAGGTGACCAAACGGTTGTCAACGGAGGCGAAAGAAGTTTGCGTTATGAAGAGATTGTTGAGTTGATTGATGATTTACCAGAAAATTTAAAAGAGCCATTTTTAATGTCTTACAATGGTTTTAAATATGATGAAATCGCTGATAAATTAGATGCACCTTTAGGGACGATTAAAAGTCGTATTTTCTTCGCACGCAAAAGTCTAAGAGAACGCTACTTGCAGCTAAACGGTAGTAGAAACTAATTGAACTGTTCAAAATATTTTTAAAGGCAACATTCCATGCGAATGTTGCCTTTTTTACATTTTAGATAGTTGGCCACTATCAATCTGTAAGATTTTCAAAACCTTACAGGTTTAAAATCAGTAAGTTATAAAGAACAAATTATTGTATTGATTTTATAAAAGTACTTATCTATTAGCAATACAATATCTCAAGATGACTAACATCTCTCCTATTAGATTCGTTATTTGCATGGATCATCCTCAAATATGTTCCTTTTATCCAATAAATTATTATTACTAAAAATAGATTTTGAACTTTGTGTCGGATTTCGTGTATAACGAAACTATAATCAACTAATAAAATCACTATCTAAAATTCTATTATTGTGAAACGAGTACACCTATTTACGATAAGTTTGGTTATTCTTTTATCCTGCTTTGCGTTTCAATCATCGAGTCAGAGTATTAGCGGTTATATTTATAATATGAACAATGAACCGATTCCTTACGCTAATATTTTTGTGCGAGAGTTAAGTTCGGGGACAACTACGGACGAAAACGGTTTTTATTACTTGGCGTTTGATGTTGGAGGCGAATTTCAAATTGCGATTTCAAGTTTAGGTTATGAAACTTTAGACCAAATGATTGTCGTCAGTGATGAAGATATGAATAGATCATTTTTCCTAAAACCTTCGGTCTTCGCCTTAGAGGAAGTCACCGTCAGAGCGTCAAAACGTGATCCTGCGTATGCGATTATTCAAAATGCGATTGACAATAAAAAGAAATACCTTAAATCCATCAATAGTTATAAAACAGAAGTTTATGTAAAAGCAGTCGAGGAGGTTGACAAAAAGAAACGAAATAAAAAAAAGGTCGAAGAAGTCGATAATATTAATATTAGTGGTGGCGAGCCAACGCCTCAACTGACCGAAGCTCAAAAGGCAAATCAGGCTCTAATGGATCAACTTAATTTAGTAGAAATCCAATTGACGTTAAACTATCAATTTCCGAAAAAATACAAAGAAGAACGAACTGCCTACAAAAAATCCGGTGACCAAAGTGGCTTATTTATTCCTAAATTTGGAGAGACCGATTTTAATTTTTATAGAAATATGGTGCGTTTGACAGGCATTGCAGAAGCTCCGATTATCTCGCCTTTGAGCAATACTTCCGTACTTTCCTACAAGTTCAAACTCATCGAATCAAAAGCAGAGGGTAATCAGTTAGTACACAAAATCAAGGTCATTCCTCGTAAATCGGGCAACTCGACCGTTAATGGCTACATTTATATTAATGACGGTCTTTGGAATATTAACCGAGTTGATTTTGAATTAACAAAAAGTGGTTTAAAATTTTTTGATGCCTTTAATTTAAAACAAAATTACGAACAGTTAGAAGATAGTATTTGGTATGTTAACCGTCAAGAGTTCAACTACGAAACCAAGGTCGGTCGTTTTCAGACGTTTCAAGGCAGTACTATATTAAAATATCGTGATTTTCAAAAAGATTATGAGTTCCCAGCCAAATTTTTTAAAAATGAAGTAATTGTTACGACAAAAGAAGCCTATGAACGAGATAGTTCGTATTGGAATGCTGTTCGCCCGGAGGCTTTGACCGTCGAACAGCAGAAAGTTATATTTTTGCGAGATAGTGTTAGTGCGATTATCAATAGTAAAGAGTATCAAGATAGCATTACCGCTGAATTTAACAAAGTAACGCTTCTGGAAGTGTTTTGGGAAGGTGTCGGGTGGCGAAATAATGAAAAAAAGTCAGAGATTTTTCTTGGTTCTATTCCGTCTTTGATTGATTTTTCGGTTGTCGGTGGCTGGCGTGCTGGCCCTTTTGGTTATTATTTTAGACGCTTTGAGAATGGTCAGATGATGAGCCTTTCGGGCAGGTTAAGTTATGGCTTTAGAAATGAGGATTTAACCGGTTTTTTCAATAGTTGGTATCGTTACAATCCGCATAAATTAGCAGACCTCCGAGTTCGTTTCGGGCGACGTTTTCAGTCAGTCAATAGTTTTGATGCTTTCTTTAATCAATTGAGCATTGCGAACTATATTCAAAATGATGAATATGAAATTGATCACCGATTTGAAATTATCAACGGCTTGTACTTAGCAACAAACTTTTCTTATAATGACCGCAAATCTATCGAAGATTATCTGGGACAGACACAGCTAGAAGAATGGTTATCTAACTCTGAACTAACGACCAACGAAGTACTCATTTTTGATCCTTATCAAGCATTTATTACCAATACCAGGCTGCAATTTACGCCAGGACAAAAATATATGACAGAACCAAATCGTAAAATCATCTTAGGCTCTGACTACCCGACATTTACGTTGCGTCACCGTCGAGGCTGGGAAAATATTTTTGGTAGCGATGTGAACTTTGATTATTTAGAATTTCAAGTTGAACAAGATTTATTATTGGGTCAATTTGGGCATTTATTATACAACGCACGAATCGGAGATTTTTTAAATGATAAACGCATTCAAGAAGTTGATGTCAAGCGTTTTCGGGCTTCAGACCCGATTTGGTACTCTAATCCTTTATTTTCGTTTCAATTGTTAGATACTTCACTGAACACTACAAATCTATTTTTTGAAGTTCATGGAGTGCATCACTTCAATGGAGCTTTTGTAAATAATATTCCGTTAGTCAAAAAGACTGGTGTTCGTTTAGTAGCAGGTGCAGGCTTTATGTGGTTACAAGAAAACAACTTCCGTCATCAAGAAGTCATGCTTGGCTTAGAACGAGTATTCAAATTAGGAGCGAGACGACGTTTAAAAATTGGTTTATTCGGTGTTGTAGCCGATGGCAATCGCAGTCGCCCCGATGTAACATACAAGGTTTCTATCGATGTCATTGATACTTGGAAAAAAGATTGGAGTTTTTAGGTTTTCAATAACCTCACCTCTTTATACAAAAAGACCTGATAGATTTTCAAATCCATCAGGTCTTTTGTTATTCATAATCAAAATATTATGAAGTTATTTCTCAGCATTTTTCTGAGCTTCCTCAATCATTTTTTTCATTTGCTCTTCTGTCATTTCTGGCATTTGCGGCTGTTGTTGAGCAGCAGGCAAAATTTCTAATAATTCTACCTCAAAAACTAAAGTTGATTTCGGTGGAATACCCTGGTTGCCTCTTTCACCGTAACCGATTTCGTGAGGAATCACCAATTCGTATTTTGACCCAACATTCATCAAGCCAACACCTTCTGTCCAACCTGGGATCACACCATTTAAAGGAAACGTAACTGGCTCGCCTCTGTCATAAGAACTATCGAAAGTTTTGCCATCAACGAAAGTACCTTTATAATGTACTTTTACTTGATTTTCAGGGCTTGGCTTTTCGCCTTCCCCTTCCGTAATCACTCGATACTGCAAGCCACTTGGCGTTGTGATAACGCCTTCTTTCTCTTTATTATCCGCTAAGTATTGCTCATTGACCTTGATACGAAGACTGTCTGTCAATACAAAATATCCTTCAAGAATTTCTGCTGTTGCTTCAGGTGCATACTTAGAAGAGTTACTTAACTGATCTTTTACACCACTAAGAACTTGCTCAACATCTACTTTATCAAAATTTGATTGAATCAAATTATCACCTAATATCACACCGATACTATAACTTTCCGACTTTGGAAAATCCATAGGCACGGGAATATAATTAGTATCCGCCTTCATTTTTGCTTGTTGTTCTTTTCCATATTCTTGTTGGAAAGTCTGAACCGTAAATCTTGCAGAATCCACAAGATTCTTCTCCTCTTCTTTCAATGCAAAACCGGCTTTCATACCCTTGCTAAACTCATCGAAATCAACAGATTGAACTCCTTGACGTTGCAAGTAGCTACCCATTGACGCACCAAGGCTGTAGGCCACAGAATCAGGCACATCAAAAGACATAGAATATTCTCCATCTTGCTTATCTCCGCAAGAAACTAAAAACATCGGTGCAACAATGGCAGCGATTAAAACTAATTTTAAAAGTTTCATATTTTGTACTTAAAAGTTTTACTGAGTTACGAAATATTGTGTTTTTCGATATAACTCATTTCTATTATTTAATTTAAATAGCTTTCGCCAATTTTTTTGCAAAAGTAAACAATTATTTAAGGAATAATATTGAGAATTCTATTTTGCTGCTAATTTCCACTAAATCCAGTTATCCGAATGTATAAATTAATAATCATAATAGCTCCCAAAAGAAAAGAAGCGTATTTTAACCAACCGTTATTTGCTCTAAATTCATCAATTTTACGCTGTTGCTCTTTTGTCTTTCCCTTAAAATAGCCGATCGCATATAGATATAAATAAACAGCGATTCCTAATAAAGCTAATTCCCAAATTAATCCAATGATTTGCATATAAATTTAAACTGTTAAATTACTCCGAGTTTTCCGATTTTTTCGGAGTCCCGGTTACTCGGTGATTATGATTGCTAAATTCTTTCTCAATCGTATTTAATAAATACTCCTCCGCAAAAATACAACTTATTCCGTCATTCAATATTCAAGATTATACTTTAAGATAATCTTTAGTACTTTTGAGTGTTTTTGCACGTTTCAATAATTAAATTTACAAAATAACATTTAGAGCATATTAAAATCTAAAAATCGACAATGCAGAAAATATTATTTATTACATTTTTTTTAATAAGTTTCACACAACTATCAATCGCTCAAGAGGACGATTACTACGTCAATGATTATAAAACAACCATGCTTTATGAAGACTTTATCTATAAACCAACCATTAAAAGTGCCTTATTACATCAAGACGGTTTATTGATTAGTCAGCCGATAGTTTCCCTTTCTGGAATGGATGTTTTGAGGTTATCCTTTGATGAACTTGCCGACGAAATTGGTGATTATTATTACACCATCATTCATTGTAACGCTGACTGGACCCCGACAGCGAACCTAACCGAAATGGAGTATATCGACGGTTTTTCGAATGAACGCATACGAGATTATGAATTTTCGTACAACACACTCACCAACTATGTTCACTACGAACTCCTACTTCCAAATGATGATTTTAGCTGGACAAAATCAGGAAATTATCTTTTAGTCGTTTACGAAGATGAGGATATGGAAAATTTAGTTTTGACAAAGCGATTTATGGTCGTCGATAGTAAAATGTCGATTAGTTCAAAAATTGAACAACCTTTAGGATTTTCACAAGCTCGAAAAGCACAAGAAATCGACTTTACGGTCAATCATAAAGGTATCCGAGTCAGCAATCCTCAAATTGAAGTTAAAGTCGTTTTACTTCAAAATGGCCGTTGGGACAATGCCATCACTGGCTTAAAACCGCTTTTTGTCCGCAACGAAGAGTTACTTTACGATTATCAAAATAAAATCGTGTTTGATGGTGGAAAAGAATATCGTCACTTAAATCTACAAACAACTCGTTATAAAACGGATAAAATGTTACGCATTATCGAAGATGATGTAGATGGCAATATCGTTCAGTTAGTCGATGAGTTTCCACGTTTGAGTGTTCCGTATTTATTTGAAAATGATTTGAATGGAAAATATATTATTAGTAATGAACACGAGGACGAACCCGAAACAGAAGCCGATTATATTTGGACGCATTTTTATCTAAAAAAACCAGTCGAACTGGATGGCGGCGATGTGTATATTTTTGGTGGATTGACCGAGTTTCAAATTGATCCTTTATTCAAAATGGAATACGACATAGCGAATAAACGCTATCAAGCCAGAGTTTTGCTCAAACAAGGTTTTTACAATTATCAATATGCTTTTGTTAGCGATGCTGAGCCAGATAAAGTAGATTTGAGCGAAATCGAAGGCGACTGGTACGAAACAGAAAATGATTATTATATTTTGGTCTATTATCGACCATTCGGCAGTCGTTATGATCAGTTAGTTGGCTTACGCCAAATTAACACGAGGGAATAATTTCAAATCATAAACGATAAAAAAGACACAAAAGAAACTATAAATAACTTTTGTGTCTTTTGTCGTTTAACTACATCGTGAACTGCAATTTAGCTTTTCGTTCTGCTCGTTTAATCGCCAAATCAATCAATTCGTCCATCAATTGTGCTTGCGGAATACCCGAATATTCCCACAATTGCGGATACATACTGATGTTTGTAAACCCAGGAATCGTGTTGATTTCATTTAAAAAATACTCGTCACCACGTAAGAAAAAGTCAACTCTTGCCATGCCTTCACAAGCCAAAACTTGAAAAATCTTAATTGCTGCTTCACGGATTTCATTCGTCAAATCGGCTGGAATATCGGCAGGCATTTGAGTCCTACTAGTTGCATCATTGTATTTAGCATCGTAAGAATAAAATTCTTGTGTTGGCAAAATTTCACCCAAAATCGAAGCCTTCGGATATTCGTTGCCCAAAACAGCACATTCAATCTCTCGACCATCAATAAACTCCTCAATCAAAATCTTTGTATCAAAACGAAAGGCTTCCAACAATCCAGCAGCATATTCATCTGCATTTCTAATTTTCGATACACCGACCGAAGAACCAGCGTTACAAGGCTTCATAAAGACTGGCGTTCCCAATTTTGCAGTGACTTCTTCGTAAGTCGGTTGCTGTTCACTCCAACTATACAGCGTCATCGAATCTGCTACTTTTACCCCAGCTTGTAACAATAATCGCTTTGATAAGTCTTTATCCATTCCGACCGAAGAACCTAAAATTCCTGGCCCGACATAAGGCAAATCCAACATTTCTAAAAAACCTTGCAAACTACCATCTTCGCCATACGTCCCATGAATAATCGGAAAAACAACATCTAAAGATTTAATGTCTAATTTATTCCCAATTTTCACCAATTCGCCTGCATCTAGATTTTGATTTGATAATATTTCAGTATCGTTTTCAGCCTTTCCTTCAGTAGGAATGACTGTATTTTTTTGCCAATACCAAGTGCCGTCTTTGCTAATTTTTATTAAATGAATATCATATTTATTGCGATCCATCGCATTAACAATATTTTTTGCAGATTTGATAGACACATCATGTTCAGCAGATTTTCCGCCATATAACACACCAACTTTTAGTTTCATTTTCTATTTTTTGAACCCTCGCTTCCCGATAAAATCGGGATGAACTATTCCTTTTCCTAGAAGGAAAAGAAGCCAAATGACAGGATTCTAAAATTAATAAATTTGAGTTCTGTCGGCTGACCTCCTTTTCTTAAAAGAGAAGAACGGAGTAGGAGTTAAACAAAAGCCTTTTCAATCTTCATCCCTCTCGACCCTTTTGCCAAGAAATAATGATTTTTATAATTTTTTTCGTTTAAATATTTTGCTACTTCATCGCTTGTCTTAAAATGCTGACAATCAATTAATTCTTTATGTTTTCCAAACAAATCACCGACAAGGATTACTTCTTTAAAACTACGATTTGCGAGTGATAAAACCATCGCTTTATGTTCTTCATCTTCCGTTTCGCCAAGTTCGAACATATCGCCCAAAACAACAATTTTCTGCTCATGCGGAAACTCGTCGAAATCCTCCACCATCGGCAGCATACTGCTCGGATTCGCATTGTAGGCATCTAACAAAACCGTGTTTTCTTTCCAGGAAATCAATTGAGAGCGATTGTTTTTCGGAATATAATTTTCAATCGATTTTTTAATCAAGACCTCTTCTACATCGAAATAACGCCCAATTGTCACCGCAGCCATTATATTAAACAACTGAAACGAGCCAAACAAATGAGACTTAATCTCAAAATCATTGGTTTTCAGGGTTTTATTAGCTTGAATTTGAAGCCCAATAGATGGAAATTTTTCGGTAATTGTACCAGTTTGCACCTCGTAACCACTGATTTGTTGAGGCGTATTACCATAATACACACTTTCAATATTTTGAGCAATATTGACAATTGTTGCATCATCTGCATTAACAAAAGCAATTCCGCCATTGTTACGGAAAAAGTCAAATAACTCTTTATTCGACTGAATCACTCCTTCGATCGAACCATAACCTTCCAGATGATCTTTACCGCAATTCGTTACAATTCCAAAATCAGGCAAGGCAATATCACATAAAAAAGCATGTTCGCCAATGTGATTCGCTCCCAGCTCAATCACCGCAAAATCATAAGTTTCATCTAACCATAAAAGATTTAACGGCACGCCGATCTCATTATTAAAATTCTTATACGTACTATAGGTTTTATATTTTGAGGCTAAAACACTGTGTAACAGCTCTTTAGTCGTTGTTTTTCCATTTGAGCCAACAATCGAAATTAATTTTAAATTTGTCAATTGTTGTCGATGATACTTAGCGAGTGCTTGCAAGGTTTTCAAAGAATCCTCCACCAAAATACAATTATCATTGATTTGAAACTCCGGATTATCAATAATCGCATAAGAAGCCCCGTTCTCAAATGCCTTACCAACAAAGCGATTACCATCGAAACGTTCTCCTCGCAATCCTACAAATAAGTCATTCTCTTCAATCGTTCGAGTGTCCGTATTGACAGATTTACAGGTTTTGAAAATTTGGTATATATCACTAATATTCATTTTTAGTATTAATTTATCTGCTTTGGCAAATGTCTTAAATTTTAAGGGTACAATAATAAAAATTATTCGCTGATATGTGACAAGAGTCTGTTCAAAATTTCTCTATTAGTGTAAAAATCTACCTTTTCACTTTAAGTTCCAGTATTTTTTGACTCAAAAATCGTTTTGTAATAAAATTCAACCACTTAGCTTAAAAAATAAGCTATCATATATAATATTTTTAATGAATAGCTAAGAAACTGTTATGAAACCTCAATGAAGCATAATTATTAAAATTAACAATAAATAGAATTATTAAATCAAGTAGATAATCTTAATTTTGTGGCAATTTTGAAATATTATTATCCAAAATAAAATATTAATAGTGATAATGACAAACCAAACAATTGCTGCAAAAGCAGCCGACAATATTCGGATTTTATCCGCTGCAATGGTTGAAAAAGCAAAATCTGGACATCCCGGTGGACCAATGGGAGGAGCCGATTTTACGCATATTCTATTCACGGAATATATGAACTTCGATCCAGATGATGGAACGTATCCTTTCAGAGATAGATTTTTCCTCGATCCAGGACACGTTTCTGCTTTATTATATTCTCAATTAGCGATGTTTGGTCACTATTCTTTAGAAGATTTAGCCAACTTCCGTCAATGGGGAAGTCCGACTCCTGGCCACCCCGAAGTAGATCAAAAACGTGGCGTTGAGAATACTTCTGGTCCATTAGGTCTAGGACACGCTTTCGGTGCAGGTGCTGCAATTGCGGAACGCTTTTTAGCAACTCGCTTTGGCGAACACATTGCGAATAAAACTTATATCTATATTTCTGATGGTGGCGTTCAAGAGGAAATTTCGCAAGGAGTTGGACGTATTGCCGGTTACTTAGGATTGAACAATCTGATCATGTTTTATGATGCCAATGATGTTCAATTATCAACAATGGTTGATGAAGTCATGACCGAAGATACCGCAAAAAAATACGAGTCTTGGAACTGGAATGTTATCACCATTGATGGCCATAATCACGACGAAATTCGCTCGGCCTTAGATGCTGCAAATGCAGAAACGAAACGCCCAACCTTAATTATTGGTAAAACAATTATGGGTAAAGGTGCAAGAACGGAAGACAATGGTTCTTGGGAAGGTCAAGTCGATACGCATGGACAACCGTTGAGTAAATCCGGTGCAGACTTTAATGCAACGATTACAAATTTGGGTGGCAACCCAGAAAATCCATTTGTGATTTTTGATGATGTAGCGGCTTATTACGAAGAAGTCAAAGATGCTAAACGTCAACTAATCGCTGAACAAAAAGCAGCTTTCGCTGAATGGGCAAGTGCAAACCCTGAGTTAGCGGCCAAATTACAAGGATTTTTAGCTGATGAAGCTCCAAAAGTGGATTGGGCAAGTATCGAACAAAAAGCTGGTCAAGCGACTCGTAACGCCTCAAAAACCGTTTTGGCACACTTGGCCAAAAACGTAGAAAATATGATTGTCGCTTCTGCCGATTTATCCAATTCAGATAAAACTGAAGGATTTTTAAATGAAGTCGGAGCATTCAAACCGCACGATTTTTCAGGTGGATTTTTACAAGCTGGTGTTTCTGAATTAACGATGGCGGCAATGTGTACTGGAATGGCGTTGCATGGCGGTGTGATTCCTGCTTGTGCGACTTTCTTTGTATTCTCAGATTACATGAAACCAGTGATGCGTGTTGCTTCTTTGATGGAACAACAAGTGATTTTCATCTGGACACACGACGCTTTCCGTGTCGGTGAAGATGGCCCAACGCATCAACCGATTGAGCAAGAAGCACAATTGCGATTATTAGAAAAATTAAAAAATCACTCCGGAAATAATGCCATGTTAGCATTGCGTCCAGCAGATGTAAATGAAACAACTGTTGCTTGGAAAATGGCTTTAGAAAATACTAATTCTCCAACAGGTTTGGTTTTCTCTCGTCAGAATATTGAAAATATTCCAAATTCTTCTTTTGAAAATGCGTTACAAGCCGAAAAAGGTGGTTACATCGTTGATGATTGTGACGGAACGCCAGATGTAATTTTGGTAGCAAATGGTTCGGAAGTCTCAACTTTAGCAGCCGGAGCAGAATTATTAAAAGCAAAAGGCGTAAAAACTCGCTTAGTTTCTGTGCCGTCAGAAGGTGTTTTCCGCAATCAATCTAAAGATTATCAATTATCTGTATTGCCAGTTGGCGTTCCTAAGTTCGGAATGACAGCAGGTTTGCCAGTGAACTTAGAAGGTTTAGTTGGTTTAGATGGCAAAGTCGTTGGCGTGAATCACTTTGGTTATTCTGCACCTTATACGGTTTTAGATGAAAAGTTTGGCTTTACGGATGAAGATGTTTGCCGTGAAGTGGAGAATTTTCTTGAGCAATAAAGCACTCAACTAAAAACTATACAAACTTCCGTCATGCTGAAACAAGTTTAAGTTTTTAGTTAGTAAACATTAATAAAATATTCAAAAACATAAAAAATGAAATTTTTTATAGATACAGCAAATCTTGAGCAAATCAAGGAGGCAGCAGATTTAGGAATTTTAGATGGTGTCACTACGAATCCATCTTTGATGGCCAAAGAAGGTATCGCTGGAGAAGAAAATGTAATGAATCACTACAAAGCAATTTGCGAAATTGTTTCTGGTGATGTCAGTGCAGAAGTTATTTCTACGGACTTTGAAGGTATGATTCGTGAAGGTGAAATGTTGGCGGCTTTAGCTCCAAATATCGTTATCAAAATTCCGATGATTAAAGATGGTGTAAAAGCGATTAATTACTTTTCAAAGAAAGGAATCAAAACGAACTGTACGTTAATCTTCTCGCCAGGTCAAGCGATTCTGGCAGCAAAAGCTGGGGCAACGTATTTGTCGCCGTTCATCGGTCGTATTGACGATATTACTTGGGACGGCATGCAATTGATTCAGGAAATCCGTGAAATTTATGATGTGCAAGGTTACAGCACAGAGATTTTAGCGGCTTCTGTTCGCTCTTCATTGCACATCGTACAGGCAGCAAGATGTGGTGCAGACATTGTAACTTGTGGCCTAGGTGCGATTACTGGTTTATTAAAGCATCCTTTGACAGATATTGGTTTGGCGAAGTTCTTGGCGGATCATGCGAAAGCAAATGGATAATTTTTATAAATTATAAAAAAATTAGAGGCGGTAAATTTTACAATTTATCGCCTCTTTTTTATGACATGATATCGTTAGAAATACATTTTATCACACAATCAGCATTACTTCGGTAAAATTTTAATAATTCGCCCAGGATTTTCGACTGCAACGTACAAATAGCCATCGTTTCCGACTCTGACATCACGAACTCGACTTTTCAACTCTTCCAAGAGTTTTTCTTGATAAACGACCTGATTATCATTCAAAACGATGCGTTCCAAATATTCAAAACGAAGCGAACCGATGAATAAATTATTTTTCCATTCTGGATAAATATCGCTGTCCAAAAACGTCATGCCACAAGGTGCAATTGACGGTTTATAATAATGAACAGGTTGTTCCATGCCTTCTTTTTCCGTCAAATCTGTAAACTTCGTTCCGCTATAATTGACACCATAAGAAATAATTGGCCAACCGTAATTTTTGCCAGGTTCGATAATATTGATTTCGTCACCGCCTTTCGGGCCGTGTTCATGTTCCCAAAGCTGACCAGTTGTCGGATGAAACGCCAAACCTTGTGGATTTCTGTGACCGTAGCTGTAAATCGAACCGACCGCCGCCGCATCATTCGCAAAAGGATTATCTTGCGGCACACTTCCATCATCATTTAAACGGTGAATTTTTCCGTTTGTATTATCCAAAGATTGTGGAAAAACATCCCGATTTCCTCTATCGCCATTGCTAAAATACAAGCGATTTTGAGCATCAAAAACCATTCGATTACCATAATGATGTGCAGTCGAAGTTGTTGGAGTACCTTTATAAATTTCTTCAATATCATATAATGCTTTCGATTGATTCAGTTTCGCTCGAATAATTGCGGTGTTGCCTTTGTCACTATTATTTGCATCTGGATAAGAATACGAAATGTAAATCCAACCGTTTGACGCATAATCTGGATGCAATTTTAAATCTAACAAGCCGCCCTGACCTTGTACTCGAATCGCTGGCAAACCTGTGATCGTCGTCTTTCCATCTGTTTTAGAAAAATAAGATAACGTACCATTTCGTTCCGCAATCAACATATCGTCATTTGGCAAAAACTCGAATGACCACGGAATTTCTAAACCATCTACAACGACCTCAATATCATAATTTGGATTAGCACTGGTCGAAGTTTGATGATTTTTTGAGTAATCAAAATCTTTGATGTAACTGACTAATTCCGTGATTTGACTATCTGAAAACGTTTGCCTGTAGGCTGGCATTCCTAAGTTCTCCTCTCCTACTTTAATCATATTTGTCAAGACTTTTGCCGATTTTTCATACGATTTTAATCGCTTAAAATGTTGCAGCTGCGTCCCATGACAACCAGCACAATTTTCATCATAAATCGCTTGAACATCCGAACTAACGGTCACGCCTCGGGAGAGATTACAAGCAATTGCACCGACAAAAATTAGAATAACGATAAGGTAAAGTTGTTTTGATTGCATTATTTTTTAGTTTTAATGATAAATTTTGTTTCAATCATAGAATCAATGACCTCTCAAATTGTTTTAACGAATGTACACAAAAATGATTAATCAACAATTCTCACAATGATAAAAGTAAACCAATAAAAATCAGATTTCAGGCTTTCCAAAACTATTCCTGCTACTTTTGTAAAAAATAAACAGACGGTATCAATCAATTTTTATGAATAAAAAAATACTCTATCTCGCCATTCCGAATATCATCAGTAACTTATCCGTTCCGCTGTTGACTTCCGTCGATACGGCTTTAATGGGCAGGATGGAATCCGAAATTTATATCGGAGCAATTGCTTTGGGTGGCTTGATTTTTAACTTTGTGTATTGGAGTTTTGGCTTCTTGCGAATGGGTTCTACAGGATTGACGGCACAGGCTTTTGGTGAGAAAAACGATGCGAAATTGATGCAAATTTTGGGTCGGGCATTGATCTTTGGTTTTGTGTCGGGTTTGGTTTTATTGCTTTCGCAAAAATGGCTGATGGACTTCGGCTTTTATTTATTAGACGGCAGTCAAGAAGTCGAATTTTTAGCGAAAGAATACTTTTCCATTCGGATTTGGGCAGCCCCAGCGACTTTGTGCTTATATGGTTTAATGGGTTGGTTTTTCGGTATGCAAAACTCAGTCGTACCAATGGTTTTAACGATTCTTATCAATGTTGTTAATATCATTGCCAATGTGATTTTCATCAATTATTTTGGAATGAAAGCCGATGGCGTTGCACTCGGAACTGTGATTGCACAATACGCAGGTTTTATCGTTGCTTTAGTGATTTTTTATAAACGTCACGGTCATTTATTACAATATTTCAAACGAAAAACTATTTTTGAAATACAAGCCTTTAAGCAGTTTTTATCCTTGAACCGAGATATTTTTATACGAACATTTTTATTAGTTTTTTCCTTTGCTTTTTTTGAAAATCAGTCCGCAGCACAAGGCGATTTGACCTTAGCGGTTAACAGTATTTTATTGCAATTTGTATCGTGGATTTCTTACGGAATTGATGGTTTTGCCTACGCTTCGGAGAGTTTGGTCGGTCGATATGCGGGAGCGAAAGACAAGTCTAATTTGCGAAAAGCAATCAATTTATCCTTTGTTTGGGCGTTTGGCTTAGCGATAGTTTACAGCCTTACTTTTTATATTTTTGAGGTCGAATTATTGCAGCTGTTTACCAATCAACAAAACGTCATTGATGCCGCTCAAAACTACATGATTTGGATTGTTCTTTTTCCAATTATTGCTACATCAGGCTACATCTGGGACGGCATTTTTATTGGTCTAACGGCTTCAAAAGCCATGCGGAATACCATGATTTTGGCTTTTATGTTTTTTATGATAGTTTTCTATATCGCTGATTATCAATTAGCTACAATGACGAACTTCTGGCTTTGGTTGACGTTTAGTTTATTCATTTTTATTCGAGGCATTATTCAGACGATTTATTATAAAATGTATTTAGTCGTTAGTGATTAGTCTTTTACCTGTCCCGAAACCTCGGGAGTGATTAGTTTGTAGCAGCAAAAAACGGAAACGAATCGTTCTAATTCTATCCATCATTTTTAATAAAAAAAATATGAAATACCTTTATCTTTCAGTAGTAATTTTATTTTTTAGCAATTGTCAAAAAGAGGATAATTGTCAAGCAAATTGTATCAATGGCGAATGGGTTTGGGAGTTCTCATCTGGAGGATTTTCTGGACATACGATAACGCCCGAAACAGAGGACAGAACTTGGAAATTGGTCATTGATGATTTCTATTATAAATCGTATGTGAATGATTCTTTAGTTACAGAAACCGAATATAATTTAGGAATTGATTCAACGATTCAGATGGATACGGATTATTACCGATTTATCGAACTTCAAAACGGCAGACGTTACGGACTCACTATCAATGCAGAAACACTGGAATTATACGACGAATGTGCAGACTGTTACAATCATTTATTCAACCGACAATAAGCAATAAAAATTTACTTTCACTAATTGTTGTTTCAATCGCAAATAGGCGTAGTCATTTGGCTACGTCTTTTTTATGGTCGTCAGATACTTGTTACTGGTTTTCCCAAACGTTTTCCTTACTTTTGCGGTCGAATTATTGTAATAGGAACACGGATGGAACGGATTAAACAGATGCAAACGGATTTTTATTTTTTTATAAAAAATATCCGCGGAAACCAAGATTTTCGGCGTAGTCAGTGTTTCAATCCTATAAAAAATGGGAAGAAGAAGAAAACCAAAAATAGTAGAGTCGGTTCGTATGACCGAAATAGCGGATAAAGGCAAGGCTTTTGGTAAAAAAGACGATATGGCTTACTTTGTCGAAGGAGCTGTGCCAGGCGATGTGGTAGATGTTTTGGTGACACGAAATAAGAAAAGTTTTAAGAAAGGTCGAGCGATAAATTTTCGAGAATATTCTGATAAACGTGTTGAGCCGTTTTGTCCACATTTTGATATTTGTGGCGGTTGTAAATGGCAGAATTTATCGTATGAGGAACAGATAAAGCAAAAATCCCAAGTTGCTAAAAATGCGATTGAACGCTTAGGAAAAATCGAAATCCCCGATTTTCAACCAATTTTAGGAGCTGAAAAAACGCAGTATTATCGCAATAAAATGGAGTTTTCGTTTTCCAACAAACGTTGGTTAACTGAAGAAGAAGTCAAATCTGGCGATGATTTTTCTAACCGAAACGCTTTAGGTTTTCATCGCCCTGGAGCATTTGACAAAATTGTTCAGATTGACCATTGTTACCTTCAAGGCGGTCTGTCCAATGAGATTAGAAACGAGGTTTACGCTTTCGCAATTGAAAACGATTTTACCTTTTTTAATATTAGAAATAAAGGCGGCTTATTGCGAAATTTGATGATTCGCACCTCGACTTTGGGCGAAACAATGGTTGTCGTGATTTTCTACGATGACGATAAAGCAAAACGGGAATTATTACTCAATCATTTACAAGAAAAATTTCCACAAATCACTGCTTTACAATACATTATCAATCAAAAAGCCAATGATACCTTTTTGGATTTACCGATTGAAACGCACTACGGTAGAGATTATATTTATGAACAATTAGGCCATTTAAAATATAAAATCGGTGCAAAGTCGTTTTTCCAAACGAATACCGAACAAGCCTTTAATTTATACAGTATTGTAGCCGAATTTGCAGGCCTTTCAGGCAATGAAAATGTCTATGATTTATACACTGGAACGGGAAGTATTGCATTGTTTTTGGCACATAAAGCGAAACACGTTGTCGGAATTGAGGAAGTTGCCCCAGCGATTGACGATGCAATTATCAACGCAAAAAACAACGAAGTCGAAAATGTGACTTTCTATGTTGGCGATGTCAAAGATATTTTGACCGATGAATTTGCGGTGAAACACGGCAAACCAGATGTCTTAATTACAGACCCGCCGAGAGCAGGTATGCACCAAAAAGTAGTCGAAATGTTGTTGCAATTAGAAAGTCCGAGAATTGTTTATGTCAGTTGTAATCCTGCAACTCAAGCTCGTGATTTACAGTTGTTAGGTGAGAAATATCAATTGCTAAAAGTTCGTCCGGTCGATATGTTTCCACATACGCATCATATTGAAAATGTGGCGTTATTAGAGTTAAAATAATTCTCCCACAGATTTTCATCTAAGTAGGTTTATTAATTTATTTCAATAATAAAAGTTACTTAACTAATTGATTATAAATTATTTACATTTAAAAAATAGAAATACATCTACCTACTTAAAAAGCCTGTAAGACTTCTAAATCTTACAGGCTTTTTGATAATTCTAACAAAGTCAAAAAAGAGAAAATCGGTGAGAACACTTTAAAACTGAAACGCATAACGCACCAAATTCGCTCCCATTTCTAAAGCTTTACGACGCACTTCTGGCGGATCTTTATGTACAGAAGGATCTTCCCAACCATCGCCCAGGTCACATTCATACGAATAAAAACAAACCAAACGACCTTCGTAAATCAGGCCAAATCCTTGTGGTGATTTGCCATCATGTTCATGGATTTTTGGCAAACCATTATTAAACTTATATTTCTGACTATAAATTTCATGTTCAAAAGGCAACTCAATAAATTCTAATTCTGGAAAAACTTTTTTCATCGCTGTTCGCACATAAGGATCCATACCGTAATTGTCATCAATATGCAAAAAACCGCCACTCAATAAATACAAACGTAAGTTTTCTGCTTCTGCATCTGAAAAAACAACATTTCCGTGTCCTGTCATATGCAAAAAGGGATAATTGAATAATTCTACACTACCGACCTCGACCGTTGCATAATCTTTCTCAAAATTTGTCCCCATTTCTTTATTACAAAACTCCGCCAAATTCGGTAAAGCCGTTGGGTTTGAGTACCAATCTCCGCCACCGTTATACTTTACTAATGCTAATTGTAACGTCGGTTTATCGCTTTTAAAAGCCGTCAATGCAAAAAATAGAATACCGAATATTATTGTTAGTTTTTTCATATTTATTATTGTAAAGACCTATCAATTTTGATTATCAACTGTTTATAACTTACGAATTTATTAAATTCACAATATGACAAGCGGCCAAACCTGCTGTTTCTGTCCGTAATCGTTCTTTTCCCAAAGAAATTTCTTGGAAATTTTGGCTTAAAGCCAATTCAACTTCCGTACTCGAAAAATCACCTTCTGGACCGATCAAAATCGTAATTTTTGATTTATTCAAAGCCCTGTTTTTCAAATGCAACTTTTCATCCGAAAATCCATCTTGACAATGTGCGATAAATTTCTGACTTTCGGCTGTATTTTCAAGGTTATTTTGTGTCTTTAAGAAATCCTTAAACGATGTCAAATCATTAATTTTTGGTAGATAAGCTTTCAAAGATTGTTTCATAGCCGCAATCACAACTTTTTCTAACCTATCCAAACGAATTTTTTTTCGTTCAGAATGATCACATAATAAAGGTGTAATTTCATCAATTCCAAACTCGGTTGATTTCTCTAAAAACCATTCTAAACGATTAATATTTTTCGTCGGTGCAATAGCGATATGTAAGTAATGATTCCGTGAGTTATAGTTTTCAATAATAGATTCGATACCAATTGAAACCGTTTTTTTACCAGTTCCGATTATCTTACCTTTGTACCAATTACCCTGACCGTCAACGAATTGTATCTCATCACCAACTTTTTTGCGTAAAGCTTTTAAGCAATGCATCGCTTCTTCCTGTGGTAATTCTGCAACGTTATTTTTAATATTATTGGTATAAAATAAAATCATTATTTCAATTTAAGAATGATACTTAATGCCTGATAATCGACAAAAGTAAATCAAATTCTTAAAGAAAGATGAAATTTGTATTTGAAAATTTCACACGAACTTTAACAGGTTTTACCCATTAATACGCCCTTTTTGATAAATACATTACTTTTTTTGTAGATGGTTTATCGTACTTTTGCACTTTGAAATTACAAACTGAATATATTAACACAAAAACTTATGAGTAAGTATTCTACCTCACTAATAGCGTTTTTCTTATTACTAACCGTCTCATCTTTTGCACAAGACGCTACGATTCGTGGCGTTGTCCGTGATGATGCGACTGGAGAACCAGTCATGTATGCCAATGTTTACATTTCGGGAACATCAAACGGTGTTTCCACAAATTTAGATGGCTTTTATAGTCTGAATGTCGAACCTGGTACGTACAGGGTAGTCTGCATGTACTTAGGATATGATAGCACGGTGGTAGAAGTCACTGTCGTTGCTGATCAAGTATTAAATCAATCGATTACGTTAAAAGAGTCCTCGGTTCAGTTATCAACCGTCAATGTATCAGCAAGGCGAGACGAAGCCCGAACAGAAGTCAAAATATCAAGTGTAACGGTTACAAAAAAACAGCTAAAAGCAATTCCTGCAACTGGCGGTGAGGCCGATTTAGCTCAATATCTACAAGTTTTACCAGGTGTTGTTTTCACAGGTGATCAAGGTGGGCAATTATACATTCGTGGAGGTTCGCCGGTACAAAACCGAGTTATGATGGACGGTATGACGATTATTAATCCGTTTCACTCCATTGGATTTTTCTCTGTTTTTGAAACCGAAATTATTAAAAATGTAGAAGTACTCACCGGTGGCTTTAATGCAGAATATGGAGGTCGAATTTCGGCAGTTATTGACATTACAACAAGAGATGGCAATAAGAAAAAACTGGGCGGATTAGTTAGTGTAAGTCCGTTTCAGGCGAAAGCCTTAATCGAAGGGCCAATTAAGAAATTAGATGATAATGGTAGTTCAGTTTCTTATATCTTAACGGGTAAACATTCTTATATCAATGAAACCTCTAAGACTTTTTACTCTTATATTGATACAGCAGGTTTACCATTTAGCTACACCGATTTGTATGGCAAAGTTTCTTTTAATGGTGGAAATGGTAGCAAATTGAATTTGTTTGGTTTTAATTATACCGATCGAGTCAATTACGCTGATATTGCAGATTTGGGCTGGGTTTCTAATGGTGTAGGCTTAGATTTTACCGTTATTCCGGGTGCTACACGTATGATCATCGGTGGTAATTTCACCTATTCGAACTACGATATTGAGATTCTTGAAAACGACAATAAACCTCGTAGTAGCGAAGTTGGTGGATTTGTAGCTGGCTTAGATTTTACTTATTATGGTGACGATAGCGAGTTCAAGTATGGTTTTAATGTCACGGGTAATCGTACAGATTTTCAATTTACGAATTTATTTGGTAACACTATTAACGAAACTCAAAATACAACCGAGTTAGCAGGTTTTATGAAGTTTCGGAAATCATTGGATAAATTAATTATTGAGCCAAGTATCCGTTTTCAATATTATGCAGCACTCTCTGAACGTACTTTCGAACCTCGTTTAGGCGTCAAATTAAATGCAACGGACAGATTACGTTTTAAGTTTGCCGGTGGCTATTACACTCAAGATTTAATTAGTGCCGTTAATGAGCAAGATATTGTCAACCTATTTGTAGGTTTTATTTCTGCTCCATCTGATGTTGCACAACCAAACTCTACAATAGAGGCAGAAAGCCGTTTACAAAAATCTATACATGCAATCGGTGGCATCGAATTTGACTTGACAGATAAAATTGAGTTGAATGTAGAACCATATTATAAAGCATTTCCGCAGTTGATTTCATTAAATAGAAATAAGCAAAGTGTCTCCGATCCTAACTTTATTACAGAAACAGGTTCTGCACGAGGAATTGACTTATTGTTACAATATCGCAGTAATAATATCTTTGTATGGACAGCTTATTCTTTGGGATACGTACGCAGAAATGATGGCGAACAAGAATATCCGACGCACTTCGATCGTCGTCACAATGCTAATTTTATTTTTTCTTATAAATTTGGTAGAAATGACAACTGGGAAAGTTCGATTCGTTGGAATTTCGGTACAGGTTTTCCATTCACTTTGACACAAGGGTTTTACAATAACTTACCATTCTCCGATGGCATTGATACCGATATTGTTAGTGAAAATGGCGATTTGGG
>CBFIHR010000059.1:0-27815 GCA_965662365.1 Saprospiraceae bacterium
AAACGTATTAATCTCAAAAATGAATTAGATAGAATTTTAAAAGAACATCCTCGATTTAAAGATAGATTTAAGAATGCTAAATTAGATGGAAAAGTTGTTGGTTTTCCGTTGCCGTTAGGTTCTAAAAAACGTCAGATTTCTGGTAAAAACTTTATGTTAATTGGCGATGCGGCGGCATTAATTGACCCGTTGACAGGTGAAGGGATCGGAAATGCGACAATCAGCGGTATTTTCGCAGCCGAACAAGCGAAAAAATGCTTGGAAGCCAATGATTTTTCAGCTGAAACCATGGCGAATTATGACGAGGCAGTTTATCATAAATTATGGAAAGAATTACAAATTTCACATCGTTTGCAACGGGCGTTTCAGCGTCGTTGGTTATTGAGTGCGGTGTCGGGAATTGCCGTAAAAAATAAACAATTGGCAGAAATTATCACATCAATTTTTGCTAATGTCGATTTAAAAAAGATGTTTAAAAATCCGTTTTTTATATTTAAGGTGATTTTTAATCGGTAGATTGAACTGAAACCTGTCAGGTTTTGAAAACCTGACAGGTTTATTACGTAAAATTCGTAACAAAAAACCATGAAAGAAACACAAGTTTGCATTGTTGGTGCTGGACCTGCTGGTTTATCGGCAGCGATGAATCTTAATCAATTAGGGATTAATTGCGTACTGGTCGATAAAGCAACTTTTCCGAGAGACAAGGTCTGTGGTGAATGTTTTGATGGGCATGTTTTTCATGTTTTGCGACGACTTGACCCAAATTATGTAGAAGAAATGCACAATAAAGGCATCTTATTAAAAAGTTGGGATTACTGGTTTGGTGATGAATATGGCAGAAAATTAAAAACAAGTTTTGATACCAATGCAACCCCTCGAATCTTAACAAAACGTACAGATTTCGATACATTCTTGATTAATAAAATCAAAGAAATGCCACACGTCGAAGTGATGGAAAATATCAATATTGCTTCGGTCGAACAGGTTGAAGACGGAACAATTCTAACAACAAAAGATGGCCGGACAACAATCAAAACACAAGTAACAATCGGCGCTTCGGGAGCAACTTCTAAGTTTTTTAATAAAATCACAGAAAAGAAAAAACGAGAGGGCGATACATATAATTTCGTTCGAGCGTATTTCAAAAATGTCGGTACAATTCCAAATAACGAGGTGGTCTTTCATATCTTTTACGAGCCAATGATTGTACTATATATTTGTCCGTTACCAAACGGAATCGTCAGCGTGGAAGTTGGTGTAAAAAAGTCAGAAGGCAAAAAGTATAATGTCAACTTACGTGAAAAACTGTTTGAATTATTAAAAACTTACGAGCCAGTTATTCATCGTTTCCGACATGCAGAATTGACGGAAAAGGTAAAAGGTGCTTCGATTCAATTGTCTTACAAAAAAGCCAAAATCTCTGGCAAACGATTTATGTTAGCTGGTGCTGCGGCTCAATCCGTTCATCCGGTCACCGGTTATGGAGCAGGTCACGCCATGGCAGCCGGTGAAATCGCTGCAAAAATAGCTCAACAAGCTATTGATAATCAACGATTTGACGCAAAGTTCTTAAAAAAATACGATAAGATGATTTATAAAAAATTGGGTAATGAAATTTTATTAAGTCAAATTATAACCTATATTTTCGATCATCCAAAAACCTGTTTGCCAATACTGTTTAAAGTCGGCGGATCTATAACGGATTTGCTAACGCACGAAGATTTTTCACAAGAATTTTTGAATCCTGCATTTTATTTCAAACAGCTGACGGCAAACGGCTAACGGTATAAAACCACTAAAACTACTAAAACCACTGAAACTACTAAAACAATATCTATCCTTCCTACGTTTTCCGAACCTCGTCATCGTGGCCCTGACGCAATATCTTATGCGATATTGCACGCTTTATTTGTTTACGGACGAACCGGTTTTCACCGAATTTGACTTTTTTATCATGGTCTTGGCGACAATGATTGTCGCTGCCGGTGGCTATATTATTAACGATATTTACGATTATCCAATTGATAAAATTAATAAACCTAAAAAGACTTTTATCAATAATTTAATTTCAGAACGGAGTGCATGGTACAGCTACGGTTTGACGAATATTTTAGTTATTTTGGCAGGTCTTTATTTCTATATTCGGACTGGCTGGAAAGCGTCGTATTTGTATCCAATTATTGGGATTTCGATGTTGTGGCTATATTCTTATCAATTGAAAAAGTCGATTTTATTGGGAAATTTGACAGTAGCTTTATTTTGTGCCTTTGTTCCGTTTATGGTTTATGTGCCTGAAGCGACAATTACTTTTCCTGAATACGAATTGGTTCGTAATTTTCAGGTTGGCACAAGCGATCCGATGTACAACGTCTTTGCGGCTTATGCGATGTTTGCATTTCTATCGACTTTTTATCGAGAAATTGTGAAAGATATTGAGGATAAAGATGGCGATGCTGCCTATGGTGCAAAAACGTTACCGATCGTTTTTGGGGTGAAAGCGGCTAAAATTACAGCAGTTTTGATGGCCTTTGTTTTGATTTACTTCATCGGTTTTGTCATTAGTTGGGAAAGTCGTTTTGGGAGTATTGTTCGTGTCGGTTATGCCGTTATTTTTATTTTGATTCCTATTTTGTACTCGCTTTATCGGCTATTTTTGGCGAAAGCCAAAGATGATTTTCATCAAATATCACAAATTATAAAAGTCGTTATGTTAACAGGTTTGTTGTATTTGGTGGTGTTTTATGTTACGAGTTGACAAGAAGTAAACGTCGTTTGCGGCATCATTCCTGAATCAAATCAGATAACTCTCATTTTTTTACATAAAACTTATTCTTGCGGCTTTTAATAACAAAGATTAAGATTACCCTAAAATTTTGTAATTCTATTCAACTCTGTTTATATTTGTTAGCCTTTCATGTAGTAATATATCATTTGATGAAAAATATCAAATTAGCAAATTCAACACAAAAAAAGTAACTTGCAAAATCGTTAGCGTTAGCATTATTGAACTAATAAAGATCAACCCTTAAACTATTTATAAAAAATTACTTGATAAAGGTGCCACAATGACTTAAAATTAACGATTGGTAACTTTCCAACTTTTATTCAAAAAATAACTCAATCAATACAATATATTTTATGAAAAACATACTGCTTTGTCTGGCTATTTTATTGACCAGCATGACTTATGCACAGAATGACATCAAATATGAAGGTCTTTTGTGGGAAATCACAGGAAATGGTTTAGAAAAACCTTCCTACCTCTACGGTACGATGCACGTTAGCCGTAAAATTGCTTTTAATTTAGATGATATTTTCTTTGAAGCCTTGAACCAGGCTGATATGGTTGCTGTGGAGTCAATGCCAGATAACTGGTTGGATGATTTATTCAAACGTGGAGAAATCGGCTACGGTGGAAGCATGAGAGGTAGTAATTATGATTATTATATCGGCAATAATGGTGGTTTTTATTCGACTATTTTTAATATGAATTTTCCGAATAAAAGTGACATCATTACAGGAATGTTTGGTCAATATAACTTGATAAATGGTTTATTGTATCGGAGTGAAGGCATGGCAGACTTTGAAGAAGATACCTACCTTGATATGTTTATTTATCAGACTGGTAAGCGATTTAACAAGGGTACGTTTAGTTTAGAAAGTAGCGAGGAATCAAGAGATTTAGTAGATAAAGCGATGAAAGATGCTCGCAAAAAAGAGATTGATGATTGGTTAAAGGATATGATTGAAAAGAGGAATACGAGTATGTTTGATATTCTTCAAGATGCGTATCGGGATAGAAATATTGGTTTGATTGATTCCCTAAATCGAGCGATGTACACCGATCATTATATGAAATACATGTTGTTTAAACGCAACGAAAACATGGTCGATTCGATGGAAACGTTGATGAAAAACGGTTCTTTGTTTGCTGGTGTCGGGGCCGCACATTTGCCCGGTGATGATGGTATGATTGATATGTTAATTAAACGGGGTTATAGCTTAAAACCTATTTATTCAGAGCAAACAGAAAAAGGAAAAGCTTTGAAAACAAAGTTTGAAACTAATTTTATCACTAAAGCCTACTCGCCTCAGACAACAGCCGACGGTTTTATGACTTTAAATACTCCGAATAAATTATACGAACTTTATGCTGACGGTGGAAGTTTTGCGATTGCACCCGATTTTGATAACGGTTCGTACATCACGATTGCCCGATTATATTCTTACAATTCTCTTCGTAAACGCAGCGAACAATTGACGGAAAAAGATTTGGAAAAACTCTTATTTGAGTTTATTCCTGGTGATATTATCACTAAAAAAGTATTGGATCAACCTTACCCAGGTTTTGATATTAAGAACAAAACGAAGACGGGTAATTATCAACGTTATTTGTTTTATGTGACACCGATTGAGATTATCATTATCAAAATGGATGGTAAGCAAGAGTTTGTAAAACGAGAAAGTGATAAGGTTTTTTCTTCTTTAAAACTAAATGTAAAAGACAAAAGAACCGTCGCCTCTGATTTTAATGGTTTTGAGGTCGAAATGCCAGGTTATACGATTACGAATAATACAAAATATAGTGGAAAACGATTCGTACAAGCTTATAACGAGAACAGCGATTATGCGTTTCTAATGGAAAATTACTTTAACAGTATTAATTATATCGAGGAAGATTCTTTCGAATTGGCTTATATAATGGAAAAGTTCTGTGAGAATTTAGAAACAGAATTAGACGAGAACAGCCGTTTTGTTGACGGTCAAGTCCCTGCGTTTTATGGTCATACGATTTTGGATTCAGCAGAAGATAAACGCCTGTATTTGAATACACAGTTGTTGGGTGGAAGGTATTATTTGATGGGATACATTGGTGAAGAAAAAGCGGCTAATGACTTTTTCAAAACGGTTAAAATTACACAATTCAGCAACTATACACAAGACTTTGAAGAACAGGTTGATACCAATTTATTCTTTACGGTGAAAGCACCGGATAATAATATGTCTTCTGATTATTACTCTCCGTATTATCGTAAAAACGATGATAAAAAAAGTTACGAAGCATACAGCAAAGAACAAATTTATGCGACAAAATCAAACGAGAGTATTTTTATTAATTTAAAGAAATTTCACGATTGGTTTACAGAAGATCACATTGATAGTTTGTGGATTAATAAAGAGCGTAGTTTCAAAGAAAAAGGTTTTGAATTATCTAATTCAAAGAAATTTGAAGTCGATAGTACTTACTACTTTGAGGGCTTATTGACGAGAGCAAAAAGTCATCGTGCCGTGAAGTTTAAATATATTCAGAAAGATGGCTGTTTGTATAGTTTATCAACATTAATTCATCAAGGAGTAGAATTAAGTCCGTTTGTAGATACGTTTTTCCAAACCTTTACACCAAAAGATACCGTACTTGGAATTAGTCCTTTTCTGGATAAAAGTGAAGCCTATCTTACCGCTATCGAGAATCAAGATTCAATTTTGTTGAACTCTAGGGATTATGTGGACATCAATGAAGCACATTTCGAAAAAGCGAAAAAGCTATTTTTAGAAAAAGAATATGACGATGATTGGAAGTTTATAAAAGATATTTTATTGACAGAAATTTGCGAAATGGATTACGAAGAGACGTTGCCGTTTTTGACAAAATTATACCTTGATTCTTATGGAAATTCGAATTATCAAGTACAGATTTTACGTCGATTAATCTGGGAACAGTCAAAAGCATCGGCTGCAAAAGTCATTGAATTGATGGAACAGGATTTACCTATCAATGAAGAAGGCGGTGGCTTCTTATGGCATTTGACAGATTCTGCAAAGATTGCGAATCCGTTAGTACACGATTTGTTAGAATATGCCAGTATTCCTGATTATAAGTATGATATTCAAAATATTATCGCTCAGCTGGTGACGCACGAAGGATTAAATCCTAAGAAGTACAGAAAGTTCAAAAAACAATATTTGAATGAAGCCAGAATTGAGCTGAAACGTGCCGTCGGTAAGCAAAGCCAAACAAAAGACGATAACGATTATTACTACGATAATTATAATACGAATCTTGCGTTGAACCGATATGTGGAACTATTGTATCCATTCAAAAAAGATGCGAAAATAAAAGCATTTTTAGAGGATGTTGCAAAGTTAGACAATCCAGAAGTTCAATATAATTTGATTCGCTTACAATTAATCAAAAAACTTCCTGTTGACAAAAAGGCTTTATTAAAATTAGCAGAAGACAAGAAAAAACGCTTTAGTATTTATTCATTATTACGTAAATATGAAGCCTTGGATTTGATGCCTGACAGCCTAAAATCTAAAGCGATTTTGGCACAAGATTTCTTATCCAACGAGAGTTACTACGGTGATGAAATCGATACATTTTATCATATCAAAACAGAAACGGTGGAAATCAGCGGTGTTGACCACGAAGTTTTGTATTTTTATAAGAAAACTACTCGTGAAAATTCCTATTACGATGAAGATAAAGAAAAGGAAACGATCATAGCATTGACTTGGGAACCTGGCAAAAAAATCAATTCGTACAACTACTTTAATATTGACCAAGAAAAAGAGGACGACGAAACCATCGAGGAAGTTATCAAAGATTTACGGAAAAAAATACAGTTGAGAGATAGAAGACATATCAGTAACTATAACAGTTATGGTTATGAAACTTTCTAAAAAGGCTGTTAAATCCAGGAAAGTTATTTGAAATTCAACCTGATAGATTTATAGAATCTGTCAGGTTTTTTTATTAAAAAATATCTATTGATTAGAATAAAATCGTATCAATTTACAATCAATCAAATCCACAGGATTATTTGGATTTTGAACTTTCACATCGTCTATTTTAAAATTATCTCGTTCTATATTTTCAACCCTCTGACGACTTTCTTCGGGGAAAGAAAGATATTTTTCAGTCGGAATAATCGTGACTAATTCAAAGCGATGATTAGTCGGCTGATGCAAATAATCAAATACTTTTCTTGGATTTAAAATCTGCCACATTCCTCGGATTCTCAAGCTTGCAATGCCTAAACTGTCAACCCTATTGATCCTTCCAAGTTCTTTCGTTTCCGAAAATTCCACATCCGAAATAGACGTAATTCCTGCGGAAATCGTAGTTTTGATACGCTGATAAGTAGCCGGTTGAGCCGCATAAATATGTCCGTAAACGAACCAGAGCGAGTGTAATCGAGTATCCGAAACATGCCCAACGGCATAAATCAGATCTTTTTGTGTCCAGCTTTCACACTTTTTAGAATCTTCCGTCAGCATCGGATTATCTGTCCGCAAATCTGCTTTTGGATAAGAACTATTTAAGGAAATCGGATTATTGGCTTTTTGAGTTTTTTTGACTTCAACGGCATCACCGCCTCTAATCATCAAATCTGGCGGATTATTTTTACTTCCTAACCATGAAAATAACAGGTTATACGCCTGCATTCTCACTAAGACATTTTCCTCTTCTAAAGTATTTGCGAAAGCATCTTTAATATAACTTTCGAGAGCTTCCCCCATACTGTTCGCCCGATTTCGACCTTTGTACAAAGCTCGAATCTCGAAGTTTTCGTGTTCTATGATATTACGGATAGCATGTAGAAGATTCGTCATGTTTTTTCTGCCCAAGGTTTTGCCTTATGTTAGTACTTTTGCCCTTTCAGAGCTTTGGATTTTATTTTTAGAATGATTGATTTGTGTTTTGATACTGTTGGCTAAAAACTTGGCTAAATTGACAGGAACAGCATTACCTATCATTTTGTAACCGGCAGCGACTTTTTTATAATGAAAAATAAAATCGTCTGGAAATGTCTGAATTCTTGCACATTCTCGCACACTTAATCGACGATATAAGTTTTCTTTTCCTGGTTTAAAAATCCGTTTGTTTCGTTCTATGGACGGCATTTTTGGAGCTTGAGGATGAATCGGAGCATGTCGGCCACCCGCTTGAATGGTGAACGATTGTTCGTCCCAGCTTCGCACTCGATTTCTCGACATAAACATCGAAGAAAATCCACCAATCATATATTCGTGATTTGGAATTTTACAGGCTTCCCCGTTCGTATAATTTTTCTCCTTGGCAGGAATAGCCAGATGCTGCAAATCCCCGATAGCGTCCGCCAATGAAACTTTCGGAAAAGTCGTATTAGGAAATTGATATTTAAATCCTAAATCTTTGCGGATCCCAATAAAAAACACCCGCTTTCGATCTTGTGGCACATTATAATCGGAGGCATTCAACATTTTGAACGACAACTCATAACCAATACCAGCATTAACGAATAATTGCTTGATATTTTCTAAAGCTTCATTATGCCTTACCGATAGCATGCCGCTGACATTTTCTGCTAAGAAAAACTTGGGCTGTTTCGCATCTAATATTCTAATAAAATCATAAAATAACTGCCCACGCTTATCTTGAATACCTCGCAACGCTCCCGCTTCACTCCAACTTTGACAAGGCGGACCTCCGATAATTCCGTCACAATCAGGAACTTCCTCCGCTTCTACATTCGTAATACTTCGTCTATCAAGCGTTGTATGTTGATGATTCGCTTCGTAAGTTTCCCAAATATCCTTATCGTACTCATTCGCCCAAACAACGTCAAACCCTGCGTTTTGAAACCCAAGATCTAATCCACCAGCACCAGCAAAGAATGAAACTACCTTCATATTTTTAAAAAATGGTTTTTTGAAAAATCCAGTGGTGAAACACAAAATTGGAAATTATTTAAAATTGTTTTTTGTGTTGATGTGTTGAAATATTGATATTGAAACGTCCACACATCAATACTTCACCACAAAACGATTTCAGAGAAATTCCTATATTTCACTTTATGATGGAACTCTTCAAAGAACCTAAAAAATTAGTGCTTAGTAATTCGTTCACACCAATCACTAAGCACTAATCAACTACCAGTAAGCACGCACGTCCTTACCTTCCATATAATTTATAAAAGCTCGATTAACAACTTTGTGACCGCCTTTTGTCGGATAATTTCCGGTAAAATACCAGTCGCCTTTATGATTTGGACAAGCATCGTGTAACCCTTCAATTGTTTGATAAATGATTTCTACCTCACATTCAACACCTTCAGGTTTGACAATCTCAGCGATTTTTGCCGAAAGTTCCTTTTGTGAAAAAACGTCGTATAAAGATGCAACTTCGTTGAAGATTTCGCCCTTTGTTAATAATTGTTCCTTACTTCTATCGTAAGCCTGCTCCAAAAGATAAGTTTTCCCAGCATCTTCTAACAAAGCAACTAATGCCCGAAACGCCACAAAATTTTTCATTTTTGACATATCAATTCCGTAACAATCTGGGTAGCGAATTTGTGGAGCAGACGAGACAATGATAATTTTTTTCGGTTCTAAGCGAGCCACCATTTTTATCAAATTCTCTTTCAACGTCGTACCTCGAACGATAGAATCATCCATTAATACCAACGTATCAACCCCTTTATTAATCACGCCATAAGTAATATCGTAAGCCCCGGCAACCAACTGATTACGAGAAGCATCATCAGCGATAAACGTTCTTAATTTTGCATCTTTTGTAATCATTTTTTCTACACGAGGTCTCATTTTCATCACCTTCATGCGAGTTTCCTCATCCGCATCGGGTCCTAATTCCATCAACCGCTTGAGTTTGACTTCATCTAAGCGATCGTTAATCCCTTCGACTAATCCATAAAATGAACCCTCTGCCGTATTCGGAACAAAAGAAAATACTGTATTTTTTAAATCATATTCGATAGCATTCAAGACCGCTCCCGATAGATTGACCCCCAACTGTTTGCGTTCATTATAAATTTCTGCATCATTCCAACGAGAGAAATAAATTCGTTCAAATGAACATGGTTTTTTTGGTAAGGCTTCTTTGTATTGTTCTACCGTTACTTCACCATGCGCTTTAATAATCACCGCATGAGCCGGAGGAATTTCATGGACATTTTCCACCGCTACATTAAATGCCGTTTGAATTGCAGGTCGCTCAGAAGCTATGACCACCACTTCATCATCTTGATAATAATAAGCCGGACGAATCCCCGCTGCATCACGCATTGCGAAAGCGTCACCGTGTCCCATCAATCCACACATCACATAACCACCATCAAACTTTTTCGTTGCTTTTCGTAAAATACGCCCCACATCAAGATTACGAATGATTTTTTTCGTAATTTTCTTATGGTTTTTCTTGTGATCCCCTTTGTGCCAATTGAATAATCGCTGTACTTCATCATCTAAAAAGTGCCCAATACGTTCTAAAACAGTGACCGTATCAGAAACCTCCTTCGGGTGCTGTCCTAACTCCACCAAATGCCCAAATAACTCATCGACATTCGTTAAGTTAAAGTTTCCGGCTAACAACAAGTTTCTTGTTTTCCAGTTGTTTTGACGAAATACCGGATGACAAACCTCCTCTGAGTTGCGACCATGTGTACCATAACGCAAATGTCCCAAGAGGACTTCGCCCATATACGGCAGGTTCTCTTTGAGCCACTTCGTATCCTCTAATTGTTCAGGTGTCAAGTCCTGATAATAATCATAAATTTGTGTAAAAACGTCTTTGACAGGGTCCGTAGCAATACTTCTTTTGCGACTAACATAACGACTTCCAGGAGCAGTATTCAATTTTATCGTAGCGATACCAGCACCATCTTGTCCACGATTTTTAAGTTTTTGCATCATGATGTGCATCTTATTCACACCGTATAACGCCGTACCATATTTTTCTTGATAATACTTTAATGGTTTTAATAATCGAACCATTGCGACTCCGCATTCATGCTTAATGACTTCGCTCATCGTTATTGAAAAAGTGACTTCATATATAATTGATAATCAATAATATAGGAAGTTGATTGAATTTAAAAGTTATTTGAAAAAATCAAAAGGTGATACTTATCTTTTTAAATCGTATCACCTTCTCCTTATTTTGGATAAGTATTTAAACATTCCGTTCGTAACTTATGGTAAAGTTTTTTATTAAAAATAATCTACTTTAGGGTGCAAAGATAAAATTTTTAATAGTTGATGTATTACAAATTTTGTCATATTTTACAGAAATGTCACTTAGGTCACATACACCAAAATCTTAAAATTTGACATCCTCACTATCAGATCTTACAAATATAATTTTGTAACTTTATTATTCGATTGTTAGTGATTAACAACAAATCGAAAATAGTATGACTATTCAAAATATAAAAAGGGGCTTTGAAAAATTTGTTATATAAAGTATATTTCAGATAATGGCTTGAATAAATTACGCCACCGTTGGCAGTCAACATTTTCTTTGAGCTTCCACAAAATTTTTCAAAAAACCAATAAAAATATAGCAGTTATGATTTCAAGAATGTTCAAAACTATCGGCAATCAGCGTTATGAATATAAACCTCGCTACTACGATCCCGACAAAGAAGCATTGCAAGAACGCATCAGATTGAGAGAACGAGTGAAAGCAGGGGATAAAGATGCGATTAAGCAATCCATGCGTCAATCTATGCGTCGTCAACGAGATAAAAAGGAAACTTCTGACTATATCGCTAAGTCAAATGTAACGATTTTAGTCGTCTTCACGGCTTTATTGTTAATCGCCGTTTTGGCGTTAAATACATACTTACCAGAGTTTTTAGAAGTTGTGTTAGGTCAATAAACGAAAAAGAAGGCACTTTTGAAGTGCCTTCTTTTTACCGACATTTATAAATTGACGGAAGTTTAACAGCCGCTTAATCACGCTGTATTTCATTCTGTTTTTTGAAACTCAAAAAGTTAAAAATCCGCCTGAATCTCTACTTCCATTATTTTCCGACTTACAGGGTGCATAAACGAAATCCATTCCGCATGTAAATGCAACCGATTTGCTTTTTTACCATACAAATCATCGCCGATAATCGGCAAATTCAACCCTTTCGGATGAGCCGCATGAACTCGTAATTGATGCGTTCGACCAGTAATTGGGAAAAAGTGAATCCGAGTTTTGCCCACCGAGGTTTTAGCGCAAGTTTTTCGCTCGATAACTTTCCATTTTGTGACCGCTTTTTTGCCATGTTCATAGCAAACTAATTGACGAGGTCTATCATTCAAATCAACACGCAACGGCAAATCAATAATGCCTTCGTCCGCTTCTACAATCCCATCTAAAACCGCTACATAACGCTTTTTAACTCTTCGCTTAATAAATTGTTGCTGCAAAAAAGCATGAACTTCTTTCGTTTTTGCAATCAACATCAAGCCCGAAGTTGACATATCTAAACGATGAACCGTCATCGGTCCGGTAGCGTTCGGATATTTTAATTGCATTCTAAACTGTACCGAATCTTCTATATTTTTGCCAGGAACAGACAAAAATTCCGCAGGTTTATTCACAATCAATAGCACTTCATCTTCATAAACCGTTTTAATTTTTTGACCAAAAGCCGTATTTACCAACATCGGATTATCGTCAATTTTCATACCTTTCAACATGTGTCCCAAAATCGGTTTACACTTGCCACGACAGGCAGGATAAAAATTGCCATGTTGACGAATTTCCATATTTGGGGCTTTTCCCCACCAAAACTCTGCCATCACGATCGGCTTCAAATCATGCAAAAACGCATACTGCAACAATTTAGGAGCAGCACATTCCCCCGCACCTGCTATCAACGTATTGCCTTCAAAAATTTCAGATAAACTTTTAGATTCACCATCTTTATTTAAAAAAGTATAATTATCAAATAGGCGTTGCTGCAAAGCGGCCGACTTATTTTTACGAATAGTTTTTAGTTCGTTGATTTCGTCAAGATACTGTTTGACCTTCGTTTCAGCGGCTTCAATGCGATATTTCCAGTACTTGGTCATATCTTTTATCAAAAAATTGCTTTTGATACTTTGCTGTCGTAATGCTTCATTGAGTGCATTAAATTCTTCTTCAGACAGTTTTAACTTAGCAGCTTCTCGTTGTGCTTTTCTCTCCTTCTTTTGGGCTTTCGCCAATACCTTAGCGGCAGCTAATTCTTGATTTGCGGCTGATTTTATGGTTTTTAGTTCCGCTTTGGCTTTTATGAATTCGGGTGCATTTTCCAACGCTTCAATTTGTCGATTCATAGGATTTAGCACTTTCATACCTTCATTAAAAAAGCTATTCTCGGTCAACATATCAAATACTGGCGGCACGAATCTTTTATGATGATTGCTTTCTGCTAATTTGCCTGAAAAGGCAGACAAATAACCAACTTCCCCGGCAGTATTTTGCACGACCAAAACGCCAAACATCTTCCCAATCACCAAACCATCTTTTGACGCATCAATTCCAAAATTATGGTCAAAATCCGTCTGAGTCCGCAGATATTCCTGCAACTCTTCCGCTGCTAAAACAGCTAACGGATGCGGTTCGTAATAAAACGGAAAGGTGAATTTTTCAGGCAGTGAAAAATCCGTAATCGAAGCCTTAAAATGTGTAAAATGGTTGCTCATACAATCGTCCAAATATTATTGAAATGCAAAAGTACAATTGTTGAGAGGGAAATCGAAATTTAGGATAAACCAACGTCCGCTAAGCCTTGAAAAGCTTTCGATAAAATCTAAGATAATTTACAATTAAAAAATGGGCGTTCACTGATTTGTCGTACTTCGAGCTAAAATAATACCCTAAAAAACACATCAAAATAAGGCTTCTATTTTTGATTTTAATCTAAAAATATTGAGTAATCCTGACTTAATTATTTTTTCATATCTTATACCTTGTGAAATTTTGTTGAAGTCCTTTTGTATATGTTGCTTTTTATAATAATATTTGAGTCTATCACTTTTGTTTAGGACTTTTGTAAAACAAGACAGATAGTAATTATTACGAATTAAATTATCATGGAAATTATAGAATTAAACGATTATAAGATTTACGTTGGAAAAAATATATGGAATACACTCAAACAACGTGTGAAACCCTACCCGAAGATATTAGTAATCGTCGATGAAAATACGGAACGAGATTGTTTGCCAATTTTAAAAAAGAAACTAAAGGGAATTGAACTTGAAACAATTTTAATTCCTTCGGGCGAGTTGCATAAAAATATTCAAATGTGTCAAAATATTTGGCTACAAATGATGCAGCATGAAGCGAATCGTAACGCTTTAGTGATTAATTTGGGCGGCGGCGTAATCGGTGATATGGGCGGCTTTTGTGCCTCGACCTTTAAGCGAGGTATGGATTTTATTCAAATTCCGACAACATTATTATCACAAGTCGATGCATCAATTGGTGGAAAACTGGGCATTGATTTTCAAAATATTAAAAATAGTATTGGGTTATTTGGTAATCCAAAAGCTGTTTTTGTCAATCCTACTTTTTTGAATACTTTGCCAAAGCGAGAAATTAGGAGTGGTTTTGCTGAAGTTATTAAACACGCTTTAATCGTTGATTTCAAGCAATGGAAACGGTTATCAAAAATCACGGATTTGGATAAAGTCAATTGGTCAAAACGAATCGTTCCGAGTCTAAATATTAAGAAAAAAGTCGTTGAGGCAGATCCGTTTGAGAAAGGTTGGCGAAAGTCATTGAACTTTGGTCATACTATTGGTCATGCGATCGAAAGTATGTGTTTAGAAACTGAAAATCAATTGTTACACGGTGAGGCGATCGCTATCGGTATGATTTGCGAAAGCTATTTGTCACATAAAGTATTAGGATTAAAAAAACGTAACTTATATAAAATTGCTAATTTCATTTTAAGTATTTATGGCAAAGTTGATATTTCGTATTTGAATCGAGAAGCCTTGATAAAACTAATGAAACAGGACAAAAAGAACGATGCGAATGTGATCAACTTCACACTACTCCACAAAATCGGCAGTGCAGCCGTCAATCAGACGACAAATGAGCAACTCATCACAGAAAGTCTCAACTTCTATCAAGATCTTCGTGTTCTGTAAGAAACAAGTATGAAATAATCGGTGTTTCGTACAGTTTTTAATTTTGAATGTACTACAAATCTGGTCACCCGAGAAAGACTCACCTGTGACTTTAATACTAATTTAAAAAAACAAAAAATCATGGCAAATTTTAAAGAATTGATAAACTCAGAAAAACCAGTATTGATTGATTTTTATGCAGACTGGTGTGGTCCTTGTAAAGTTCAAGGTCCAATTTTGGAGCAACTGAAAAATAAAATTGGCGATAGTGCAACAATTGTAAAAATTGATGTGGATAGAAATCAGCAATTAGCCGGTGCGTTAAGTGTACGTTCTATTCCGACGTTAATGATTTTTCAAAATGGAGAAAAAAAATGGCAAAAAACTGGTGTTGCTTCTGCTCACGAGTTGGAAACAACTTTGGCAGGATTGAATAAAGCCACAGTTTAATTCAAAAAATATCGAATGATTCGTCGGCACTTATTTTGAAAGTGAAAACATGACGTTTTTTATTAAAGACCACAAATTCAATAATCGAATTTGTGGTCTTTTTTTGTTTTTTGATAATTTCCTTTAAAGGCTGAATAGAAAGGTGAAATTATTGAAAAGCCAATTTTACTTGACTCAAACAAAAGAACATTTCGGCAGCAATCTGTCGGCAACGTTTATCATATTTTGCGGTTTCCCAAACGGTATTATCGTACGCTTTTGGATCATCGAATGGTAATGATATCCGAAAATCTGCACCGAAAACAAGCGGACACTTTTCGTCTGCATCTGTACAAACCATAATAGCCGCAAAGTCTTCAGTAGGATTTGGTTCGCTGTCATATTTTTTTGAAAAAGCTTGATACGGCTGCATGTTATCATTCCATCGAAGCTCATAAATAGGATTTTCAACTTCAGTATTTTCGACCGTAATCTGTAATCCTGTGCGTTTCAGGGCAGCCACAGCACGGGGATTGAACGCTGTCGCTTCTGTTCCGCCAGAGTAGGTTTCTAATTTTGGTAAACCATAATAATCAGCGGCAACGGCTAACCAAACTTGACCTAAATGACTGCGACGGGAGTTGTGCGTACAAATAACGATTGCTTTTGGCGTTTTTCCTGCCTTGTACTTTTCTTGAAAATAATTGGTCAACTGTAATAAATGTTCTTTACGAACTTCGGAAATTTTATCAAATTCCTTTATAACGGAGTTTATGTAATATTGCAAAGTGTTTTTAGTTTTAGCAGTTTTAGTAGTTTGGTACGTAAAAACTACACAACTACTAAAACAAAATTATCAGTTATCAAACATTAAATTGACGAATGCGTTGTGAATACGTGGCATAAAATAGGTTGATTTTGGAGGCATCACTCCCTCTTTATCTACAATTTGCATAAAATCAGTCGTCGAAATCGGAGCTAACATAAAGCCGATCGCATGACCTTTGGCTGATTTTATCTTATCCAAAACCCCGTCAATTCCTCTATCGCCACCAATATATTCAATTGCCTCACTACTTCGGATGTTCTCCATGTTTAAGATATTATTAAATATTTGTTGATTTAATAAAGAGACATCTAACTGCTTTAATCGAGAGCTTTCTTGTTTGATTGTCTTTAAATTCCAACGAAGTCTATACCATTGATTATCAAGGACTATTGTCAATTCGTGTTTACGTTGAGGCTTACAAGGTTCGAGTTCAGCCGTGATGTGAGCTACTTTTTTCAGTGCTTCAATAAACGCTTCTTTATCAAAATCTTCCTTTACACGAACGACTCGATTGTAATCCGCAATTGTTAATTCATTCGTACCAAAGAAAGCACAAAACAAGTAATTATATGGTGAGTTTTCGGGAAGGACTTTGAGGCGATCAAGTGCATAACGATAGTACCTCGACAAAGTAGCCGCACGATGATGACCATCTGCGATGTAGGCTTTTTCTATTTTATCTTTGAATAATTGTTGGACGTAATTATAATCTTTTTCAAGATGCAGAAACCATATATCGTGTTCAGCATCTCTGTAGTCAATATGTTGATCAGGTTCTCGTGTTTCGATAATGTGTTTCAAAAAAACATCAATTTCAGCAACCGTCGGATAAGTCAATAAAACAGGCTTGATTTGGCCATTTCGTTCTTCAAACAGCTTTACCATTTTTTCCTCTTTTGCTTCTAGTGTTTCTTCATGCTTGATGATATGCTCCTGAATATAATCTTGAACATGAGTCGCTGCAATGATTCCGACATGACTATTCTCATTTGTCTGTTGCCGATATACAAATAAGGCTTTTTTATTTAACTTCGTAAAATATCCATTTTTATAATAAACAGGATACAGATGCTTTGCTTTAGAAAAAAACAATGCTGGATTAAAAATCCTATCCAAACTTGGTACTGATGCTCGAAAAGGGTGAATATTCACAACCAATCATTAGGTGTGAGGTATAAGGTGTAAGGTGTAAAACACGTTACACTTCACACTTCACACCTCACACTTATACTTATTAAAATCCTTCTTCTCCAAAAAATTCAATCACTTTATCCGCTAACTTTAAACCAATTTTGCGTTGTGCTTCCAATGTTGCTGCACCTAAATGTGGTGAAACTGAAATTTTCGGATGATTCAACAAAGCTCCGTCTGGCGAAGGCTCGTTCATAAAAACATCAATCCCCGCTCCGGCAACTTTTCCGTCTTCCAAAGCTGCTAATAATGCTTTTTCGTCCACAGTTCCTCCTTTTGATGCATTGATTATAATCACGCCATCTTTCATCATTTTGAAAGACTTTTCGGTAAGCAACGGTTTGCCGATATAAGGAACATTGATAGAAATGACGTCGGCTTTTGCCAAGGCTTCTTCAAGCGAACTCATCTGCAAATTGATTGTCAAAGACATATTTGGTAAATTAAAAATGTCAAGTTCTAACTTAACACTTTCGAAAGCATAATCCACCGGAATCACTTCCATACCAAAACCAATCGCAATACGAGCGACTTGTTGTCCGACTGTACCAAAACCAAGAATAGCTATTTTTTTAGCTTTCAATTCGAAACCATTAGAAAAAGTACGTTTCAAGGCTTTGAAAGCCGTATTTCCACGCTCGGGCATTTCTCTATTCGATAAATGCAAGTTACGAGCAATACTCAATAGGTGACCAAAAACTAACTCCGCCACCGAATCCGCAGAGGCTGTAGGCGTTGTAATGACTTTAATCCCCTTGCTTTCAGCATGCTCCACATCAATATTGTCGTAACCTAACCCTGCCCGAACAATCATCTTTAAACCTGGACATTTATCAATTAGATTTTTACGAATTTTCGTATCACTTCTTACAATAATAACGTCATAATCTGGCAACACATTTGGTAAATCCTCCTGTGCTACTTTTATCACATCTACTTCGTATCCTGCCTCTTCTAATAGCAATTTGCCATCATCATGCAATCCATCATTCGCTAATATTCTTATCATGTCTTAAGCTTTTTGTTCTATTAAAATTCTTCCGACACGCAAGTTAAAATAAAAGTTAAGGATTTGATAATTTTTGATTTTAGAATGAATTGATTGTTTAGAAATAATAATCATTATCATCATTTTTTACACTAAAATACCCATTCTACAACGACCGTCACTATCGCAATAATAATTGCCATCAAAACAGCCGTCCAAAACGATTTTATACTAAATTTTGATAAAAACCGACTGGCTAATTGAATAATGAACGCATCAATAATAAAACTAAAAAATCCTAATGAGAGAAAATTAATCGGTGTGGCAAACCAATCTAAAATAGCTCCAAGTGTCTTGTTCAAAATCACAATCGCTACCGATAAAATAAACGTATTCCCGATACTTCCCGTTTTCACGTCTTCTTTCAGGAAGTAAGCTGCTGCAAATACGCCTAACATGATTACAAGCACTTGTGATAAAAATCCACCATTTCCACTCGCTAACGCCATGTCGTTTAGAAAAAACATTTATGTTATTTTTTTATCATTAATTGATAAATATTGCATTTTCATAAAAATACATATCGCCTATAACGCCACCCAAGCAGCACCTTTTTCATTCGATTCTACCAATTTTCCGATAAACTCCATTCCACGGACACCATCAGAAACCGTCGGAAAATCAGCGTAAAGCGGATTGACTTCCTCACCTTTCAATCGTGCTTGAATACAGAAAGCAACGTTGCGATAAATATTAGCGAAAGCCTCCAAGTAACCTTCTGGATGACCAGCCGGAATCCGTGAATGTGCATTTGCTTCAGGAGACAATTCGCCAACACCAGTTCTATAAATCTGTGTCGGTTTATCCATCCATTTAACCAAAAGCGTATTCGGTTCCATTTGACGCCACTGCAAACCGCCTTTTGTACCATACACCCGAATATTCAAATCGTTCTCCTCTCCTACCGAAATCTGTGAAGCGTGTAAAATTCCCTTTGCCCCGCCTTCAAACCGTAGTAAAACATTACCGTCATCATCCAACAATCGACCATTGACGAAAGTCGTCAAATCAGCACATAATTCCTTGATTTTCAAACCAGTTATATATTCCGCTAAGTTTTCGGCATGTGAGCCAATATCGCCCATACAGCCACTTGCACCAGATTTTGTTGGGTCAGTTCGCCAAGCTGCTTGTTTTTGTCCGCTATCTTCAATCTTTGTCGCCAACCAGCCTTGCGGATATTCGACCACAACTTTACGAATCGTCCCGATTTCACCATTTTTAATCATTGCTTTTGCCTGCTTGACCATCGGATAACCAGTATAATTGTGCGTCAAAGCGAAGATTAATCCTGTTTCTTCGACGAGTTTTTCCAATTCTTTGGCTTCCGCCAACGTGAAGGTAACAGGCTTGTCACAGACGACATGAAAGCCATTTTCCAAAGCCATTTTTGCAGGAGCAAAATGTACATGATTTGGTGTAACAATAGAAACGACATCCATTCGGACATCTTCCGGAAGTTTTTTTTCAGTTTCAATCATTTCTGCAAAAGAGCCATACGCTCGTTCGGGAGCGATAAAAAAGTCTGCTGCCGATGCTTTTGATTTTTCGGGGTTGCTACTAAACGCTCCACAAACTAATTCGATCTGTCCATCTAAAGCAGCTGCCATACGATGAACACCTCCAATAAACGCACCTCGACCGCCGCCGACCATTCCCATTCTGATTTTTCGCATAGTTTTTAATTATTAATATCTGAAATAAGTTGATCAAGTACCTAATTGCGTAAAGTTTATAAAAATTAGCGATAATTATTAGACTTTGTATCGAAATTTTCTTCAGACTAAGGTTTCTACAGTTCTAATAATCGAAAATGAAGGTAACTTTCCATTAATCTACTGGGTTAATATTATTTATTTGGTATTGTATTAAAAAGTCAAGAAAGCAATTAATAAAATATATAAAATATTGATTACTAGTTCAATTTAATCATTGAAACAAACTCATCTTCTATTTTTTAACGGTCTTGATATAGCTTAAAACTGAGCTATTTTAAATATTCGCATACTACCAAAAACAAGAAAGGTGATACTTCCAAAGAAATATCACCTCTCCCGATAAATTTGTGCCTAACGATCAAGCGAACCATAATTTCATTATATTGTGTTGTCCATTGAAGTCACAATCTGCAATATAATAGTCATTAGTTACTTCTGTAACCGTTACAGTCATAACATCTCCTACTTTGATGCCGATAGGTGCTGTATGATCACTGACATCTTCTAAGATTAAGTTATACTGTGTATCGTTTATCCAAACGATTTTTGAAGTTAATGTCAAATTGAAACCAATGTGATCAATTTGAACATCATTTTGACGAACAATAATGATATCTTTATCATCTTTGCTTACGAAGTTTCCTTGTAATTTTTCGGCAAGGTTTCCGGTGCTTAAGTTTGCGAATCTTTGCATGGCTACTTTAAATTGAGGATTTAATAAAAGTTTTATCTTGGCTTATACTTAGTTCTAAGTACTGCTTTCCTAACGAAGTTAAAAAGCATTTTGTGACGGTCAAATGAGGATTTTTTTCAAAAAGCTTTAAAAAAAATTGAACTTTAACTACTTAACAAATTGCCTTTCTAAAAAGTGAGGCATCAGTTATAAAAATTTGTCTTTTAGCTGATTATATAATGCAACGAAATTAATATACAAATGTTTAAACGAATACTTTTTCTACTACTTTGCTTCTTTCTTATAGTCGCCTGTAAGTCTCGAAAATCACAGACAGAACCCAAAAAAAGTGAAAATTCGCTAAATTTTAACACTTTTGATGATGGTCGAGATTCTACTGCCGATGTTTTTAGCTCAATCTACGAAATCTGAACTACACCCGAAACATAGAACATTATACTTAAAAGCAAGACTTTCACTACCTTAATCGAAAAATGTCAATCTTGACCGTTATCAGATCGCCCCAATTTATACGATAATCGGTGGTATTTCACATTATTTAAAAGAATTTGAAAACGGAAAAAATACGGTACCAAATATTGATAATATCTGTTTTTCAGAAGCAGTTTTATTACGGGACGAATTTGATAATTTGTATCATGCTTTATTTGAAAAGGCAGAAAGTAACATTGCGATTATTCGAGCATTAGACAAAAAGTACCTGCCCCGAAACCTCGGTGGGAAAGGCTTAACACAGAAGGAAATTATTCAAGTTTCTAAATTAGCCTAAGGTGATAGCGTTGAATTTACCACACACCACATTTACGCCAACAAAAACTGCAAATCTTTCCGATTTAGCGAAATCTTGTCATCGCTACCAATAATATCCGCTGCCAATTTTGATTTTTGCTGTTGCAATTGTAGGATTTTTTCCTCAATCGTATCTTTTGTAATAAAGCGTGTCACCATCACATTTTTGGTTTGACCGATGCGATGAGCTCTGGCGATAGCTTGTTGTTCTGCCGCAGGATTCCACCACGGGTCGGTTAAAAAAACATAATCGGCAGCCGTGAGATTTAAGCCTGTTCCGCCTGCTTTAAGGGAAATTAAGAATAATTGTGTTTTAGGACCTGTCCCGAAACCTCGGTGGTTATTTTGAAACTGCTGAACGGCTTTGGCTCGTTCTTCGGTTTTCATTTTTCCTGTCAACATTACAAAACCATATTTTTTCGCTAAAAAATACTGTTCAAAAAGCTCTAAATGCTTAACAAAATTAGAAAAAATCAACACTTTGTGGCCACCTTTTATTAACACTTCTAACTGCTCAATAATATCTTGAAACTTGCCCGATTTTACCTGTCCCGAAACCTCGGTAACATTTTTTTCGTTCTCAACCAATTTCGGATGAATCGCTAACTGTCGCAGCTTCATCAAAGTTGAAAAGACAATCATATTGTAATTCTCTTGTTTTTTGGTCACATTGTCTAATAAGTAATTTCGGGCTTTAGACTTTGCTTTTTCGTAAAGTTTACGTTGTTCGGGCAGCATTTCGGCATAAAAAACGTGTTCGGTGACTGGCGGCAAATCTTTCGCAACCGCCATTTTTGTACGTCGCAAAATGTACGGCTCCGTCAAGGATTTTAACCGTTCTTTTTTGGCTTCATCGTTATTTTTTTCGATTGGAATTTGATATTCTTCTTTAAAAAATTGGTATGTTCCTAACAATTCAGGGTTAATAAATTCCATTTGCGACCACAAATCCGACAAGGAATTTTCAATCGGTGTTCCACTTAACGATAATTTATAACGAGATTTTAATTCATTTATCGCTTTGAATATTTTACTATCTTTATTTTTAATTTGCTGACTTTCATCTAACACAATATATTCAAAATCAACCTTTTGTAATATTTTCACATCTTTTAAAGCCGTTCCGTAAGTCGTCAAAATCACATCAAAAGTCGGTAGATAACGCTCACTTTTATAGCGTTTAGTGCCAACGTGTTTATAAATCATCAAATGCGGTGTAAACTTCCGCAACTCGGCTTCCCAATTAAAAATCAACGAAGCAGGCATAATAATCAACGCAGCCAAAGGGACAGAATTTGTCGTCGCTTGTAGTTCTTGAAAAAACGATAATTGCATCGAAGCAGAAGTTTTTGCCTGTCCCGAAACCTCGGGAGTTGCTTTAGTTCGCTTCGCTTTTTCCTCTTTGGCATATTGTAACGCAGAAATTGTTTGCAACGTTTTTCCCAAGCCCATATCGTCCGCCAAACAGCCACCTAATTTATTTTTTTGCAAATTTATCAACCATTTTACCCCATCAATTTGATACGGTCGAAGTGTCGCTCGGATTTGTTCCGAACCGTCATATTTCAAATTTTCATAAACTTCCGAAACGACATTCGTAGAAGTTGTCGTCACTTCCGCTTCCAAATTTTTAACTAAAGTAAATTGTGCTTTCGTCAATCGAACAGTATCATTTTCGACTTTCGCCAATTGTGCAACAGCTTGATATTTTTCAAACCATTCATCAGGAATATAAAAATGCGAACCATCGGGCAAGGGATAAAATCGCTCGTTATTTTTAATAAACGGAACAATTTTTTGAAACTTGATTTTAAAATTTCCTACTTCAATCGTTCCCTCTAAATCGAACCAGTCATTAATTTGTTTTAGATTCAAATCTAACTGCGGTCGCTGCAAAATCAACTGTTTTTGATTAATTTCAGGTGGAATAATATTAAAATTTGCTTGACGCAAAACAGTTTGATTATCAATCAGCCAGTAATATAATTCGCTGCCAGAGTTTTCGGCTTCCGCCAACTCAAAATACTTTCCAACCCTATTTATTAAACCTAAATTTTGTAATGTTTCAATAAATTTCTTTTCAATTTCAGTTTGTCGTTGATATTGTAAAATAGTAACTTCTGCTGCATCAAAGTTAAGTTCCGTTTTGACTTGTATCGCTTCTTTATAGTCAAATTTGGCTTTTTCGTACACAAATTTCACGATAAAACCGTAGCGATTTGACATAAAATCTTTCGTCATTCGAAAATCGCAACAAGTCAGTTTATGAACATTTTTCACCTCAAAACCTTCAGTTGTAATATTAGTTTTTGCAGCAATTTTGACAATGAATTTTTGAAAATAAGACTTAACAATATCCTGCTTAATAAATACCTCCTCTTTTGTCATAAAAGGCTTTAATAAATTGGCGTTTATCTCTGCTACTCGATATAAAACATCACCCAAAATCACCCAAGCTGGTTCGTTCGATAAAATGCGAATCTCTCCTTGTCTAATATTCTTAATCATTTCATTTTCAGCTAATTGCAAAGTATAAATTACACCTGCCTTGGTCTTTTTGAAATGTAAGTTTGGTTGTAAAACTGCATCCGAAAAAAGAAGTTGTTTCTGTGCGACCCAATCTTTTCGCTTCAAATTTAGGCACAATGGAAAATCATTTTCAACAACTAATTTCAAAAACATCGATAATCGATTCTGTACCCATTTTATGATTAATTTTCGAGTCGCATCATTCGCTAAAAGTTGATTTAAAGACTTTTTTCGTTTCGATTTTTGGGAATTAAACTTTTGTATAATCGTTGCTTCACTCAACGTCGATATCATCGACAGGGCTTTTTCCAATTTTGGCGACAGCCGAATATTAAATTCCGAAATTGTATCCTCATGAAATCTATGATTGACGTAAGTCGGAAACCCTTCATCGTTCAACGTAGCAACAAATGCAGTCGGTAAATAAAAAAAATTATAGTCACTACTTAGGTTGAAAATTAGTTCGTATGCTGGTTTTGGTTTGATGTGCGGTCTATTTTATAAAACAATTTGATTTTAAATACAAATATATGTTTTAAAATATAAAAAGAGTTATAAAATGCTGTTTCTACCTCAAAAATGTACTTAAACCATTTTGCACAATTTCAATCAACATACATCAACAATAACTCAAATTTTGATACAGAATCTTTCGCACAAAACAATCTTAAATTACTATTTATTTGGCAATTTTCCACATTTGCAAAATTAAAAACAATTAAAAGCAACTATTTCAATTCAAAATAAATATTTTTATCATTTCATCAAAATTATTAACAAACCACTATCATTTTAATAAAAAAACCTTGATATTTTAATATTTATAATAATCCGACCAATAAAAAGTTTTTAATTTAAAAATACTCAACGTTTCAATTAAATAATTACAAATTTCGTAAATTTTAAAATAAATCATTAATAAATTTGCATTAAAAGAGGGTTTTAGTTTAAATTTGCATTGTAATTAATAACAAAGGTTATCAATTTAATAACTTATTTACTAATCATAATTAATAAGTTATAAACAATGTAAGGTGGCGAAATTTGGCAGCCGCACCCTCTTGTCTCGGGGGCGAAGATTTTGGGATAAATTTTGGTTCGATAGCCGTTGCTTCGGTGACGACTATCGAATTGAAACTAACTACTTCTTGAAGGTTCGAGTCCTTCCCTTACAGCTATTTTTTTAGTTAAGATTTTATAATTAGGAATGATCGAAACGACTAATCTCTAATTACTAAAACACTAAAAACCAAGATTTTAGGTAGTTGCTCAGATAATAGTTTAGGACGCTATTTTCTAAAACCGTTCAGTTTTCTGGACGGTTTTTTTATTTTTTATTGGTAATTCAACCACCATTTTTCTTGTTCGACGGAAGCTACATTAAAGATTTTCCCTAAAATTGGTGTCGCATAATTGATCTGTTTTTCTTGTGCGGATTTTACAAATTCCTCAACGGGTTCTGTCCAAGTATGCTGATACGATAAATTAAATCCTGCCCAATGGAAAGGCATGATTTTTTGAACATTTGCATCAATCGCAGCTTGAACACTTTCGTGTGGAAATAAATGGATTTCGCTCCAATCATCATTGTATTGACCACATTCCATAAAGGCAAAATCAAATCCGCCTAATTTTTTTCTAACTTCCGTAAAATGTTGACCGTAGCCGCCATCGCCACTAAACCAAATATTTTCAGTTGGCGTTTTGAACGCCCAACCGCCCCAAAGTGACTTAAATCTGTCGGTCAATCCACGACCTGAAAAGTGTCGAGTTGGTGTGAAGGTAATTTCCGTATTTCCAAACGATCGAGTTTGCCACCAATCAAATTCGGTGATTTTATCAGCTGCAATTCCCCAATTCATCAAATGCCGTTTTACACCTAAAGCAACAAAAAAGTGCTTCACTTTTCCTTTCAACTTATGCACACTTGCAAAATCCAAATGATCATAATGGTCATGTGTGAATAAAACCAAATCTATCGTTGGGAAATCGTCAATTAAATCCAAGGTGTTTTCTGAAAAACGTTTACTTTTTGATGGTGCAATCGGTGTTGTATCATCGCCTAACATTGGGTCAATCAACAAGGTTTTTCCGCTGATTCGCATTAAAACAACAGCGTGACCGTACCATATAAATTTGGCTTTATCTGTTGGTGATAAAAATCCATCTTTGTCAAAATCCTGTATTGGCAACGGTTTTTTAGGTATTCTTTCTACTGAGCCAGACAATTGTTTATAAATCATACCTGGTAACTTACTTAATCCCATCGACATATCGACCGCTTCTAAATTTTGAAATTGCCCATTTTTCCAATTGTCCGATTGTGCGTATCGTTGGATTAATTTTTTTGTTGCTTTGCCGCCAAATTGTTTGAAAAACATGATTTCGTTTTTAATGCTAAAATTGTATAACACAAAGGTAGGTTTTTAGTTATTGATGTTTAATCATTTTGGATGATTGTTGGGTATGTTTTGTAACCTCTTGTAATAAACTTTATTCTAAATAACAGCACAAGTTTGATATTAAACCATGCTTGTTTTATAGGTATTTTATCATTATTTTCGTTATAATCAAAAAAAGATAATATGCAAGAAGTAAGTATCAAGTCGGATTATGAATTAGAAAGAGGAAAACCTATACCAAGTAAAAATCATGGATTTATCCAAACCAAATTAGCTGTCCTTATTTCAAAAAGTTGTGAAGACAAATATGAAGTTGCCTCTGAAATCAATGTTTTAATCAATAGCAATGTAAAAGTCCCTGATTTAGCCATATTTCAAGAAGCAACTTATGCGCCTGGTTATGACGAAATAAATGTTGAAGAAATTCCCGTTGGTGTAATAGAAATTCTATCACCAAAACAAAGTCTGGCAGATTTAATCGTTAAATCTTATCAATATTTTGAAGCGGGGGTAAAATCTTACTGGCTGATACTTCCTGAAACCCAAACAATTTACGTTTATTACGCACCGAATGAATATTATGCCTACTTTCAAAAAGGAACTTTAGTTGATAATAAATTAGGTATTGAGATTGATGTTGCTAAAGTTTTTAAGGTTAAAAAATAACTTTAAATAGAACACTTTAAACGGTCGAACGCTTTAAAAGCATTCGACCGTTTAAAATTTAAAAAAACTATTGAATCTTAACCAAACTTCCACCAACCCAAGTTTTCAACTCATTTGTATAATACAAATAAGCCGTTGAAGCAGGCGATTCATAATCACCTGGAATTTCGGTTTTTAAGTCCAAATTAATCACTCGAACTTCTTCGGGTTTCATCTGACGATAGTAGAAAACGACATTGTTGCCGATGATTTCGTAAAAGTCCACGACTTTTTTGTCTATCAATTCTTTGAGTTGCCACGGTTGTGCGGACAAACCTGCTGGGATTCCGACAATCGCTAAAGTCATTGGCTGACCTTCTGCGGTTTTGTTGGTGATTGTCGTTGTTAAGCGGTTGGTTTCGCCCATTTTTACGTTGGCTTTCGCCAAATTTATATCCAAGCCGATAACACATTTGTCGTTTGTCGGAGGCGTTTTGCAGTGATAATTGACAGATAAAGTTGTTGGTAAAGGATTTTTTGCATCAATGAATTTTACCGAAACTTTTTGTTTTCCACTTTTTAAATGCTCTTCCAAACCTTTGATTTCGATTTTTTCAACGCCTTTTTCATAAGCGTATCT
>CBFIHR010000060.1:0-26783 GCA_965662365.1 Saprospiraceae bacterium
TTCATAATCTTAGGACTGACTTTATTCATTGCTGCAATTTTGATGTTAATCAAAAAACAAGACAAAACCGTCAAATTTCCACCTTACATCAATGGAATAATTGGTGGCGGAATCGGTTTTTTGTCGGGTTTAGTTGGCATTGGCGGTGGAATTTTCTTATCGCCTCTACTCTACTTATCTCGTTGGAATATTCCAAAAGTTATCGCTGCAACAACCGCTTCTTTTATTTTAGTCAATTCTGTTGCTGGTTTAATCGGTCAAGTTCATACCAATGGCTTTTCCGTTGATTTTCAGGTAATTGTTTTATTATTAATCACCGTTTTAATCGGTGGACAAATCGGCTCACGATTGACCGCAAGTTGGATAAATCCGCAAATTGTTAGGAGAATTACCGCTTTTTTGATTTTATTTGTATCATTAAGGATATTGTGGAAAGTGTTTTTAAATTAAATGTTATTAACCAATGAAAAAAACAGCACAAGATTACGCCCAAATATTACGAATTGCTTACGCTGAACGCACTCCTTGCAAACCTTTACGGGACGCAATCGGCATCGAAAATTTAGATTTTGCTTACGAAATTCAAGCGATTAATAATGATATTTTAATAAAAAATGGTGCAAGAATTACTGGCCGAAAAATTGGTTTAACCTCCAAAGCGGTACAGGAACAATTAGGCGTTGACCAACCAGATTTCGGCATTTTACTAGACACAATGGAAGTTTTAAATGGCGATTCTATTGCGATGTCGGAACTGATGCAGCCAAAAGTTGAAGCCGAAATTGCTTTTGTTTTGGGTAGAGATTTACCGAATCGAAAAATATCAACCGTGGAGTTAATCAATTCGATTGATTACGCCTTAGCGGCAATTGAGATTGTGGGTAGTCGCATCGAAAATTGGAATATCAAAATCACGGATACGATTGCGGATAACGCTTCTGCAAGTCATTATGTTTTGGGACATAAACCCACAAAATTAAGCGATTTCGATGTCGTAAATTGTCAGATGCAAATGATTAAAAATGGTATTTTTGATAATATTGTTTCATCAGGAAATGGTGCAGCCTGTTTAGGTTCTCCGATAAACGCCACACTTTGGTTAGCCAACAAAATGGCGGAATTAGGAACACCTTTAAAAGCTGGAGAAGTAATTTTATCCGGTGCTTTAGGCAAAATGGCAACCGTTGAAGCCGGTGATACTTTTGAAGCAAAAATTGACGGCTTGGGAAGTGTTTCTGTTTCTTTCACTTAAATCCAATCACAAATCACTAAAAACATGAAAACGAAAGTAGCAATTATAGGTTCGGGCAATATCGGCACCGATTTGATGATTAAGATTTTGAGAACATCGAAGTCTTTGGAAATGTCTGTTTTGGTCGGAATTGACCCAGCATCTGACGGCTTGGCAAGAGCTAGAAGAATGGGCGTAAAAACTTGTCATACGGGAATCACTGGCTTGATCGACATGCCTGAATGGGAAGATATTAAAATCATTTTTGATGCGACTTCTGCTAAAGCACATCATTATAATTATAGTTTTGTCCAACAATATCCAGACAAAAAAATCATTGATTTGACACCTGCTGCCATTGGTCCTTATTTAGTGCCTGCCGTGAATGCAGCGATTGACGATTCGCTGGATAATGTCAATATGGTGACTTGTGGCGGACAAGCAACGATTCCGATTGTTGCGGCTGTAAACCGTGTGGCAAAAGTGCATTATGGCGAAATTGTCGCTTCGATTGCCAGTAAATCTGCTGGCCCAGGCACTCGTGCGAATATTGACGAATTTACGGAAACAACGGCTTTGGCAATTGAAAAAGTCGGTGGTGCTGACCGTGGAAAAGCGATTATTGTTTTGAATCCTGCCGAACCGCCTTTGGTGATGCGTGATACAGTTTTTACGCTAAGTGAAAATGCTGACCGGGAAGCAATTCGAGAAAGTGTGCATCAAATGGTGGCGGAAGTTCAAAAATATGTGCCGGGTTATTCGCTGCATCAAGCTGTTCAATTCGATGATATTCCAGAGAGTGAACCAGTTTTTATTGAAGGTTTGGGCTATCGTCATGGTTTGAAAACCACGGTTTTGTTGCAAGTTGTCGGTGCAGGTCATTACTTGCCTCCTTACGCTGGGAATTTGGATATTATGACAAGTGCGGCTTTGGCGACTGGGGAAAGGATGGTCAAGTAGAACCGAGTTCTACTCGGTTTTCAATTTGATAAAAATTATTTTCTGCCAAGTTGAACTTGGCAGTACTATTCACCTAATTTATTAAAATCGACATTGACTAATAATTGCATTTGATGAATGGCGATTTCGTTGAGGCGTTCGAGGCGTTCTTCTTGTGATAAGCCTTCTTTTATAAATTCAGCGTTGTGCGTTTCCAAATTGGCTAACACCAATAATTGTTCTGGTGACGCGTGTTCACGAAGGTTTCCTTTTTTACCGTTGTTGATGTTTTTCCATTCTTTCGCTGTCATTCCGAATAAAGCAACATTCAATAAATCCGCTTCCGAAGCGTAATACGCCCCTTTTACAGAGGATTTAATATGTGACGGAATCAAGTTATTTTTAATGGCATCAGTTTGGATTTTATAATTGACTTTTGATAAAAATCGCTTGACGTTCCATTCTAAGGCTTCTTGTTTTTCCTTTGCTTCAATTTCTTTAAGTCGCTGAAATTCTTTGATCAAATACAATTGAAACGAAGGACTTAACCAATAACAAAAATTAATAGCAATATCTTTATGAGCAAAAGTTCCGCCTCCATAACGACCAGCTTTTATACGCATTCCGATAGCGTCAGTTGCTTTTATCCACTTTTTAGGTGTCAAATTAAAACTGTTAGAACCAGCTTGATTTTTAAAGGTAACGAATTCGTTACCTTTAAAATTTGGATTGTATAATTGTTCCCAAGTACCTAAAAATTCAACGGTATTTTTATTTCGCATCCAGCTATAAATCGAGTATTCGTCCTCAAAACTTTTCATTATATCCGTTAAGGAAATAAACTCTTCCTGATTTTTGGAAATGGATAATAATGAAATCTCCTTACCTTCTACCACAATTTTTTTTGCCTTCGCCATACTTTTTCTTTAAACTATTTATTCTAACTCCGTTAAAACCGACGGAATTGACCTTTTTTTTAATTTGGTGTATTGCCACCAAATTAAAAAACCATATCCTGAATCGTGCCTTGCAAAGATACTAAAAACGACAGAAGCCAATGGAAAAGGCAATTATAAAAAATACTTTTGCGTTCTTTTGTGCCTTTGTGGTTACGAACCTATATTTACAACATGAAAGCACTAATTTTCGCAGCAGGTTTAGGCACTCGACTTCGACCTTTGACCAATGACAAACCCAAAGCATTGGTCGAAATCAATGGTAAAACACTTTTACAAATTACGATTGAAAAACTCGTTGAATTTGGTTTTAATGATATTATGGTCAATATTCATCATTTTGCAGATTTGATGATTGAAACGATCGAAAAAAACAATGGTTTTGGTGCAAATATCACGATTTCGGACGAACGAAATGAACTACTGGAAACTGGTGGCGGATTGAAAAAAGCTGCTTGGTTTTTTGATGACAATCAACCGTTTTTAGTGCATAATGTCGATGTGATTCATAATTTGGATTTAAAACAATTATACGATTATCACCTAACTCACAATGCTTTAGCAACATTGGCGATTCGCAAACGTTCGACTTCTCGTTATTTATTATTTAATAATAAAAATCAGTTGCGAGGTTGGCAAAACATCAAAACTGGAGAAGTTAAAATCGCTCGTCGAACGCAAGGTCAATTGTGGTCGTTTGGTTTTAGTGGCATTCATGTAATTGACCCGAAAATCTTTCCGTTATTGACCGAAGAAGGTAAATTTTCAATTATTCATCCGTATTTGCGTTTAGCAAAAACAGAGCTGATTCAAGGTTTTAATCATTCCAGCGAGGCTTCGGGACAAGCAAATTCTACTTGGATTGATGTCGGAAAACATGAAAGTTTGGCGGAAGCGAAAGCGTTTTTTTTATCTCAACAAGAGCAATAACGAGGCTGTTTGATTGAAAACCTATAAAGTTTAAAAACCTTATAGGTTCGTCAAAATAAATAGCTCAATTTACTGAATAATGATGATCCGCTATTGAACTAAAACAGCTATTACTTTCGTTCTCTCGGCTTCGATACATTCACCACCAGACTATTACCGTCCCAATCTGCTTCGTGTAATTCAGCGATTGCTACTTCTGCATCTTCATCATTTAACATTTCTACGAAACCAAAACAACGAGATTTCCCAGTTGCTTTATCCGTAATAATATGGGCATCGTTCACGATTCCGTACGCTTCAAATCGCTCTCTCAGGGATTTGTCATTTACCTCAAAAGGTAAATTTTCTATATAAATTTTTGTCATTTCTTTAATTACAAAGACCTTATAAGTTTTAGAAACCTATAAGGTCTGATTATTAATTTTATTTATTCAAAAATCACTAAACTATCATTATTCCTTGCGGCAACAATCACTTCCCGATTCCCAACTTGAAGCGTTACCAAATCTCGCATTTCGCCATCGACAAAGAAACCTGATCGAGCAGATGAAATTATTGTAAAATCACCTTTGCCGTCACCTTTCAGTACCAAACCATTATTAGCATCATAACGACCAACCTCTGGCTTTGCACCGTATAAATTTCCACCTAATAAAATATCTAAATTATCATCACCGTCAACATCTTTTACTAAAATCGCATAAACTGGCGACGTCTGAGCTGCTTTTGGCAAACTTTTCATTTCGAACTTTCCTTTTCCATCATTTAACAGAATCATCGACTCAAAAGTTTGAGCTTTTAACGTAATGGTATTTTTCATTTCTTCCTCTGAAAACAAGTCGTTTATCGTTGCATTTTGGTAAGCATTATACTTCAGAAACCGCTTTTTTAAATGCGGCATTTGCATTACCATATCGTGCCGCAGTGCCATCGGATAATTATTATCGCCATTATAAGTACAAATAATTTGTTCTGCTGTTCCGTTTTTATCAAAGTCATTAACAAACAAACAAGCCGGATTTTCGATTGACGTTTTGAATCGAGAATTTAAACCATGGTTCCCAACAATGAAATCCATGTCCCCATCTTTGTCCACATCTGCTGCTTCGATAGCGTTCCACCAGCCGTTAGAATTCGGAATTTTTAGATTTTCACTTTGCGTAAATTGACCGTTTTTATTTTCAAAAATCGTAATCGGCATCCACTCTCCTACTACCATTAAATCCAGGTCTTCATCACCATCAATATCCGACCAAATTGCATCGGTAATCATTCCGATTTGTTGTAAGTCTTTTGCTATCGTTGCCGTGACATCGGTAAACTCGCCTTTACCATCATTCTGTAAAATATAACCGTTGACCGGAACACCATAATAAAATGACCGCATTCGGCTACCGACAAACAAATCGTTGTCTCCATCTCCATCAAAATCACCAGCTGTAACACAAGATGTTGTTGCTAATTGTCGTACAGGCAGTTTTTGGTCGGATTTAACAAAAGTTCCGTTTTGATTCATATACAATCTGTCGTACAATGGCAACGCAGAAGGCGAAAACTCACTTCCGCCACTTGTAACATACAAATCTTGCTGGCCATCACCATTTGCATCAAAAAACAAACAACCTAAATCTTCTGATTCTTTATCCGCTTCAAAAACCGCTTGTGTAGCAACTCGAAAACCGTTGCCAGATTGAATAAATAATTTTCCTGCTGTTCCTTTCGCACCACCAACATAAAAATCCTCTTTTCCGTCACCATTCACATCGCTAACCGCTATTCTCGGGCCTTCGGTGCTTCTCAAGTGATACAGTAATCTATCCCTATCGAAGTCCACAAATCGATTTTCTTGATGTTGATAATCAATATTTAATACATCAGAAATATTATTAACTAATGTTTTTGGTGTTGTATTTCTGTAATATTTGCCAGGTTTTCCGTCCGTTTCTTTGAGGGTTAGAATTTGATTTGTCGGCACATCCGTCATAATCGTTAATGCGTCCAAATTATACCATTCTACAATTACAGAATCAACTTTTGCCAATGCTCCTAAGCCAAAATTTGGACGAAAGTCCACCGTAGATTGAAAGCCACGAATCGGCATTTGTTCTAAATAATAAATATTGTCACCGTGTTTTATCGTCACTTTTGCACCGACTGCTTGTTGATTTTTTCCTTTACCAATAAGGTTAAATTTTAAGTAATGATTATCCGTCAGCGTCTCGGCGTTGTTCCGATACACAAAACAAGGCATATTGACATTATTCACCACCAAATCCAAATCACCATCATTATCCAAATCGCCATAAGCCGAGCCATTCGAGTGACTTGCCGTACCTAATCCCCAATTATCGACTTCATTCGTAAAGGATAAATTCCCGTTATTTTGATACATATAATTTTTGATACGCACCGAAGGAATCGCTTCTAATAATTTGGGATGTGTCGAACCATCTTTTTGCTTATATTTTTTCGTGTTTTCATCTGCCAAAAAGTTCAAATAATCTTGATCCGTCAAATCTTGATAAATACCATTCGCAATAAATAAATCTTTATTACCGTCATTATTATAATCCGCCATCAACGCTCCCCAGCTCCAATCTGTCGCATGTACCCCAGCTAATCGACCAACTTCCGAAAAGGTAACATTCGCTTTGTTATCGAAAACCGGCGAAATACCATTGTGCAAATGCAACATATTTCGAGTAAATTGATGATAATAACCGTTGACTAATTTATTTTGATAATTATCCCAACTCTCAAAAGTCGTCACCGTTTTCACTCGTTCGTTCGGTTCGGGTAGCATCTCCGTCACAAATATTTCGGGTAAACCGTCATTATTCATATCTGCCATATCTGCTCCCATCGACGCCGCAGAAGTTGACTTGATTTGTTTTTCTAACTCTTCTGTAAATGTCCCATCGTGATTATTGATATAAATATAATCTCGCTCAAAAAAATCATTCGATACATAAATATCTTGCCAACCATCGAAGTTAATATCACCGACCGTCACGCCCAAACCAAAGCCAATTACACTACCGTAAATTCCAGCTTCTTCACTGACATCTGTAAATTTCGCCTGCCCCGAAGCCTCCGAGTCATTTCTCAATAATTTATCGCCACCAACTTCATCTCGCTTAGGTCGTTCGTTCTTACGCAAATTAAAACTACCAATCGCCTGATAAGAATTATTCAATAAATAACAATCCAAATCACCGTCTTTATCATAATCAAAAAAAGCTGCGTGTGTCGAGTAGCCCTTATCCGCCAAACCATACTGTTCGCCTACTTCTTCAAAAGTCGGTTTTCCATCTTTCACCCCTTTATTGATAAATAATTCGTTTTGCTTATCCTCTCCGTCAATTCCACCAGAATTACACACATAAATATCCATCAAACCATCGCCATTCACATCGGCCATACTTACACCTGTACTCCAGGCACGAGTTCCACCAACACCTGCCGATTTCGTAATATCTTCAAATTTGAAATCGCCTTTATTTAAAAATAGCTTATTTTCGGTTTGATTTGCCGTCATGTAAATATCTAACAAACCATCATTATTCACATCGCCCATTGCAACACCGCCACCATTATAAAAGTTACGATATTTATAAATATTAAAATTTGGATTCATATAATCCAACATATTTTCAAATTCGATGCCTGTCACCGAACTCGGCATTTCTGAAAACATCGTATCTTTTGATACTTCCGTTTTACAACTTGTGAGGATAATTGCGACTAATATTATATATGTGTATCTCATTATTTTTTAATTCCAATAATTCACGATTTGATAGGACCTTGCCCTATCCTATTATTCTAATCCCGTTGGGATATTTTTTTGTTCAATTTTGGACTTTTTGATATTTGCTGTCTGGCTTCTCTTCCTTTTTAAAGGAGAAATTGAGAGAGGTTTCAATCGGATTCACTTCCTAAAGCTTCTTCTTCTTTTCGTTTTTCCTCTAACTTTTTCAATTCTTGTTCTACTGTCAAATCAGTAAATGTAGCAGTTACATAAGTACCGACACTTTCACGTTCTAACAAAATGCGACGATTACCGTCAATTTTCACCAATGCAACCGTATCTGTCGGGTGCGGAATTTCAATAAATTCATTGCCACCGTACCATTCCATCATTTCATTTTTTACTCGCTCTCGTAAATTTGTCGCTGAAAAGTCTTCGTTCCATGGTGCCCAGCCATCGTAAGTGAACTTCACTGGCATATTCCATATTTTTTCTTCATAAAAATCTGGATAAAATACCATTCGTGCCGAATGTTTTAACTCGTCTTTTAAGTGATGTTCTGGCTTTCCGCCCATTCCCATATATAAAACAGAATCTTTATTTAACTCCGAACATCGGATAAAAAAGTCCTGTCTGCTCATTCCTAATTTCAAATCAAAAAATAACGAATCATAACGTTTACCACTTTTTAGAGCTTCACGCTCCATTTTTTCGTATAGCGTTTTTGGTGCTTCTTCTCCACAACTCACCATACCGAACGCTATTCCAATAACCGCAATTAGTAAAAATATGTATTTCATTTTTTTATACTTTTTAATTTTAAGATTTTAGAAGTCAAACGCTTCGAAAGTTTCCGACCTCGAATCCAACCTCATTTTTTAATTTTTATCACCTCTAATTGATCATTATTTTTCGCTATCAATAATTGATTGCCAATCAAAGCCAAATCCCGAATTTGTCCTTTTATAAATAAGCCTGAATTTACCGCTTTTACCGTTCTAAAATTACCTTTTCCATCACCTTTCAAAAGTAATCCATGCGAACCGTCATAACGACCAACTTCAGGTTTTACTCGGTAAAAATTTCCACCTAAAATAACGTCTAAATTCCCATCATCGTCAATATCCGAAACCTCAATCGCATAAATCGGAGCGAATTGTGCTTCAATTGGTAATGACTGAAATTTAAACTGACCATTTTCATTAATAAAAACACCACTACGCATTTCGTGTGCTTCTAAAATAACTGAATTTTCCAGCTGTTGTTTTGAAAAAATATTATTTATCGTCTGCAACTGATAATCCTTATATTTCAAATATCGCTTTTTCAAATTCGGTAACGACATCACTAAGTCATGCCGCAACGCAAACGGATAAATCGTATCCGTGTTGTAGGCACAAAGAATTTGTTCCACCATTCCATTTCCATCAAAATCATTGACGTACATCGTTACCGGATAATTTTTAAATGCCTTAAATCGAGTATTCAAGCCATGATTTCCAACCACAAAATCTATATCACCATCATTATCCACATCTGCGGCTTTCAACGTATTCCACCAGCCATTTGAATTTTTAATTTTCAATGCTCCATTTTCAATTAACTTTCCATTGTTGTTTTTGAAAATTGTCAGCGGCATCCACTCTCCTACTATCACCAAATCTTTGTCCTTATCCCCGTCAACATCTGCCCAAACCGCGTCGGTAATCATCCCAATTTCCTTCAATTCTGGAGCGATTTCTTTTGTAATATTAGTAAAATTCCCTTTTCCGTCATTCTCTAATACATAACCATTCGATGGCACACCATACAAACCAGAACGCATTCGAACGCCTACAAATAAATCCACATCGCCATCATTATCAAAGTCATTCGCTGCGACACAAGACGTATGTTCGAACTTTTCATTTGGTAAAATCTGTTTGCTAACTTTAAAGTTTCCACGACCATCATTAAAATACAACCTGTCTTTTAGAGCCGATGAAGCCCTTGAATATTCATTTGTACCGCTCACCACATACAAATCCAAATCCTTATCACCATCTGCATCAAAAAATATCGCTCCAACATCTTCCCCATTTTTGTCCACTTCAAACGCACTCACCGATTTTGCTATAAATTGTCCATTTTTTTGAATAAATAACTGACCGGCTTGTCCTCTCGCACCACCAATATAAACATCTTCTTGACCATCACCATTCACATCACCTTTTGCCAATTTTGGGCCTTCGGTCGAAATCATTTGATAGATTAATCGTTCTTTGTTGAAGTCGGAATAGCTGTTTTCTTTGTGTACAAATGGTAATTTGGTGGTTTTTGAAAAGTATTTTTTTCTTGCTTTCGCCTGCCCCGCTGTGTCCCGAAAACTCGGGGAAAACTCGGTGGTGAAATAATAGGTCTCGGCATTACTTTTCTTTTGTTCTAATACCAAAGTTTGGTTCGTTTCCACATCTGTCAGAATCGTATAAGTGTCATTCATCCATCGAATAATGACCGAATCCACCGTTTTATAATTGGCCAAACCAAAGTGCAATTTATAATCTACCGACGACTGAAAACCACGATGCGGAGCCAACTCTTGATAAAAAACTTGCCCATCATGCACAATACTCACTTGCGTTCCAACCCCAAATTGATTCAGTTTTTCCCCTTCAAACTCAAAACTCAAAAAGCGATTTTCGGGATAGTGAATTTCCGCATTGTTCCGATAAATACTCGCAGGCATATTCACATTATTCACCACCAAATCCAAGTCGCCATCATTATCCAAATCCGCATAAGCTGAACCATTCGAAAAAGTCGGTTCACCTAAGCCTAACTCTTCCGCCTTATTCTCAAAATTAAAATTTCCTTGGTTGACGAATAAATAATTTGGCAACGGATTTGATGGAATTTCGTCCATCATACTCGTAATCACCGCATTATTACCTTTGGCGATTTCCTGTTTTATAGTAATCGGATTAAAGAAATTTACATAATCCTGGTTCATCAAATCTTTATAAATTCCATTGGCCACAAAGATTTCCTTCAATCCATTGTTATCAAAATCTGCCATTAATGCTCCCCAACTCCAGTCTGTTGCATGCACATTCGCCAATCGACCGATTTCGTCGAAATGTACCGTTGGAATAGAATCATCATTATCAATCAAGCCGGTATTTAACTGTAATACATTACGAGTAAATTGATAATAATAGTCATTTTCAACCATTCGTTGATAGGTTTCCCAAGAATCGAAAGTCATCGTTGTTTTTAGTCGAGCTTCGTCACGAGGCATCATGTCAGTTACATAAATTTCGGGATACCCGTCATTCGTCAAATCTGCCATATCAGCACCCATTGAGCTTTTGCTCAACTCCCGAATTGAGGTTGTTAAATCCTCTTTGAATGTGCCATTTTGTTGATTAATGTATAAATAATCTCGCTCAAAAAAGTCATTCGATACAAAAATATCCGGCCAACCGTCTCGATTCACATCGCCAACAGTAACTCCCAAACCAAAGCCAATTGCACTGGTATAAATCCCGGCTTCTCGACTGACATCTACAAATTTTTCACCATTTTCGTTACGATACAATTTATTTCCACCCAACGAATCCGGTCGTTCTCTTAAGCCTTTCACCAAGTCATAATTTCCAACTGAACGCAAGGAATTATTTAACAAATAACAATCTAAATCACCATCTTTATCATAATCAAAAAAAGCGGCATGAGAAGATAAGCCCAAGTCATTAATGCCATATTCAGCGGCTTTTTCGGTAAAAGTTACCTCGCCATTTTCGTCAGCACCATTGTTTATAAAAAGTTCGTTATTGCGATTTTCACCATCTGGCGTTCCTGCTTTACAAACATAAATATCTAACCAGCCATCACCATTCACATCGACCATACTCGCACCAGTTGACCACACATTACGAGAAGCGACTTTGGCACTTTTCGTAATATCTTTAAATTTAAAATTACCTTGATTTAAGTATAGTTGATTGTCTTTTTGATTCCCACAAAAATAGATGTCTGGCAAACCGTCATTATTCACATCACCAACAGCGACTCCACCACCGTTATAAAAATTTTTGTATAAATAGGCGTTAAATTCCTCAGTATGCTCTAAGTTATTTTCAAAAGAAATACCCGTAAGGCCTTCGGGCAAACTGGAAAATAGTTTATCGGTCGAAACCTCGGCATTTCGACAATTCGAAAAGATAATTAATAGTATAAATCCTATTATTAATAAAGATAATATATTGCTTAATTTTGGCATTTTGGCTTTGGTAAATATTTAGACTATCATCAAAATTGATGTGCAAATTTACAAAATCTATATTGGTATTATAATAATTTATATCATCATAACACACCTTTCATAAAAAAAGAAAGCAAGTATCTCATAAGAGATAACTTGCCTTCTTTGTCAATATAATCTAAATCGAGAATTACTTGTTCTTAGTAACCTGGATTCTGTACTAAATTCGGATTCGCACTTATCTGCTCAGCAGGAATAGGGAATACCTTTCTGAAATCATCAGAATGTGCATCTTTAAAGTCCCAAGCTGCTCCCCATTGTCCGAAACGAATTAAGTCAGGACGACGAGTTCCTTCGAAGAACATCTCACGACCACGCTCTGCTAATAAAGCATCCGCATCAATCGTAGTAAAATCAGGCATACCTGCACGAGAACGTACTTGATTAACCAAAGCGATTGCAGCAGCATCGTTACCTAATCTGTGCTCACACTCAGCAGCATCTAACAAGATACCTGCATAACGGAATAATACGAAATCGTTATTCAAATCAGGTCTTCCTGTTCCACCACCGTACTCATATTTTCCAACACGAGCACCTGCTTGACGTAAACAGTTAGGCTCTAACTCATTTAAGGCTGGTGTGAATACGATACCTGGTCCATCAGGATCAGCAGGCTCAGCAGAAGGATCTGTTAAAACAGAACCATCAGCAGCATATTGAGGACCTGCGTGGAAGTTACCTCTTACAGAGTTATCACCATAAGTACCTTTACGTAAATCTGCATCATCATAAGAATTATAGAAATCTGCTAATGAACAGTATCCGTTCCAAGGCTGATCTACTAAACCGAATGTATTTTGGCTTGAGTAGTGTAATGTCATTTGTGCAATGTTGAAACCTGTAGCTTGTGCCTCATCGTAAGGTACAACTAAGATGTTCTCATTAGAACCAGAGTTTTCAGTTGCGAAGTTTGCGAAGTAATCAGACTCTAAAGAATATAAGTTAGAGTTAATGATTTCATTCGCTGCATCTAATGCTTTTTGGTACTGTGCTGTTCCTGTGTACACTTCTGCATTTAAGTACAAACGAGTTTGTAACGCTTTACCTGCCCAGTAATTGAAACGAGCATAAGTTGCACCATTTTTGTCTTGTGTCAATAAAGGTACATTTTCCGCCAACTCTGCCTCAACAAAGTCATAAACCTCTTGACGAGAGTTATTAGCTGGATTCTGAGGAGCATCAGAGAAAGACTCAATAATAGGTACATTACCATACAAGTCCAACAACCAGTAGTAGAAGTAAGCACGTAAAACCTTTACCTCAGCAGTAAAACCTGCTGCTACATCTGGCTCTACACGACCTCTTGCTACTAGGTCTTCAAATAACTCAATTACACGGTTACAGTTAGAAATACCACCGTAGATATTTACCCAACCGTTTAATACTGCCTCTTCACCTGGTCCAAACTCATGTCTGTGTACGCGTAACCATTGACCACCATCAAACCAATCCGCACCACGGTGAGGAATAGCTAATTCATCTGAAGAAATACCATTCAGTGAGTAGTAGCTATTGTGCTGACCAATAGGATATAAGCTGGTATAAGTTGCTCCCAAAGCAGCAATGAATTGTGCTTCTGTTGTAGGGAAGTTCGCCTCTGTTAATTCTGAGAACACTTCCTCTTCCAAATCTGTACAAGCAGTGAAAGACACTACTAACAAACTTAAAAGCAAATATTTATTCCAAATTTTCATAATAGTTTTATTTTGTTTTTAATAATCCAAATTTAATTAGATTATTAGTTTTTTTAAAATGACTCTCAATTATTTAAATCTTATCTAAATAAGGGATTAAATAATTATTAGATGATAAACATTCTAAAAGGTCTATCTTAGAAATCTAAGTTTAAACCAAAAGTAAATGAACGAGTCGTGAAGTACTGGCTACGACGATCAATACCCGGTGCTAATGCATCATTTCTGAATGATACATCACCATTTGCAACTGCACCAGTATCATTATAACTTGGTTGAGGATTAGCACCTGTATAGTTAGTAATCCAGAATAAGTTACGACCTGTAAAATAAACACGTACACCTGATACACCACTTTCTTCTGATGTCTTGAAACGGTAACCTAAAGTTAAGTTATCCAACACCATGTAAGATGCATTCTCTACATAGTGAGAAGAGAACTGAGGTGCAGCCGTCAAGTTAGCATCATAGTATTCTGTTTTAACAATGTTTTCCATTGTTCTTGAGTCTTGATTAGGCTCATAAAATACACGATACATATTTGCTAAATCATGACCGAAATCTCCACGTAAGAAGAAGCTCATATCAAAATCACCATAAGTGAATGTATTCATTAAACTCAAAGAGAATGATGGTAAACCATTACCAATAACTGACTTATCCGGAGAGTTACCTGGAGAAGCATCAATTACACCGTCGCCATCTAAATCTGTAAAAATGAAATCACCATTATCATCAACACCTTCGTAGTTTAATCCCCAAATTTGACCAATAGGCTCACCTGCAATTACAGCAATCATAGGATCGTTGTTTAAACCTGGAGCACCTGGAGAAGTTCCGAAATCAAAGAATGGCTGATCAGAAGAGAAGAATACGAATTCAGATCCTTCTGGAGCAGTTACTTTGTTTAATACTGTATTGTATGTACCGAAAATTAATGTAGGAGAATATGTGAATGAATTATCATCATTAGCCATAGTATATGTTAATGCTAACTCTACACCAGAGTTCTGTAATTCAACATCATCTAAGTTAGCCCATGTTCTCGGTGCTTGATTTGTAGAAGCATCTACTGCTACATTGTATAATAAGTCAGAAGTTACACGGTTATAGTAATCAATAGAACCTGTTAATTTGTATCCTAATAATGCAAAGTCTAAACCTGCATTGAATTCACCTTTTGTTTCCCAACGTAAGTCAGGGTTAGCATTTTGAGTCGGTGCGTAAGCAGGAACATATCCACCATTGTAGAAGAATGACTGGCTTGTACCGAATCTCAATAATGATAAGTAAGATTCTCCAGGTAATGCACCTGTTACACCATATCCAACACGTAATTTCAAGTTATCAACTGCGGCAACATCGAATAATTCAGATAAAGTAACCCCTGCACTAACAGCCGGGAAGCTACCCCACTGATTACCTACACCGAAGCGAGAAGAACCCTCACGACGTAAAGAAGCACTTAAGAAGTAAGTATCATCTAAGCTGTAGTTCACACGACCGAAGAATCCAATTACTCTGTTTAAGTTTTTACCACCGTAAATGTTTGCTACTCCGTTAGGAATATCTTGTGCATTGCTTAATGCGTTGTATGTTAAATCATTTGAAATGAAATCACCTGCTTCGATACCGAAGTTTTCGTAAGTATTTTCGTTCCAAGAATAACCTGCTAACAAACCTAAAGTAGAAGATCCGAATTCAACACTATAGTTTGCTGTTAACTCGAATAAGTCAGATAAAATCTCTTCTGTGTTTCTGTTTGCTAAACCTCTTCTACCCAATCCTCTGAATAATGCATCAGATCTGTAGAAATTACTGAAGATATTGTTTTGCTGTTGTCTTGATACAAAAGCAGAAATATCTAAACCATCCATTAAATTGTAAGTTGCTTTACTTGCAATCAATACCGTGTTGAAACTTCCTTCATTGATACCTTGCTCAGCAATTGCAACAGGGTTGAAATAGTCAAAGTTAACTGCTTGATAGTAACCACCCCAAGTTTCAGCATTAGGATCAGAATCTTCTAATCTAACAGGAGCTGTTGGGTTGTACAACATTGCATAACGTAAAGCCTCTGTAAATCCAAACTGAGAATTTCTGTCCGTAGCTGAGATGTTTAAGTCGATAGTCAACTTATCATTCAATGCTTTTTGTGATAAGTTCAAACGACCATTCAACTGCTTGAAACCGTTGTTGACTAAAACACCACCTGCATCACGATAGTTAAATGCTGCACGGTAAGATGTTCTACCAATAGAACCTGATAAAGATACGTTGTGTACATGAGTCAAACCTGGTCGAGTTACTTCGTCTAACCAATTTGTAGTAGCACCTTTATCATCACCATTGTTGATGTTTGGATTTAAATCACGAAACTCAGTAGCATCTGTTACTTGAACAGTTCTGTCGATAACTTCGCTTGTAACATAACCATTGTAAGAAACAGTTGCTTTTCCACCACGTCCTTTTTTAGTCGTGATTAAGATAACACCTGCAGATGCACGTGAACCGTAAATCGCTGCAGCAGAACCATCTTTTAATACGTCAACTGACTCAATGTCATTAGGGTCAACCGAGTTCAATGTACCACCGATTACACCATCAATTACTACTAATGGCTGTGTGTTCGCACCGAAAGATGATAAACCACGTAAACGAATAGTTGAGCTACCGTTCGGGTCGCCACCTGGCGTTGTGATAGATAAACCAGCAACTTTACCCTGTACTAACTGAACAGGATCTTGTACGTTACCTTGATTGAAATCCTCTGACTTCACAGAAGCAACAGAACTTGTTACCTCTTTACGAGTTGAGCTACCATAACCGACAACAACAACCTCGTCTAAGATTTCAGCGTCTTCGCTCATTACTACATCTACTACATTAGACGCACCTAACTCAATCTCTTGAGTAGCATATCCAATATAGGAGAACATTAAGGTTGTAGAACCCTCTGGTACATTGATCGAGTACTTCCCGTCAAGGTCAGTAGTCGTACCAACAGTCGTTCCTTTAACCTGTACGGTCGCACTGATTACACCATCGCCACGATCATCTGTGACTGTACCTGTAATCGTACGTTGTGCCATTGCATAGCTTGAGATGCCTAACATCATTGCTAACAACAGGCATTTCGACAACAAATTGTTAATCTTGATTCTCATAAAAATTAATTTGGTCCAGGTAAATAATACCATTGAATAATTATTAAATAATTCCTTACCGCCTAACTCCTAATATCAACCTAATTTTTAATCAAAAATTGAATTATTCATTATTTAGTAAAGTATATAATGAATCACTTAAAGTGATACATCATTCAAACTGAGGTTTACTCCTATAAAAAAAACCTTAATAAAAGGTTACATAAAAGTAAACTAAAAATCATATTAACCAAATATTATTTTAGAGATTATCTTTACTCAAAGGAATTTTAACATTAAAATTATCATCCTCATTTTTATGGAAAAAAAAATGAATTACTTATTATGATATTGAAATAATGTTAGTAAAAAGAGTAACAATGATTATTTTTTATTTGGTTTATATTGATTTCTTATAATATCTTTTTGTGTGTTAGAATTACACTAAGAGCAAATTTAGATAAAAATTATAACTTTTTATGAATATTTTTTTAGAAAATTTTCCTCCTATTATGATATATGTGTCGTGATGAATCATTTTTAATTTTAACAAAATATTTAGATAGGTTTACAAAGCTTCACATTTTTTTAATAATCGCTTCCCTTTTTCTTATCCCTTTCATAAATTATAGAATAACGATTTTGACAATAGGTTCTAAAAAACACGAATTCAATAACCGTAATTACAAAAATTTTCCTGAGGACTCGTACCTATGTCACATCAAAATCCGATCTTTCTAACTATTTCACGAATACCTAAACACCTTACAATTTTATAATTTTTTAATCACTCGAAAAAATTACAATTTTATGCAAACGTTTGCGGGATTGATTGTTGTTAGTAACTTTACTTTTTCCTACATTCGTAATATGAAAAGAATCACTATAAAGGATTTGGCAAAAATGCTAAACTTGTCCACCTCAACTATTTCAAGAGCTTTGTCAAATCACCCTGACATTAGTCAATCTACAAAAAAAAGAGTCAAAAGTGCGGCAAAAGAATTCAATTATATCACGAATCTACACGCTCGTTCTTTCAGAAAACAGCAATCTCGATTATTAGCTTTAATCTTGCCAGAGATAAATATGTTCTTCACGCCCAACCTTATCAAGGGTATTAATCAAGCGATAAATGCTACAAATTATACCTTACTCACTTTTTTGTCAAACGACAGCTACCAACAAGAAAAAGAAATTATTCAACAATGCCTTAGCTGGTCAGTAGAAGGTGTCTTAATTTCGTTATCAAAAGAAACTACCGATTTACAGCATTTGAAGCCGCTCCGTCAAGCCAAAATTAAATGTGTTTTATTAGATAAAATAATAACATCCGAACACTATCCTTCTGTCACAATTGATAATGTAGAAGCCTGCGAAAACGCTATTACTTATCTTATCCAAAAAGGACATCAAAATATTTTAGGTATTTTCGGTAATCCAAATTTCAGTATCTCCAACGAACGAATAGAGGGCTACAAGAAGGCAATCATTAAAAATAATTTACCCCTCTTAGAGGAAAATATTATTACCGTTGAGAAAGCAACTGATTTAGATATGATTCTTCCTCCAATATTAAATCATAACAAAAATATCACGGCTATTTTTACAATGTCCGATGAGCTATTAGTCAAAAGTCTATATCAAGTCAACCGGCTCGGTTTGTCTGTCCCTAAGGATATATCAATTATATCTATTAGTGACGGCGTTTATCCTTATTTGACCCATCCACAAATCACACATATACAGGACTCTGGCGACAAAATGGGAAAAAATGCAGCAGCTTTTTTAATTGAATCAATTACTTCAATCAACAGTATTTCTAAAATTCTACTTCCTACAAAAATTATTGAATTAAACTCAGTTTCAAATAAACTATAAATAATCGACCAATAAAATTAAAACCTAATAAATTATCAAATGAGTAAAATATTTTTATATTATGGAAATACCAAACTTTAATACGTTTCCGACACTTCTAAGCGAAAGATTAATTTTTCGTCAATTAAAAACCACGGATTTACCAGCGATTTTTCGTCTTCGTTCTGATAAAGTTGTCTTAAAATACTTAGCAATTCCAGCCGCCAAAAACCTCAAAGCGGCTGAAGATTATATGAATATGATTCATCAAGGAATCATTGAGCATAAATGGATTTTGTGGGGATTAACGCTAAAAAATAGTGATGATTTAATCGGTACGATCTGTCTTTGGAATTGGGATATCGCCAATGAAAGTGCAGAGCTCGGTTATGTCTTATTACCCGAATATCATCGTCAAGGCTTGATGAGCGAAGCGACAAAGGTTATTTTAGATTTTGGTTTTCAATTCTTAGGATTTCAAGAAATAGATGGGATTCTATCGCCTGAAAATATTTATTGCATCCGGATTTTGAAAAAGTTTGGGTTTGTGAGAGATGAAGATTTTGAAGCCAACGGTGTCGTTCGCTATTATTTGATAAAAAAATAAAGTATTTCAGTTCGTTATTTTCTACTGAAATACTTTATTAATAATTATTTACCAGTAAACTTCGCCTTTCGTCTTTCGACAAACGACTGTAAACCTTCTTTAGCATCTTCCGTTTGCATCAACCGTCTTGCGGTCGGAATTAAGTCTTCCAAAGCGGCTTCATCACCTTCCAAAAACGCTTTTCGAGCATTCGCCAAACTCGCCTGCACTGCCAAAGGTGCTTGTTCTGAAATCGTTTTCGCAATCGAAAAAGCGGTTTCATAGGTCGCTTCCGCCGAATCACAAACTTGCTGCACTAAGCCAATTCGTAAAGCTTCAGCTGCACCAAATTTATCACCTGTCAGCAAATAACGCATTGCATTGCCCCAACCACAACGTTGAGCAAAACGAACCGTAGCACCACCAAAAGGCATAATCCCTCGGCCAACTTCCAACTGTGTAAAAATCGTATTTTCAGCAGCAATAATAATATCTGCTGCCAATGCCAACTCAATCGATAACGTAAACGCATACCCTTGCATCGCCATCACAACTGGTTTTTGGCGATACTTTCCCTGCGTCTGAAATGGGTCAATCAAACCAGCCGGTGTCATTGGCTCGCCTCGCAACACATAAGGCGACACATCGGCCAAATCCAAACCTGCCGAAAAGTGTTTGCCATTCGCATACACCAAACCAACCCACAAATCTTCGTTCTCTTCCAGTTTTGTGTAGGCTTTCGCCAAATCATCTAACATCTGTTTAGTGAACGCATTGTACTTTTCAGGACGATTAATTTCTATTAATAAAATAGGTCCTTCTTGTTTTATTTGAATCATCTGATGTATTTTTTTAAAAAAAATGCGTGGTAAAACATGACACATCACGCCTTACCACACACACTTCCCACCTACTCAACAATCACTTTTTTCGTAATCAACGCCTCTCCTACTCTAATATTTACAAAATAAATACCTTTAGAAAGATTCGTTGTTCGGAATAAAACTTCATCATTTGAAATAAAATGTTGTGGTTGAACGACTTGCCCCATAGCATTAAAAACCTGAATAGTTGCCGCTTTCATTTGCCTTCCTTTTACCACAAAGTAATCATTTGCAGGATTTGGAAAAACCTCAAATTCTAATGCGTTTTCAACTGATTCTGTTGATAATGGATATTCTACCGTAAAATTATAGGTAATCGACCCACCAAAATCTGGTTCTAAGGTTTGTAAAATAATCGGAATATTGGTCTGATAAAGGCGACAATATCCTGAACCATCATTATTTGCCCAAAAATCTATTCCGTCATCGTCTGTATCTTCAACCACTAAGGAGTAACAACCCGGCGATAAATTGAAAGTATCTATATATAAGGTGTTGCTAAACATTCCTTGTCTAAAAAATAACTGCGTTCCAATATCGTCATACAAACGAATACGACTTTCACCGCCTTGCAGGTTCGTTTTAAATCGTAAAATAAACGATGATGGTAAAATGTCTGGAATACTGAAATTAGAACGAGCCATATTATTAAAACTATATTCGTCTGTACTACCGTTCGGACTTAATACCTCTACATAAAATGTATTATCACTACCCGAAATGTCCGACCATAAAGCTGCCGAAACTGGTAAAACAACTTCTTCACTTTCCATAAACGCCAAACTTCCTGTCCAGTTGTACGTCCGTTTTGTTGCTGCGGAATTGACCCAATATTGAATCGTTAAACTGGTCAGTGTTGTCGCTCCAGTATTTTGTATTACAATCGTTGGCTCACCACACAAAATACCTTCTTTAGAATATTCCACTTTATTAGTTGGTTGAATAATTTCAATCACGCTTGCATCTACATTGAAATTCGCACTACCATAAGTCACTAACTGATGACTGGCAATATATCGAGAATCGCCCGAGCCGCCGTACACACCATAATCAATCATAGCCGATGTTTGTCCTGCTGTTATATAAGGTGTCAAGTCGCTTTCCTCTACATCGGTCGCCATACCCGGACACCAGCCTGCTCGGTCATAAATCCAAGTTCCACCTTGCGGGAAAATCGGATTATCAGCACATTCTTTCCATACTTGCCAGCCAAACTCTTCGATTCCACCATTGACATTCAAATAATGTGCTTGTGGGATAAATTCTCCTTGTTGCCCATGACCAGAAATCGCTGAACGGACTTTGAAATATTGTCCGTTCGGATGCAAGGGCATATCTTTCGGTGCATAACTATTATCTGCCATAATTGAAGTGTACGTTTTGCTTTCCACTCGCCAAATTTGTTGAATATCTAAAACTTCCCTCGGTGGCGTACCAACAATATACAAAAACTGAATGTCCATGTCTTCCATCCACTGACCACCTCTTTCAATTGTCATTCGTTTTGTTCCTTGCAAAACCGGGGCAAAATCCGTCACATCAAAAGTCCATGTTTTACCATTCGGCCCTAAATCTAAGTTAATACCATAAGGGGTAACAAAAGACATAATTTCATATTTCATCGGAAAACGACGCTGATAGGTCAAGGTCGTTGGCGTAATCGTTCCGTCTATCGTTATCAATACAGAATCATATAGCTGACCATTTTCATCATAGTAATATTCATAACCACCAGCTTCCCAGTAATTCGTCGAACTAATCACTCCAATACTATCGTGTTTTACTTGACCATAATTCGGAAAAACTTGATTTTGAATAACGATATTCGGAGTATTTTCTATCGCCTCATAAACCGTATCCGTCACGATATTTAAGTTATACGTCCCTTGTAAAAAGATAACATTTGGTCGCTCTTGCGTTACGTCAAAGCCTTTGAATAAATCCACACCTCGCACTGTTTGCCAAACTGCTCCATTTTGAATCATTCCATCGTGACCATTCGGACTATAATCCGTAATCGCATCGCCGCTCCCTTCATTTAATGGATAGTACAATTCTAAATCAGAATAATTTGGATGTGCTGCATCAACTTTTTGGTATATCCAATCTTGTAACGTCGCTCCCGATAAAGCCGCATTCCATATACGAACTTCATCAATATTCCCATCAAAATAAGTATTATTTCTACCGTAGCCAATATTCAAATTTGTTGAGGTACTGGTATTCACCGTTTGTCCCTGACTTGCCCCTACCGTTTCCAATACACCATCAACATATAATTGAGCATTCGCAATATTATTACCAGTTAGTACACACGCAACATGATGCCACTGTCCATCATCGACTAAGGTTGTTCCATAAATAAAACCACCATTCACTTCTGCCCGAATTGTCCCGTTTCCATTAATTCTAAAACTCCACTTTTCGGTAGAGCTATTCACTCCCCAACTAATGATTTCCTTATTAGCAACTGTTGAATTAATCCATGCTTCCATTGTTCTATCACCGCTTCCGCCAATACCAGCATAATTGTTTGCCTGAATCTGGTTCGTACCATTAAAATAGTGAACACGATCACCGTTAGTATATAGTCCATAATCCATTCCTGTATCTGTCCCCTCAAAATCAATAGCATTTCCGCTATTTTGATTCGTGAACGAAAACTCAATAATTAAATTCGATGTTCCGTCCCAATTAAAAGGAGTCGAAAACTGTAAGCGATTTGAACCGGTTACAAAATTCGTATTATGAAAAAAGACTTCTGTAAAACCGATCATATCAGGATTCGCCGCAGATAAGGTTGTTTGAGAGGTTGACTTGATACGTACTCTCAAAAAATCAGCCTCCTCACTTCCAGAAAGTACTTGCAACATTAATCCATCAATATCACCTGCACTCATACCGGCAGCTAATAGCTCTGATGCTGTGAATAAATATTGTGCCTTTCCATTATAATTTGTCGTCGGAATTGTATGATTAAGTGCTGTCGTTCCAGTACCGACAGCTGCCTGATTTTCATTAATAATGCTTAGAATAGTAGCATTCGGCTGTAAGTGTCTGTAATAATTATAGGTAGGTTGTGTCGAATAATTATACGTTGTTCCAGAAAAATTCGTGATAGAATGAGAAGTTGTCGTTGTCAATAAAGAATCGATTGACGTTGAGTCATGAATGTACGTATTACACGAAATATCCCATTCACCACACCCCAAATCTCGGTTTGTTCCTGTTGATACGTTTGCGTCTTTACAACGCATATTATATAGCATCAATATTTTTTCGTAAGTAATGTTTGGATCATTCGGAAAAGTAATCATTGTATCTCGGATACCAGGAGACCATTGATTAATACCATAAGTTTGTGTATAATTAAATGTTTTCACCACAACCGTATCACCGGGAGATTGTGCAAACGAAATTGTAATTCCTACAAAAAGGAATATAATAAATAAAAGGTGTCTCATAATATGGTTTCATTAATTTAGAATTCCCAAATTTATGAAACTCTCCCCACTTTATAATTTTTTATCACAAAGAATAATCAATTCAAAAGGCTATTCATTTTTCACGAAACCCATAAAATACGTATTTTCGCTACAATTGATAAGACGATACGAAGATTATTGTGCAAACAGCTTTTTTATCTTGCTTTTTACACTCACTAATTTGACTACCTGCAATCCAATACTTACTCAGCGTCTTCAGAGCAGGTAATCAAGTAAGCTTTTGGGTGCAGAATTAGAAATTTTGCCAAATTAGAATTTCATTAATCGCATTATTCACAAAATAATTACAAGTAGAATTTCCGTTTTCATCATTTGAACAAACTAATTGTTCTTCACAATCATACACATCATAGCCATCACCGCAAGGCACACAAAAATCGACCAAAAAGACTAAGCGACCATCTAACTCATAACAGACAATCCTTGCATCATCATCCAAGTTCTGATTGTCATCAATCGCATTTCGTATCCAAGCAATCTCATTTGCTGGGTCAGTAGAATTATTACAAGCCGGAAAATTATTATTTGGAACGTCATCATTACAGTTGGTAAAAAACAACATTAAACTCATGCAAAAAAATAGTGTGTATTTCATAGTTATTTGATTGATTGATTGAATAATTTCTCTTTCGTAATACTAAATTAAAACAAGTCTTTAAATTAATGAAATTAAATCCATCAACTCAAATATTTGCTACATCAAGTCGTTACCTGAACGAGTAAACGTTTTTTTGAGGTCTAACCTGAGAAAATAATGTATAAGATATTTTTTTATTTTGATGATACATTTTTATTTATACCTGCACACCAGACTATTTCAAGTGATGATGTAAATAAACACAAGTCAATTATCATTGTTTTCCCTCGTATAAATTCCCGAATATAGACTAATATTATTATAGATAAAGTTCTTCATCATAAAAAAGATACGATTAATTCAATACCATTTACTTTATCACCTTCAAAATTAATAGAGGTATTCCATCTTTTAGGAATAAATTTTATCCAAAGTTAATATTATATATTTCATATCTATTTTTTAGCGTATACTTTATGAAGTCAACTTTTGAGCTATAAATCAAATCTAATCTAAAGTTATAACTATAAATGAATCAATTATTGCTGATAATAAAATTGTTTTTACAAACTCTATTTTTAATTATTTTTAATTAAAAAATGATGAATGATTCCAATTTTACAGAAATTTCTTTTTTATAATTCTTTACACCTTACTGATATATAAAAAACGCTAATTAAGTACAAGGGAAATTGTTAATTAATAAAAAAGAAAGAAAATCTTATTTTAAGCCCTATTTCGATCGATTTCTGACAAAAAAAATAGTTTTGAATACAATTGACTACAAATTACCTCTAAATCGCTTAAAATTCAATTTTTAAAAACAGTTTACCTTTTTTGCTGATTTACTGAAATACTCTTAAATAAACCTAGCTTAAAATAAAAGTACTTACTGAAACACGTATATCTTTATCACCGTAAAATAGCAAATACGGTTAAACTGTAATGCTTATTAACTTAAACAAGTAGTTACTATATTTAGTAAATAAGTATTTCAATTTTATAGTAAAAAATTAAATACTCAAAAAAGTGATTACTTTTTTGAGTATTTAATTTAAAACGTATATCTTTATTACCGTAAAATAGCAAATACGGTTTTGATATTTTACGAGGAAAATGATTTCTGTATCATCGTAATTAAGTTAAATATCAAATACGTAATACAGTAAATAAAGAAATAATACTTTTCGCTAGTTCGTAAATAAAATATTCATCAAAAAAGTAACTATAAAAAATAGACACTATGATTATTTCTGTTACAAGTTTAAAAGGTGGCGTGGGCAAATCGACGATTGTGCAAAATCTTTCTGTTTGTTTCGCACATATGGGCTACAAAGTAGCGATTGTAGATACAGATACGAATGCTAGTTCGGTTCATTGGTCAGGTATCAGAGAGGAGGCTTATCCTCCGATTATGGTTTTTGGAATTTCAGATAGTAACGCACTTCGTAAAAACATTCAAAAAATCCAGAATGATTATGATATTATTCTCATCGACGGAACACCGTCGTTATCAAAATTGGTAAGTACAATCATTCTTCTGGGAGATATTGTATTGATTCCGATTCGGCCGAGTGGCTTGGATTTATGGGCAACTGAAAAATTTATTGAGAAATACGAACAGGCTAAAACTTTGAAAGAAGAAGTCAACGCTTTTTTTGTCCTGAATCAATATGATGAGAAAATTAACATTAATAAAGAGACAAAAGACGTATTAGATGAATTGGAGATAAAAGTCTTGGAAACAACCGTTAAATCCCGAATAGCGTATGTAGAGGCGGTCGTTCAGGGGATTGGCGTCTATGAGTATAAAGATCGCAAGGCAAAAAAGGAAATGACTAAGTTGACAAAAGAGATTTTAGATATTTTAACAAAGTAAACCTATTGTTAAACTGTTATACTGTTTGTCTCCGATTCCTCGGTGACCAAACTGTTTTTTGAATTAAAAATATATAACAATTCAACAATTTAACACTAAAAACGATGGCTAAAAAGAAATTTGGACTAAGTTCAACATTAAATAAAAATAACAAAACTGAAGAACCTGCTTTACCCAAAAAAAGACCTTTGAGTCGTTCTAAAAAAAACATTGAGGAAGTGAAAGAAAAAGTGGAAGCCATCCATGAAACTACTCAAAACGAATTGAGTAGGGTAGAGGAACCTCTTGTAGAAATGACGGTAAAAGTAAAAGATGAAGATATGATGGAAATGGTTAAGAATGTTCAGCCATATGCGGAGGACAATGTCGTCGTCATTGAAGAGAAGGAGGAAAAACCAAAGCGTAAATATACCAAGAAAAAGCAAACACCACCAAAACCAGAACGTATGGTACGCATCACTGTCGATACTCCTAAGTCTATGCATATGAAATTGAAAATCAAGGCTATTGAAAATGATATTACTATTCGAGATTATATCAT
>CBFIHR010000061.1:0-26601 GCA_965662365.1 Saprospiraceae bacterium
TCACTCTAAAACTACCGAAATAACACCCTTCTTACAACTAAATATTCTAAAAAAGTGCTTTAGCAGAACGCTGTTCTCTTTTATCATTCATAACCTGCTCTAGTGTAAGATAATCTAAAAAGTAAAGAATTTTTATAGAAAATAAGTTCGTTTGGTCATCTCGAAGCGTATTCTGAATATTTTGGAAATAATTCTGATTGATATTAGAATTTAGCGAGAAAATATTGTTTTTCCAATTTGCTGTCAAAAAGCTACCAGGAGCAAACTGCCAAGAATAGACCAAATCAATCGAGAAAAAGTTAAAATTAAAATCATAATCGTCCGACAAACCTGTTAAAGGAGACGTTAAATGACCGTCGGTATCAACGTTATAAAATAAATCGTGTGTCGCATTCGACCAGCTGTGTCGCATACGGAAAGTCACCCCCATAACATTATTAAAAATATAACTTGACGAGATGACATTTTCGATATCTAAACGATCACGACGACCTACAATCGGTTCGTCATTAAGGTCTTTATCTACAAATCCTATATAATTATTATTAATGCGATAATCAGTAGAAATCCGGAAAGATAATTTGTCATTGATTCTGAAAATCGGCCCGAAGTTGATATTCAAGTTGTTACGACCTTCTTGATTGAATACAGCACCAAAAATATTGACATCTAAAGCGACTTTTTTACGATAATCCGTCGAAATCCAGCCCCAATGTTCTCGATTTGTCGGAATCGCTAAAACCTTGTCGTCAGTTCTTAGTTCGAATAAATCATAAGACTCAATCGGACTAAAAAATGAACCGCCACCAAAAGCAAAGAATTTTTTAGTCATTGCAAAGAAATTGACATTTGTGCCAAAACTCGCAAAGCGTTTGGTCGAATACTGATGTTGCATAAACAAACTGAAATTAATATTACCTCGCAAAAAAGGCCCGAAAGGTTTAAAGCGATTCAGTCCAACCCAAAGGTTATTATTGATATGATTATTAGAATATAAAAAACCCAAATCATTGTTATCATAAGTATCCGAAATGATGGCGTTGCTAAGATTAAACTGTAAATTTCCGCTTGTTTTGCCAAATCCAATATTTGAGCGAAAACCTAAATCCGGCTGATTAAAACCATTATGATACAATTGACTCACCGCACCACTTCCCGAAACTTGATACGTATTTTTTTTATTTTGTAGCTGAAATTCTGTCCCCGTAACATTAGCTTCGTAAGCGTCTCCATTTCTAAAAACATTAGTATTGACCAATGAAATGTAAGAATTGTTTTTTAAATTTTGGTCAAAAACAAGGACGTTATAATTCGTCAGAGGAGCAGTTTCAATTTCTTTTACGATACCGTCAGCATCTTCAACGACTGCGGTCGCAGAATTAGTAACCGAGTTAAAAACACCGACTCCCAAGCCTTTCTCTCCACGACCCGATATTTTAGTAGAATTAATCAACTGAATATCATTTGGATTTTCTAAAATCGTAAAACCGTCCTCTTCCATATCCGACACATCGTAAAATCCTTGAGGCGTTCCACCGATTCGACGAGAGTAAAATAAGTCTGCTTTTTGAAATAACTCTGTTCCCTCCGTAAAAAACTGACGATTTTCATTGAATCGTACTTCGAACGGTGATAAATTTAAAACCACATCATCTGACACGACTTGCCCAAAATCTGGGACTAACGTCATGTCCAAAGTGTACGCCTCATTGATACCATACTTTATATCCATACCAACATTAAAACCTCTCGACCAAGAGCCTTCGCCCTCAGTTGTTGTCTTTTTGATATTACCCGAAATGTAAGGATTGAAAAATAGCCGAATCGGTGATTTTACATTTTTAATACCTTTTAGCGTTCCTGCTTGATTCAAAAAACCATTTTTAGAATTATCGAAAAAATTCCACCAGGCTGTTTCTCGAGTACGACGAACGGTACGAACGATATTAAAATTCCAAGATTGTTCTGCTTTATCAGGAAACCGCAACGCAGAATACGGAATTTTCATTTCTACTATCCAACCATTTTCTACGATTTTCACGTCCGATTCCCAGACTGCATTCCAGTTTTTATCTTCACCATAAGCCGAGTATTTCGTATCAAACTGCACTCCAGCAGCCGAAACAATAAAACCGACGCCATTAATACCATCTTCGTAAGTATCGGCTACAATCCCGAACCAGTCCACATTACCAATCTCATCACGTTCTGTCAATTGTGTTAAAATACTATCAGGATTGTCATCAAAAAGCATCGCACCAATATAAACGGCTTCATCATCATAGACAATCTTCACTTCCGTTTTGTAAGCCGACTTTTCTCCTAAATTAGGCTGATTTTGAATAAATTGATTAGCAACTTCTGCCGTTTGTAACCAAATTGCATCGTTTAACGAACCATCAATAAGCGGTTTTTCTTCTACTTTAGTAGCATTGTATATTTTTTTCGGGGCAATTTGTCCATAGATAATTGTGATACCGAATAATAAAAAGGCAGTTGTCAGAATTTTCTTCATATTTTAGTTTGGTTGTTATATTTTACGATTAATAAGTAATCGGTCATCAGTAAGTATGACTAAAATTTTGACTTCTCTTGTGAACGGTTACTCAAAAACTCAATTATAATGTAAATATCAGGCTGCAAATGTAAGAATATTGTCAATAGTTAAAACTTAACTATGGACAAGAGCGAGATTTTGAGCGATAAAAAGCAAAGGCATTAAGGAGTCCAGATGTAGTGCCAATATTTATTTAACACCTTATTAACATTTTTATTTCTTTAAATCCCAAGAATTGAAGATAGAATTGATGAATTTTGAGAATGTAACTATTATGTACTTGTGGCGTATTAAGTACGACTAATATTGACCTTAATGACCAAAATTATCTAAAATTATCATTTTGGATAGATATAAATCAGCTAAAAATTACGTTCTTATAAGTCGAAAGACCAATTTGCCTAATACTATAATTAAATTATTTTTTCATTTATCATATTGATTATGAAACACTTATATTTTCTAATGTTATTGATAATAACATTAGCTTGTACCGAAAACAATAGTAATTCTTCCGCTAATATTATCGGCAGTTTAGATAATAAATCAGCTGACAATTTATCAGCTAATCTTGATTCATTTTACCTACCGTGGGCTGGTAATGGCATCAAACATATTTTACCACAGAAGGATTTTACTAATGATTATGTCTTGTTTCAAGAAATGTTACAAGAATTTATGTACGTAGAATTGCCGTATGAATTAGATGGGTTAGCCGTTGATAGAACAGACGAAGAGTGGAACAATCAACCGGTTTTGAATAAGAAATTCTATCGTTATTTAATGGACGGCAAAGACTTTCACACTGTTGAAGGCGTTCTCAGTCCGAGAGAATCGTTTGAAGATTTTTATAAAGTTTATCCAGTTGCAAAACTTGGCGAAAAGGAATTTTATCATACTGTTATTTATCTCGTTCGTTACTTAGATGGAAACGGTCAACAAGATTTCTTTTATTTGACGACTTTCAATAGTGAAGGTACTTTTCTTTCGGCAATAGAAATCGGTGCATTAGAAGCATCTGCCGAAACGTATATCAAAACGGCTGAAATTAGTTCAGATAATATCATAAAGGTTTATCACGCAGATTTTGATAGTCAGACGGATAATTGGATCAAAAAAAGCGAATCCCAATATTATTTAGACAATACAGGGCAAGTTTATAATCAATTTGAAAATAAACCTGTCGGAATCACTAAAACGGAAAAAAGCAGCGAAACAGCGTCATTCGTGACAATGTCCGATTTCCAAAACTACTTTAATTTATTTCAAAAAGAAGTCGTCAAAAATGCACCGGACAAGATTTTGAATTATGTAACCTTTCCTCACTTCCGAGTATCATACGAAGAGCATTATCAAGATATTAAATCAAAAGAGGAGTTTTTTGCACAATACGACATTATTTTTAACGAGTCGTTACGCAAAAAAATCGCTAATCATAGCTTCAATGATTTGATTCTCAATGGTGATGAAGTCGGTTTATCTGACGGCTCAATGTGGTTTAAGCGAATTGGGCGAGATAATGACGGGCGGTTGATTATTGCTATTTCGGTGAATTAATGCTTAACGGTTTGTAAATTTTAAAATTTCTAATTGTAATACTACCATAAAAAATGGTTCTCAAACAAATTGAGAACCATTTTTATTTTCTATCAGCAGGCCGTCCCTTAATTATTAGACTAAGCTTTTTGTGGCAAAATCCATTTATATTCATACTCTACATCCGGAACTTTGACTCGACTCAAAACACGCTGCATTCTATCTGGCAGACGCATTAAATAGTCTTGAGCCTTTTTAGCCTCTCCCGTCAAATCCGTGATATGTTCTATTTTCCAATACTTATTCAAACGTCGCATAATATCGACATAATCCTGTGAAGTATAGATATTTAAACGCTGTGCAGCATTAGAGAAATGCTCGAAAGAATCACCGATGCTCAAACCTAATTCTCTCATGTTATGAGCAGGCATAACGATTTTTTTCTTCATCATATCCGCCAACGCCAACATCATCTCACTTGGATCAACCTCAAAAATCTTATCAATAAAAGACATATAAGCCTTAGCATGACGACCTTCGTCCGAAGCGATCACACCACACATTTTTGCTAAATCTTTATTCCCAGATTTTCGGGCCAATGCACCAACTCGACGATGTGACATTTGAGTCGCAATCTCTTGAAAACTGGTATAAACAAAGGTTTTGTAAGGATCACCGTCAGTTTGAATATCCATTCCGTCAGCGATCAAATATTGTGTCGAAATCTCAAATTGTCGCATATCTACACGCCCCGATAAATACAAATATTTATTTAATAAATCGCCATGACGATTCTCTTCCGAAGTCCATTTTCTTGTCCAGCCACTCCAGCCACCTTCAGCCGATAAATCAATACCGTCTAAAGCCATTAGCCAAGACTCATAAGTTGGCAAAGATTCTTCTGTAATTGTATCTGCAATTAAGACCGCCCAAACATCATAAGCCAATTCTTGTGCAGCTTCTTGTATTTCTTTAACTTTTGCGATAAAAGCATCTAAGTTACTGGTATCAGGTAACCAGTCTGTTGGTTGCCACATTTCTTCGGGCTTCTTTAGATACTTTTCTGAAATCGTATCTACAAAGCTTTCTAAATGTTTCATTACCTCTGTACGTACAGGTGATAAACTAACCATGAATTATTTTTTTTAATATGTATTAATTTGGTAATCAAAATAATTACCATTTATTTTTTTTGTATTATCAAAGATAATAAAGAATCGTCCAAAGTAAACTATTTTAGTTGCAAAAGTTTACATCTTGACCCGCAATAATACCTAAGTGTGACTCTGATAGTATTACTTCTTAAAAACTGTAATAAAGCTACTAAAAAACTAAACACCAAATATTCACTAATATTATTTATCATTATTACGAATTTATCACATCAATTTTAATTTGATTAAACCGTTGTTTACCTTTGTTCGGTCAATTTATAAAGCGACAAGGTTGAAGTTTTTTCAAATCTTTTTTTACTTTATAAATGGATACCGATAAGCATAATATTTTATGTTGCATCGTGTACAAATTGACTTTATAAATTTTAAAACCACTTTTTTAATGGCAGTTGATGTAATATTGGGTTTACAATGGGGAGATGAAGGCAAAGGTAAAATTGTAGATTACTTAGCTAATCAGTACGATATTGTAGCTCGATTTCAAGGAGGTCCAAACGCTGGACATACCTTAAAGTTTGATGGTAAAAAATATGTTTTACACACGATTCCTTCTGGTATTTTCAGAGACGACTTGATGAACGTTATCGGAAATGGTGTGGTGATTGATCCAATCACGTTGCGTAAAGAAATACAAATGTTAATAGATGCAGACGTGGATTACCACGACCGTTTATTGGTAGCTAAAAAAGCACATTTGATTATGCCAACACATCGCCTGTTAGATGCTGCTTCGGAAGCTGCAAAAGGCAAAGAGAAAATTGGTTCTACGCTTCGAGGTATCGGCCCAACATACATGGATAAAACTGGTCGTAATGGCTTGAGAGTTGGTGATGTTTTGAGTCCTAATTTTCAAGAAAAATATAACGAATTAAGAGATAAACACTTAAGTCTTTTAAAAATTTATCCTAACGTAGAATTTGACTTAGCTGGCGAAGAAGCCAAATGGTTTGATGGCATTGAGCATTTACGCAATATGAATATGGTTGATGGTGAAATCTATATCAATAAAGCCCTAAAAGCCGGGAAAAAAGTCTTAGCAGAAGGGGCGCAAGGCTCAATGTTAGATATTGATTTTGGTACATATCCGTTCGTTACCTCTTCTAATACCATTACTTCGGGCGTTTGTAATGGCTTGGGAGTTGCACCGAGTACGATTGGCGAAGTTATCGGAATCACAAAGGCTTACTGCACAAGAGTTGGTTCTGGTCCTTTTCCTTCAGAGTTAAGCGGTGATATCGAAGAGGAATTGCGTCAAGCAGGTGGCGAATTTGGTGCCACAACTGGTCGCCCTCGTCGTTGTGGCTGGATTGATATTCCTCAATTGAAATACACAATTATGATTAATGGTGTTACTCAATTATGTATCACAAAAATTGATATTTTAAATGATTTTGAAGAAATCGCAGCAGCGACACATTATAAAATAGATGGCGAATTGACAGATTTACCACCTTATGACTTATGTGCTGACGGCATCGAACCTGTTTTCAAATCTTATAAAGGTTGGCAAACAGATTTAGAAAATATCAATACTTACGACACTTTACCTACAAACGCAAAAAACTTTTTAGAGGAAATCGAAACGATGTTGGAAACCCCAATCACGATTGTTTCCAAAGGACCACAGCGTAAAGAGTTGATTATCAAATAAACTGCTGGCAGTTACTGAATTTTCTTACAAAATTTTCAGTATATACGAATATAAAAAATGGTTCTCAATTTTTTTGAGAACCATTTCTTTTAACCGTTAAGCGAGGGACGAACGACCATTCTTATGGTAAATTCGCTATCGCCAACATAATCGTTTCCATTCTCAATCTTATATGGCTACTTTTTCCCGTAAAATTATTCGCCATAATCGAAAAAGCAATTATTTTTCCGGAGCGAGTTTTAGCATAACCACAATACGCCCGAACCCTACGAATTGAACCAGATTTTACTCGGATTCGACTACCCACAGCTTTATTATTTTTAAATAAATAACGTACCGTTCCTTCTTTTCCACCGATTGCTAAAGTATTATAAAAAGTAGGAAAAAGATTCTCGTCCCGTCGAATTTTACTTAACAAACTTGCCATCGAAAAGGTAGAAACTGCATTTCGAGCAGACAAACCGCTGCCATCTTCCATAAAGAAGGTTTCGGTATCAAACCCACGACTTTCCCAAAACGCCAAAACCGCTTCAACACCATTAGCCGTTGTACCCTCGCCTTTTACTTTTTTACCAATAGCTTTTAATAAAGATTCACAGTACAAATTATTACTTTTTTCGTTCGCACGTTCACAAATCTCCTTTAATAAAGGCGACTGATGTGTATAAACCACTGTTCGATTATTGGCAGAAGCCAAACCAGTTCGTTTTTCTTCTAACTGTGTAGTGGCGATTTTTTGGGTTGAAATACCGTACTGTTCCAACTTTAACATCAGCGAATAGGCTGCAAAATACGCAGCATTCGGAATCGAACCTTTGATTTTAAATTCAGAACTCCCAGGCGGAATCGTCCCTCGGATAATGTGATTAAAAGAATTCGGCGCTCCAAAAATATAAGCGTTATCCCCACTTCCTTTTTCACCTATTTTGACTTCATTTTGGTAAACAATGTACGGCATTTTAGGAGTCACTCGACTTATCGAAGTCGTTGCACCGACTGTATTTGAGCGTTTAAAATATAAATAATACAAGTTTTCATGAAAATTCAACGCACTTGCTCCAGAACCGTAATAATTCCCCAGATCATTCCATTGCCAAGTCGGCGGCGGCAACTGAGTTGAGCCATAAAACGAATCGTCCCCAATGATTTTTCCTTCAATTTTTTTAATACCCAATTTCTGCAATTCATTGACAAAAGTCGCTAGAAGATCATTCATCTTGGTTACTTGTGGCATTTCGTTTTCTTTCACTTCGTCCGATCCTAACATCGGGTCGCCCGTTCCTTTGATGTAAATATTGCCGTTTAGTGTACCGTTGCTAATCGTTCCATCGTATTCCAAAAAAGTTTTGAAGCGATAATTCTTACCCAAAATCGCCAACGCAGAAGCGGTTGTGACGGTTTTCATCGTCGAGGCCGGAATCATGGCTTTCGCCGAATTGTAGGAACTCACAACTTCGCCAGTTTTCGTATCCATTACACAAACGCCTAACTGTCCGGCAGACATGTTCGGGTCATTTGCCAATTGTTGAACTGCCGTATTCAAAGCAGTTTTTGAATCCGGCTTAACGAAACTTTGGCTGAATAACAATACTAATATTGCGGAAACGCTTACGATATATTTCATTATTTAATTGTTGGATTATTAAATTATTGGACTGTTTTTAATGCTTTTTCGTACATTCGTTAAAACAATAAAACAATTCAATCACCGAGTTATCAGGATAAACAGTATAACAATTCATCTATCTGGTAGAAATATATTATTAATTTTTAATTTTATCCGCATTTTGAGTAAATCTTGAGTTAATCTAACAAGATTTTGATGGAAGACAAGAAAAACGACATACCAAACGACGAATCAAAGACCGAAAGCGAAGCTATTGACTTTGAGGAGGTTTTTGATGAAAAGCACTGTTATAACTGCGATTCAGCAATGAAAACAGAAGATAAATTCTGTGCTAACTGTGGTCAAAAATATACAACAGGCAAAGTTCCTCTATCCGAATTTATTTATAACTTTTTCAAAAACACCTTTAATATTGATGCAAAATTGCCTAAAACTTTAGGTAATTTGTTGATTTTCCCTGGCCGATTAACCAAAGAATTTTTCAAAGGTCGGCATCAATCATTTTTAAGACCGATGCAATTATTCGTCTTTATGACAATTTTGTGTTTTACGATTATTGTATTTCAAACGAGTGATTTTAATTCAAAATTCACGATTGATGGCGAAGAAAAACAGGTTCAGACGAACCTTCAGTTTAATGAAAGTGAGAGGCATATTCGCTTTTTGATGGGCATGGATTCAGCGAAAGCGATAACGGATTCTTTGCTGAATATTGCTAAAAAAGAACTCAATTCGCCCCAGGTCAACCCAGTTTTAGATACACTTTTTCAGCCGTGGTTTGCGAAAGATTCGCTTTTGAATGATTCTATTATTTTGCCAGTTTCGCTGCGTCCTGGCACTAAAAAAACAATTCTAATTGCGAAAAAAGACTTGGCGTTGATGTCGAGCAAAGAAGTAATTAAATCCTATAAAATTGAAGGTTTTTGGGCACAAATATTATTTATTCAAGTCTTGAAATCGGTCAAACATGAAGAAGCATTATTGAGTTATTTTATAAGTCATTTATCATGGACTTTTTTCTTATTGGTACCGCTTTTTGCCTTGATTTTGAAGTTGGTTTATATCCGGCAAAAGCAGTTTTATGTAGAACATTTGGTCTTTACCTTACATTTTCATGCGTTTGCATTTACCGTATTTTCATTAATTTTATTGTCAAAGACATTTACACCACATTGGTTACAAATTGCGTTACTTTTTTACGTTCCGATCTACTTATTGATAAGTATGAAAATAGTCTATCAACAAAGAACATTAAAAACATTTTTTAAGTATATTTTACTAATAATCAGCTATTTATTTATTTTTGTATTTGCGTTGATGATTACGATGGGCATAGCATTTTTCTTGTTTTAAAATGGATTTTATAAGGTTTTAGGATTAAAAAGTTTCTATCCTTGCCGCCAAAATAATTTATCATTTTCTATTTTTATCAATTCTTGATCGCCCAAAACCGTCAAAACATGCGTAATTTTTTTATGATAATGCGTAGGGAATTTTGCTAAAATCTGTCGAGCTGTTTGTGGTTGTTTTTCCAGTATTTTTTGAATACGATTTTGATAAATTTCAAATTGTTTTTTTGAAATGTCGTTGGAATTTCGATTCGTACAAATATCACATTTGCCGCAAGGCGAAGCATCTGTTTCACCAAAATACGCTAATAATAATTGACTGCGACATTGCTCTTTAGTCGCATATTCCACCGCTTTTTCGATGCGATTTTTTTGTCTTTCTTTTAAGAATTTGTAGCGTTTTTGGTCAATCGTTAAATCGTTAATCGCTGCTTTAGCTTGCGTAAAAATAATTTGTGGCGTTTCCTTAAACGGACGATATTCGATAATTCTATCTTGCACCAATATTTCCAATGCTTTACGCAAACGGCGAGGTGCAATTTTCAAAAAACGAGCCAATTGCGGTTCGTTGATATTCACAAAGTTGTTGAACGCACCTTGATACGTGCGTAGAATAATCGTAATCAATTGGTCAAACGCTCGATTTTTCAATTTGTAATCATAGATTTCCTCCTTGTTTGCCGTTACCATCAAACTCGACGGCATAAAAACCGATTCGGTCATAAAAATCCAACCTTCTTGCATCAAAATTTTCAACGCATTATAGGTTTCACGAGGTTTAAATTTAAAATACTTACAAAATTCAATCAGTTCAAAATCAAAACTTTCACCCATTCCGCTACCGACCGCCAACTGAAAATAACTACCTAAGGCTTGATAAACTCGCTTGATAAACGACCATTCGGGAAATGCTTGTTCAAAATTTTGTTCTAAACTAACTTTATCATTGACATTATACAACAGGATTGCAAACGCCTTTTCGCCATCTCGACCAGCACGACCAGCTTCCTGAAAATACGCTTCCAAACTATCAGGTAAACTTAAATGAATCACGCTTCGGACATCAGGTTTGTCAATACCCATTCCGAACGCATTCGTCGAAACCATGACTCGAACCTTATTTTTTATCCAATTATCCTGTTTTTGTGACCGAATATTATTGTCCAAACCAGCATGATAATAATCCGCTCGAATGTCATATTTTTGAAGAAATTGAGCGATTTCTTTGGTTTGTCGTCGATTTCGCACATAAATGACAGACGAACCTTTTACTTTGCGTAAAATATCCACCATTTTTTCCCGTTTTCCCTCTTCTTGCAAAACAACATAAGCCAAATTATCCCGCAGAAAACTCTTTTGAAAAACATTCTTTTTAGAAAATTCTAATCGTTCCTGAATATCTTCGACAACTGCGGGCGTTGCCGTTGCTGTTAATGCCAAAAATGGGACTTTTGGGTGAATTTCCTTGATTTTTGCAATTTCTAAATAAGGCGGCCGAAAATCATAGCCCCATTGAGAGATACAATGTGCTTCATCAATCGCAATCAGATTGACGTTCATTCTTCTAATGCGTTCTTGTGCCAAGTCGGTCATCAATCGCTCGGGCGACAAGTACAAAAACTTAATTTTACCATACACACAATTATCAAAAGTCCGGTCAATTTCTTTGTAGTGCATACCCGAATAAATGGCCACCGCAGGGATTCCACGTTTATTCAAGTTATAAACTTGGTCTTTCATCAAGGCAATCAAGGGCGAAACCACAATACAAATTCCCTCACGACACAAAGCCGGAACTTGAAAACAAATCGACTTTCCACCACCTGTCGGTAATAATGCCAACGTGTCTTTTCCTTCCAAAACGGAGTTGATGATCTCCAACTGCATCGAGCGGAAACTATCGAAATTCCAGTATTTTTTGAGGATTTGTTGTGGTGAGTGCATTTTATTGAATGATGATATTTTGAATATTGAATTATTGGATATTTCTGAATTTCAAATTTAAGTTTTTTATGGATGAAAGTTATTGGAAAAAATAAGTTTTTAGGAAAAAATCGGAAATTCATTTTATCTTATCTGAGCATCAAAAGCCATTGCTTATGACGAAATTTGTTGGCACGAGAATTTTAATGAACCTCCAAAATTTAATAAAAAATTACAACCCAATATAGCATTTCAAAATTGGGTAAAATCTACTCAAAATATTCATACTCAAAAACTCGCATTTCAGGTTTCTCTACAGGACTATACACTTCATCTTCTTGTTGTTCAAAAGGGGTGACTTTGATAATTTCTTTTGTAATTAAATCATGCTTGTCGTATTCAAAAGTAGATTCAGAGGTCAAGCGATTGTAGTAAAAATCCTTATAAGATTGGACTCGTAATTTTTCATCATAAGTTGTTTCAATACGTAAATTTTCTACGCCTTCCTCTTCGATTTTGAATAAAAACGGCAAACCATTTTTATAAAACCGGTTGGTATATTTTGTTATTTCTGACCAATCAACATTTTTTGGAATTTCGTCCCGATAACCAACCATACCAATCATTTCATAATATTTTTTATTCGTATTTTTTTGGTTTAATAAATAGGTAACTGGTTGCAAATTATCATGCACTATTTTGACCAAATACCCATTCTTGTCAAAGGTAAAATAAGTCGTACTTGGGTTCCGTTCATCACCTACTGTACTGATTTTTTTTAGAAAGAAACCATCGTATTCGTACTTTAAAAATGTCGTGTCTTTATACTCAAAGTTTTGACTCCAGTTGTATCGTTCCTCAGTAATGACTCGACCTAACGTATCAAAATTTGTCTTTTGAGTGATAATTTTTCCTTTATCATTGATGTCGTACACCATTCGAGTTTTGACCTTTGCCTTTCGATTTTTTTCATAACCTCTAAGCATTGTTTGATAATAAACATCCTCTTTTCTTATCGATTTTATCGGTAAGCAATTGGTAAAAATAGTTGTAGCTAAAAGAAAAAGTATGATTAGTTTTTTCATCAAATAAATATTTTTATGAAAGTTTTCAGCATTCTGATTCATCTTGAAAATAAAGGAAATTTAAAGGAATCGCAGGTAAAAAATATATTAGACTAAAGCGATAAAACCGAATAAACCATCGATTTTTACTGGTAGTAAATCTGTCGTCTTCGTTTGACCAAACGTGATTGTCGTCAATAAAAATAGTAATACAACTAAACTGTGATTCGTTTTCATATTATTTTGTTTCTGTTTGTATTACCTAATTTAATAAAAATCATTTCGATATTGCTTAATTAAGCACACGATTTACGCTTTCATAATCATGGTAATTCTACTACTGTTTTTATCGACACAAATCAGTAAACCTATTTTAAAAACATTACAAATCATTTCGATATCAAAAAATATTTTCGATCCTTATCATTTATTTTCAATGCTCGTTTTGATAAATTCTTAAAGTATCCTCGCCAATTTTCTGGACTAAAACAGGTAATATATTCAGAAAATCAGGAGCTTTCACCCCTTCTTTCAAATAACTTTTCCCAGTAAAAATTCGTGCTTCGTCCCAAAGATTTTGTTTCATAAAACTATTCAATAAAGTCGCTCCGCCTTCAACAATCAGTGAATTGATTTTCATTTCATACAATGTATGTAAAATTGTCGGAATATCGCCGTTGTCTAAGACTTTCGTCAATGCGGCTTGGTTAAAAATATTCAAATCATTCGACAGGCGACTTTTCGTATCAATTACTAATCGCAACGGCTGCGTACCAAACCAAAGCCGATTGGTCAAGGTCGGATTATCAATTTCAGCCGTATTTGTACCGACTAAAATTGCTGCTTCCTCGTGTCGCCATTTATGGACTAATCTTTTAGTCTGCGAGCCAGTTATCCAAACTTGTTTACCTTTTTTTCCAATAAAACCATCACGACTTTGAGCATATTTTAAAATAATATACGGGCGTTTTTTAGTAAAAAAACACATAAAGCGTTTTGCAACTTCCCAACATTCTTTTTCTAGAATACCAACTTCGACCTCTACCCCATTCTTTCGCAGTTTTTCGATACTTTTTCCACCGACTTTCGGGTTTGGATCTTTGCAACCAATAACAACTCTTCGAAATTTATGATCTAAAATCAAGTCAACGCAAGGCGGTGTTTTTCCATAATGATGACAAGGTTCGAGCGTTACGTAAATAGTAGATTCCGGAAGCAAATGACGATTTTCAGGTCGAACAGAGCGGACGGCATTGACTTCAGCGTGAGCCGTTCCGTATTTTTTGTGATAACCTTCACCGATTATTTTTCCGTTATAAACGATAACCGAGCCAACACACGGATTTGGTGCGGTTTTGCCAAGTCCTAAAGTAGCGAGTTGTATGGCTCGCTGCATGAAAACCTCCTGCTGATTTCGCTGTTTTTTTTTCATTTATAAAATACTTCCTCGAATGATGTGACTTATTTCATTTTTACTCATAACATTTTTATTAAAACCTTTTTCGAAACCTCGGGACAGATTTCGCTGATTTTCAATTATCATCAAATAAAAACCTGCATAACCTACGGAAGATATTTAGAACAACTCCTCGTTCTTCGCTTTCGCTAAAATTATCTCAGGAAGCGTAAAACGGCTGCCATATTTTTTCTCGAATTGTTTCGCTCTTTTGACGAAAGTCTTAATACCGTAATCATTGATATATTGCAAAACACCACCTTTAAAAGGAGCAAAATTCCAACCTAAAATACTACCAACATTAGCCTCTGCCACACTCTTAATCGTACCTTCCTCTAACGCCCTTGCCGCATCAATCGCCTGTACAAACATAAATCGTTCGATAATCGCTTTTTCGTCCGGATATTTATTTTTACTATCAAAATGCTCGGATAGTTCCTCCCAAAGCAGCGGTTTTTTGCCCGTATAATCATAAAATCCTGATTGACTGATTGCCCCTTCTCGGTTGAGCTCTTCGACCATTTTTGCCAATACTTTCAACTCATTTTTATGATAATATACGTCACCGAACCATTCTTTCTTTCTACGTTCAAATAACAACAATGTTGATAAGCTCATTTCATCTAAAGTCGCCAAAGGTCCTTTTGGCATTCCGGCTTTCATACCCAAACGCTCAATGACCACCGGCGGCACGCCTTCGTTTAACAACGCCAGACCTTCCATCGCATACATACCATGTACACGAGCCGTAAAAAATCCACGTCTATCTCGAATTATAATTGGAATTTTTCGGATTTTTCGGACAAAATCAAATGCTTTCGCAATCGTTTCGTTAGAAGTTTGTTCGCCCACAATCACGTCCACCAGACGACGTTCTTCAGCAGGAGCGTAAAAATGAATCCCGACAAAATCCTGTGGTTTATTTGATGCTTTTCCTAACCTTGAAATAGAAATATTCGAGGTATTTGTACCAAAAAGTGTAAATTCATCTAAATGTGCATCGGTTTCTCGAATGACACGTTTTTTTAGGTTCAAATTTTCAAAAACTGCTTCGATTACCACATCACAGCTACTAAAATCCTCAAATTTATCAGATATAGAAATTCTATCAAGAATCGTATTTTTCTCAATCGCTGTCATCTCACCAGCATCCACTCTTCGTTGTAACAATAAATCACAATATTTTCGACCACGTTCTGCGATAGAATGAGAAACGTCTTTTAAAATAACTTCCATCTCGTGCATCGCACAGGTCGTCGCAATACCCGATCCCATACGACCTGCACCGATGATACCGACTTGTTTTGGTCGGAATTTTCCGTAACCTTTTGGACGGCTCAAATTTCGCTTAATCTGATTCGTATCAAACCAAAACGCTTTGACCATATTGCGGGTCGTCGTACTCATAATCAATGCCGTAAAAAAGCGACTTTCGATACGGTTTGCGGTATCAAAATCGACTGAAGCCGCTTCGACCATTGTACCTAAAATCGACTGAATTGCAGGAAAATTCCCCTTTGTTCGTTTCATTAACAAGGCGTTTTCTTTAGCAATCCAGCTGGTAATTTCAGGTGACTCTATATTGCCACCAGGTATAATGTATTTTGACTGATCCCATGGTCGTTTATAATCCAAATTATCAAAAATCCATTTTTTTGCCTTTAGAATCATTTCCTTTCTATCGACTGCAATGTCATCAATGATTTCATATTTGAGTGCCTCTATCGGTCGATAGATTTTTCCGTCTGTCAAAATTGGATACGTTTTTTTTAATCCATTTAACCAAACTAAGCGAGTAACACCGCCAGCACTCGGCATAAGACCAAGGCGTACTTCAGGAAAGCCAATACGTGTCTGCGGATGTTCAATTGCGACACGATGATGACAAGCCAAAGCCAATTCAAAACCACTTCCCAAAGCGTTTCCATTAATTGCGGCAACAACAGGCACGCCTAATTTTTCTAATTGTCGATACAAGCCTTTGATCGCTTCCGTATAGTTAAAAATCTCCTGAGCATCTTCAATTTGATGAATATATTCTAAATCGCCCCCGGTTAGGAAGTTCTTTTTATCAGAAGTAATAATAACTCCAATCACCTGATTTTCAGCAACATCCTTTTGTAATTGTTGGATAATTGGCTCAAAAACTCGACTAATTCTGTGGTTAATTATATTCTCCGCATCACCACTCATATCTAAAGTTAGAGTGATAATATCGTCCGTATCTTTTCTGTATTTTATCATGATATTTTGTTTCCCATAATTAGCATTATGCGTTCTCTTAAGAGGGATTTTTTTATAATTTTTTTTAAGGTCTTGTAAGACGGTCCACCGTATAACCTAAATTGTGGATAACAAAACCAGAAATATTCCGAAAATAATGATCAAAACAACTGCTGCAATCCAAAAATTATTGAGTCGATAAACATTATACCATAACTCCATGATGTCCAGCCATGACATAACTGTATCGTCTTGCTTGACTAAGCTTTCTCGTGCAATAAAAAAATATTTGCTACCAATAATTGGCGTATGTTGATTTCGATGTTTTTTCAAAATCATAAAATCACCATTCATAAAAACTTTATCGAACAACTCATAACGACCACCTTCATTTATTAGCATCGTATTACTGCTATTCTCTAAAGTGGACCAGCTGCCCGTCGAAATATTTCCATTGACAACACGCATATAATTACCGTCTTCCCCAAAAATGTGAAGAACAATATTCGTATCATCATCTCTATCACTGATTTCGACCCATCTTTTTTCAATAAAAAACTCCGTCTCGTACAAGTCCTCTCCATAAGGAGCAACGTCCCCCAAAATATATTCGATGTAATCATCCATCGTGTCCAATTCGGGTAAGTCCGTACTCATACTTCGAGCCAACAAATTTTGTATTCCTCCAGCCAAAACTTAGTAATTAGCCCCGAATCCTCGGGAGTGATTAGGAATTGGTTAATTCGTAACTATGACCAATTCACTTTAAATTTTAACAAAAATAGTCATTTTCAAGATTTACTTTTAGTATATAAATAAAAATCCTTTAATTTCGTGCCTCTTATGACGTTCTTATAAAAGAATGTAAAATTCAGAGATAAAATTATTAGTTCGTTAGTCTAAACGAGCTAATCACTAATCACTCCCGAAGATTCGGGACTAATCACTAAGAATATGTTAGACGGTAAAGTAGTCATCGTAACGGGCGGTTCGAGAGGAATCGGAGAATCTATTGTTCGCAAAATGATTGAGAATAATGCAGCGGTTGCATTCACCTATCGCTCTTCGTCCACAAAAGCAGATGCAATTGTAGAAGAATTATCCGCCAACGGAGCCAACATCAAAGCATATCAATCGGATGCCAGCTCTTTCGAAAGTGCCGCACAACTGGTAAAAGACGTTTTGAAAGATTTTGGAAAAATTGATGTGGTCGTGAATAATGCAGGAATCACACAAGATAATCTATTGCTTCGCATGAGCGAAGATCAATGGAACAGCGTGATTGATGTGAATTTGAAATCTATTTTTAATATGACGAAAAATGTGCTTCGTCCAATGTTAAAAGCTCGTAAAGGGTCGATTATTAATATTTCATCAGTGGTCGGTGTCAACGGTAATGCCGGTCAAGCTAACTACGCCGCATCAAAAGCCGGAATTATTGGTTTCTCAAAATCTGTCGCTAAAGAGTTAGGTTCTCGAAACGTTCGTAGCAACGTCATTGCTCCAGGTTTTATTCAAACGGATATGACCGATGTTTTGGACGATAAAGTGAAAGACGGCTTGATGGCTTCTATTCCATTAAAGCGTTTAGGTCAAGGCGACGAAGTTGCCAATGCGGTTTTGTTCTTAGCTTCTGACTTATCAAGTTATGTTACTGGGCAGACTTTGAGTGTTTGTGGCGGAATGTCAATGTAAGACGATGAATAACCACTAAAAATAAGAATGCAGAGCCAAATTTGGCTTTGCATTTTTGTTTAACGCATCAAAACCGATTTAGCGAAAACCTTAATCAAAACCTTTCTGTCACCACATTCGCCAATAAAAAATCACTTAATACGCCTTTCGGCAATGATAGATTCGAGCGAAAAATAACATTCGGGACGCCCGCCCAAAATGCTGCAATTCCACCTAACTTTAAATCATTATAATTATGAAATTCAATGGTTTTAATATTTTCACTTCTATAATATTGAATTAATTTCCACAATTTTAATGGGTTTAAAAAACTGAATTTAGATGATTTTTTTAAGATTTTTGGCAAACCAATTTCCGTTTTTATTGCCGTTTTTTCTTTTATAATCTGTTGATATTTAGCATAATACATTAAATACTTCCCTGCTCCGAATAAGCAAATTATCAAACCATGAAAACCATGTAAAAAACCTAACCGAAAAAAATACAAGCCTATAAATTTAAAAAAGCCCTTAAACAAACTCGGTAAAAACTTCGGTACTTTTCCACGTTTTAATCTTTCGACAACACTTAATTTATTGTACTTACTTTGGCGTTGAAAATAGTCAAAAACCGAATCAAAGGAATAATGCAACAAATCGCCTTTCAGTTGTCCGATTTTTTCGCCCTCTTTTACTTTTAAAATTTCATGCACGGCTTTTCCAATCCAAATTGCCGACGATTTTTCCCACAATCTGATTTTTCGGTCAGGATACCAACCTGCAAACCGAATCCATTTTCCATCAAAATTAGTCAAGCGATTCAGTCGATAAGCTTTATATTTTGGAGACTTTTTTATTAATAAAATGGATTCAATCAAAGTGTCAGATAAGATTTCGTCTGCATCTAATGACAAGATATAATCTCCCGAAGCCTTTGCATTTCCCCAGTTTTTTTGTTCACCATACCCTTCAAATTTGTGTTTAAAAAATTGGACTTTAGCGTATTTTTTAGCAATTTGTTGAGTCATATCCGTTGAGTACGAATCGACGATAATGATTTCGTCTGCCACCAGTTGAGCCGCATCCAAACATCGAGCGATGTTCGAGGCTTCATTATACGTAATTATAATAACGGATATTTTCATTTTGACAAAAGTAAAAAACTAAACCCAACATTTATCAATTCATCAAAAATATGAAAAAAAGAGATATTGCTATTTCGGATATCCATGGTTGTTACAAAACATTTCGAGAGCTTGTAGAAGAGCGGCTACAATTGACTGAAAGTGATACTTTATACCTTTTGGGAGATTATATAGATCGAGGCCCGAGTTCAAAAGCGGTCATTGACTACATTTTACAATTACAAAAGAATGGCTACAAAGTACTTTGTCTCCGAGGAAACCATGAACAAATGCTGCTTGACGCTACTCATAACCTGAGCATGCTTCGGATGTTTCGTAAACATGGCGGTAAACAAACCCTGGAAAGTTATGGTTGTACCGTGGCAGAACTGCGATATCATCGCCATTTTCAGTTTTTCCAAAATCTCAAATATTACATCGAGTTAGAAGACTATTACTTAGTGCATGCAGGATTTAACTTTCGGGCTTCTACCCCTTTTTTAGATACTTACGCTATGCTCTGGGTGCGTGACTGGTACCATCAGCTTAATCGAACTATTTTAGATGGAAAAATCATCGTTCATGGTCATACGCCAATTAGAGAAAATCAAATCTTATCCATGAAAGCCGAAATGAATCAAACACTTTTTATGAATATCGATGCAGGCTGTTTTTATCATAAAAAAATGTGTGCCTTAGATTTGACGAATCAAAAACTATATTTTCAAGATTGTTTGGATAAAGTCGATTATTTATAAAGTAAAAAAATCCTTTATCGACAATGCTTAAAACACAAAAGCCGACTCCGAATATTCAGAGTCAGCTTTTGTTATTTTAATAAGCATTTGCTTACAATATTATTCTGCATCAACGATGTTTACAAAAGTTCTATTCTTACGACCTTTTGTAAATGATACAACACCATCTTTAGTTGCGAAGATTGTAAAATCTCTACCTAAACCAACACCTTCACCTGGGTGAAAACGTGTTCCTCTTTGACGAACGATGATGTTACCTGCGATAGCAGACTGACCACCGAATAATTTTACACCAAGACGTTTGCTCTTACTGTCACGTCCGTTATCCGTACTACCGACACCTTTTTTGTGAGCCATGATATTTTATTTTAGAATCATTCAATCAATAAATTTGAAATCTGCGGCAATGCGTCATTATATAATTTATCGTATCGAACGAATTTGATGTTTTAAAAATGAAGTTCGATTCTTAATGAATTCTTTCAACTATCCGATTGAATCTATTTGAATCTTTGTAAAAGATTGACGGTGACCGTTTTTCTTTTTATAACCTTTACGGCGTTTCTTTTTGAAAACGATGACTTTGTCACCTCTTTCATGAGAAAGAACGGTTGCTGAAACCGCTGTTCCTGCTACAGTTGGCGTGCCTACAGTGACTGTGCCAGCATTATCTACCAATAATACTCGGTCGAATGATACTTTGTCACCTTCATTGGCTTCTAACCGGTGGACGAAATGTGTTTGTCCTTCTTCAACTTTAAACTGTTGACCAGCTATTTCTACAATTGCGTACATGAAGTTTATTTTAAATAAATTTATAAAAAAATTGCTTTTCATTAAAAGCGGCACAAATATAAGGATTTATCGTTATTTTAAAAGTCTTTTATCAAAAAATAATAGATTTAAACATTCTAACACACTGAACGAAATATTATCCTTTGTCCTAAATCAATCAACACCGCCAAAAATCAAGACTAAATCAAAGTAAATATTTCAAATTTTATTGTTTTGGCAATAACGAATTGTACCTAAATCCATATTTCATTTTTTTTGATTTCAGATGTATAAATTTTGCAATATGATAATTGTCAAAATAATCGTTTGCCATATTGATTTTTAAAAAGAAAAAATGAAATAATATTTTGATTTTAATAATATTTTTAACCAACGTTTTAACGTACTTTTGCGTTCTAATAACGTGGATTTTAATTAATTATCAAATGATGAATTTAGACCTTATACCGAATATAAAACATACACAATCAGAAAACTTTTTTTTGATAGCTGGCCCTTGTGCGATTGAAGGTGAAGCAATGGCGATGGAAATTGCGGAAACGGTTGCTACGATTTGTGATAAATTAAAAATTCCATACATCTTTAAGGGTTCTTACAAAAAAGCGAACCGTTCTCGGTTAGACTCTTTTACAGGAATCGGAGATATCAAAGCCTTAGAAATTCTTCAAAAAGTTGGAGAAAAGTTCAACATACCGACTACCACAGATTTTCACACTGAAAAAGAGGCCGAAATCGCAGCAAAATATGTAGATATTTTACAAGTTCCTGCTTTCTTGTGTCGTCAAACGGATTTATTAGTTGCTGCCGCAAAAACAGGAAAAATAATCAACATCAAAAAAGGTCAGTTTTTGAGTGCCGAAGCCATGCAGTTTGCAATGCAAAAAGTGATAGAATCCGGAAATGATAAAGTCTGGTTGACCGAACGAGGAACGACTTTCGGTTATCAAGATTTGGTGGTCGATTTTCGAGGGATTCCTGTCATGCAATCATTCGGGGCTAAAGTTGTTTTGGATTGTACACATTCGTTACAACAACCAAATCAAACAAGCGGTGTCACAGGTGGACGACCAAAAATGATTGAAACAATTGCAAAAGCTGGTGTCGCTATCGGTGTCGATGGCTTGTTTATCGAAACACATCCGAATCCAAGTATTGCAAAATCAGACGGGAAAAATATGTTGCCCTTAAATCAATTAGAAGATTTACTAATCAAATTGATAAATATCAGAAAATCAATTAGATAGAAAATCATTTTTATAAAATAAAATTTGGTATTTAACAAAAAATAACATATATTGTTACATAGTTTAGAAAAAAGGAGGTTACCATGAAAAATTTATTGACACTTATTACCTTAATTTTAGCAACAAGTTTCACTTACGGACAGACTGAAAAGACTGTGGTAAAGACTTTCAACTTGCAAGGTAGTACCTCTGTTGTTCTTGATTTGAATGGAGATGTAGAGGTACAAGAATGGAGTGAAAGCACCTTACGAATACACATGAACATCAAATTAGAAAACTCAAATGTCCACATGTTAAAATATTTATTAACTCAAGGACGCTATAATTTAAAATTAGACAACACCGATACAGGTGTTATGATTACATCACCGGGTCGAGACAAAGACGTTGTGATTAATAAAGAAGGAGATACTTTATCAGAAACCGTAACTTATACTGTTTTTGTCCCTCAAAATGTATCTACAGAAATTATGAATAAAAAAACAGTTGAGGCACCTATATCGACAGGAGATAAATAGTCGAACATAATTTGCACAAAATGCAAATTCTCAACGTTTAATAAAAGTGAGCAAGATGTCAATTCTTTTGGCATCTTGTTTTTTTTTGTATCTAGTTGCTTTGTATCTAGTTGCCACTTTCCCTCAAAAAAGTAAACCGCAACCTTATTCAATATTTCCTCGTTTCGCATAAATCAAAAGATAGTTTATTTTTGCGTTATGACAATCATAGAACAGCGCATCACCTTGCCGAATATCACACTAAATGTCGCTTTTTCAGACAATGAGGAAGATAAGCCGATTCTACTCTTACACGGCTATCCTGACGCTTGGTTCGGTTGGGAGAAAATCATGAAACGGTTGATAACAAATGGTTTTCGAGTCATTGCACCTGACCAAAGAGGATATAATTTAAGTGATAAACCTAAACATATTTCGGCTTTTGCCAATGATAGATTAATACAAGATGCTACGGATTTGATGACATATTTTGGCTATAAACGATTTCATTTGGCAGGACACGATTATGGTGCGTATTTGGCGTATTTAATTGGGCTTGAATATCCCGAACGTGTTTTAAAACTAATTACAATTAGTGGTTTACATCCGACAGTTTTTCAAAATTTACGACAACTAGGCATTCGTCAATGGCTAAAAAGTTGGTATCTGACCTTTTTTCATCTACCACGATTTCCTGAGAAACTTATGCAGTATAATAACTTTCAGTTTCTTTTTCAGAATCATTCTACAAAATTGACGGCAGTCGAAAAACAACGTTATCAAAATGCTTGGTCACAACAAGACGCTGTCAAATCTATGATTCATTGGTATCGAACAACGCCCAAAAAAGTAGATAATCCTTATTTAAAAATGCCCGTACTTATCCTTTGGGGCGAAAAAGATTTATACCTCACAACGGCTGCTGCAAAGGCCAATTTGAGCTATTGTTCAAATGGTAAATTAATTGTTATCAAAAATGCTTCGCATTGGTTAATGCTCGAGAATGTAAAAGAAGTCACAGAGATGATATCCGATTTTTTAGTGGAAGTTTAGCCAACAGGTTTTCAATTTATTTCGACAGTAGAATTAATATAACCCGCTAATTACAAATTCATAACACCTTGTAAAAATTTATAAGTTCAAATAAATAATAATCTTATAAAAAATATATTGAAGATTATTTTCATAAAATTATAATTGCAGATCTTGACGAAATAATCAAAAATTGGATAGAATAAAAAAGTCATTTCAATTTAACATCTACAAAAAATCCCCTAAATTCGCCATAAAGGAGTTGGACACTTTAAAACAGGCAACTTCTATCAGCAATCATCAATCACAATATAAATGAACTTAAAAATAATCTCAGCGGGAGCAGGAAGTGGGAAAACGTATCGTTTGACACAGGAAATGGTCGCCTTACTAAATCCCGATAACCCTAATCGAGTACGTGCCAACGGTATTATTGCCACAACGTTTACTAATAAAGCAGCGGCAGAATTGCAAGAAAGAGTACGAACAAAACTCTTGGAAGAGGGCTTGATCGCAGAAGCCGATGAACTTACCAATGCACTAATTGGAACGGTTCACGGTTTGGGTGTGAAGCTATTAAAACGGTTTGCATTTGAAGCCGGCGTGTCGCCCGAAGTCGATATTATTGCGGACGAAGACCAGCAAACAATGTTCAATCAGTCGCTTGCCGCAATATTGACTCCGAAGCTGATTTCTACAATGGAAGCACTGGCAGAACGACTGGGATTGAACAAAAAAGAACGGTACGACTGGCGAATCGAGGTAAAGCGATTAACCGATATTGCTCGTGCAAATGCAATGGACCTTCCGACTTTGGAAAAATCAAAACGCAATTCGATTGATTCTTTTTTTCAATTATTAAATGCAAAAAAAACAACTCTTTCCGTTGATGATTTTAATAATAATTTATTAGAGTTATTGGATACGACGATTCAAACATTAATCAATAATGACGATAGTACGAAAACGACAAAGGGGGCAATCAATACATTCAAACAATTTCAAATAAAACTCCAAAATAAAGGTGAACTCAACTGGCACGAATGGGCAAAAATCACTAAAACTGCCAGTAAAGTTGGCAAAAAAAGTCGGGAAGATGCCAAAGAATTGAAAGAATTCGCAGAAAAAGTCGAGGAAAATCCAGCTTTTCAAGCGGATATTAAAGCCTTTATTTCCAATTTATTTGATTTGGCGATCAGTGCAATTAAAGAATATGATACCTATAAAAAACGTCGTGGCCTGATTGATTATATTGATATGGAAATCAGCGTCAAGCGATTATTAGAAAATGAAGTAGTGCAGGAAGTTTTGGCGGAGGAAGTGGATTTATTGATGGTCGATGAGTTTCAAGATACAAGTCCGATACAATTAGAAATATTTTGGAAACTGTCTCAATTTGCTAAATTTTCGATTTGGGTAGGTGATCCGAAACAGAGTATTTATGGTTTTCGTGGGGCAGATCCAGAACTTATGCAGGCTATCATTAAACAAACGGGCGGTGTAAAACCTGAAGACATTCAGGAATTTTCGTGGCGTTCTCGTCAAGATTTGGTACACGCTGTGAATGCTATTTTTGTAAAAGCATTTCCAAATTTACCAGTCGAACAAATTGCCTTAAAACCTGCTCCGCCAAAAGTCAAATCCAAAGAACCGTTCGAGCAAGATAACGCCTTGATTCACTGGCATTATCAGAAAGATACCCCTGGCAAACAAATGCCCGGCAAACCGTGGATGGAAAACTGCATTGCAGAGAATATTAAAACGGAACTCTTGGAAAAAGGCGTAATTGTCAATCCGAAAGATGAAGATGGGATTCGTCCCGTTCAGCCTGGCGATATTGCAGTTTTGTGTCGCTCGAATCACGAATGTTTGACGATGGCAGAAGCCTTGCATCGAACGGGATTGAAAGCCGCAATTTCAAGAAATGGCTTATTGAAAACGGCAGAAGCTCGACTAATTTTGGCGTGTTTAAAGTTTGTTTTGAATCAAGCAGATTCGTTGTCGATTGCCGAAATTTTGCTTTTGGCGAGTAAAAAAGATATCGAAACTATCATTGAAAATCGACTGGATTTTTTAGAAAAAAGAGAAAGTAAATACGATGATTGGGCAACCGAAGATGATTTTATTGAGCGTTTGCACGACTTGCGAAAAGAGGTTTTGGAATTGTCGAGTACAGAGATTCTGAACTTGGTTATTGAGTCGCTCGACTTACGTCGAATTATCGCCGGTTGGGGAAATTTAGACCAACGCTTCGCCAATGTCGATGCCTTGCGAAAATATGCCTTGCAATATGAAGAAAATTGTAACCGTTTGCACACAGCCGCTTCGCTCGGTGGATTTTTGCTGTGGTTGAGTGATTTAGAAACGAATGGCGTTGATAATCAAGGTTCTGGAGCCGGAAAAGAGGCGGTCAATGTCTTGACGTATCACAAATCAAAAGGTTTAGAATGGCCAGTTGTGATTTGTCATTCGATGGAACAAAACCTCCGTGATGACGTTTGGGGCGTTTCGATTATTCCTGAAAAAGACGAGATTGATTTGGACGATATTTTGGGTAACCGTTGGTTACGATATTGGATAAATCCGTTTGCTGACCAAATTGGTAAATCAAAATTAGAGGAAAATATTAACGCAAGTGATGCTAAAAAACAAGCAACAAAAGCGGCTTTGGCGGAAGAGGCGAGGTTGTTATATGTTGGTTTGACTCGTGCGAGAGATTACCTGATTATTCCGTCAAGGCAATATAAATTTACAAAATGGCTGAATCGCTGCTGGTTTGAAGGCAACGAAAGCATACAGGTTTTAGACCCTTATTTGGCGGGCAATGGCGAAACAGGAACGTACGAAAGTCCGTGGTTTTGGAACGATGAAAATATTCCGTTGGATACCGTAGTCAAGGTCTTTTCGCAGCATTTTT
>CBFIHR010000062.1:0-26551 GCA_965662365.1 Saprospiraceae bacterium
CGACACTCGACATCCCAGCGATAATTCGATTCGGATTAATTAACCAAAATTGTTCGAGGGTTTCGTACCGAACATCTTTTTCCTTAAAACTTTCTCGGTAACGATAAACAACTTCATGTATCAACGAATGTTTGCCGACGCCTTCTTTTCCAACAATAACAATCGGTGAATTTTCTCTTTGATAAACAACTTGCGACAAGCGATTCACCAAATCTTCTCGATAAAACGCCCGTTTTAAGTCCGACGGATAAAAGTCGTTCAAATTGTTACCAACTTTTTCCAACTCCGTCGCACCATCAAACGTCATTCCGCCACTTAGACGAGAAAAGAACCAGTCGTCTTGTTGATATTCAAATGGAAATTTCCCTTCTTCGATACTTACATTGACTGTTATCGTTGTAACAAATTCGCCTTTTCGGGACAAATACGGCTCAATATCAATCCCCTTGTTGCTATTTTGTTTTTTTGCTTTTCGCAATAATTTTTCAATCGTCTCTTGTACCTTTTGTTTGATAAATCGCTTACCTTTTCCATCATCAGCAACAATAAACATAAAGTTATCAAACATCGGCAAGGTCACAAAAACCTTATCTTGTAGTACAAAATAAGCTGCCCCAAAATCGCCCTTGAGCGTTTGCATTCCGATTCTTAAAGAAAGGTAATAGCGTTTATAAGTAACACTTGGATTAAATAAAAACCAGAGTAATTGTTCTGAATTTTGACGATTCAAATGAAAGCCACGAAAGTAGTGTCGGATTTCTTTTTGAAATTTAGAAACCGATTTTTCATAACGTCTATCCGTAGAAACTGGATTAGAAAAAAATAATGGCCGCAAATAATACTGCTGTTTCTTTTCAATTTCGACCGTTCGGACAAGTGTAGGAAGATTAATCGTAACTGTGCTCATGTGGCGTTAGATTTTTTAGAAGGCACAATTTAATGGATTTTATATGTTTTGTAAAATGTATTCTTGTTAATATTAAGGATATTTTCACAAAGTTCTAATTTCAATTTATCGAAAATTAGCACTTTATTTTACCATTATAACGAGGTTGACATTCGGAACAAGGCATTTTTTGCCTAATAGGCATAAACAAACTCGCCCATTCCCCTGCCTGAACAGCAACTAAAGTTTTGAAAAATTGGAAATTTATTTAGAAGGAAAGCTATTTAAAACAAAATCGGTTAGAAATACTACTTTAATAAATCAATAAAATGGTCAAAACTCTCTATAATCGTAGATCTTTCAGGTAATTGAATCGGATACGCTAAGACTTGATAACCTGATACTAAAATATGTGTCTGCGGGAAAGAAACAGTCAATCTATGAATAAAATCTTGTACCGGTTCTTTGGTAAATGAGCCTGAGAACATCGTACAAATATACTCGGGTTGATGAATATTATACACCGCTTTTAAGTCATCGAATGGAATATTCTGACCCAAATAAATAACTTTATTTCCACGTTCACGCAGCAAGTACGTCAAAAATAGTAGACTCAACTCATGAATCTCTCCCTCCGGCAGGAACACCAAATATTTGTTAGCATCCTCGCTTTGCTCAAATGGTAACTTATCAATTGCCACAATCAACTTTTGGCGAATCAAACAACTGATAAAATGTTCTTGTGCAGGATTAATCGACCCTGTCAGCCACAACACGCTTAATTTATCCAAAAACGGATTAATCACATCAATCATTGTTTTCTCAAACCCTAATTGATCAATATTAGTAGAAATAATTTTATCAAACTTATACTCGTCCATTTCGATCATCGAAATAGTCAATGCGTCAAGTTGTGTATCGTTATCAAAACGGACTTCCGAGATTTCTGCGACTTCATGAGCGATTTCAGTTTTTGACATTTTTGCAATCTTCGAAATCTTGAAGCCATTCTTGTTTAACATTGCTATATTCAACAAGTACTTTAAATCATCTTCATTATAGAAGCGTATGTTCGTCCGAGTACGTTTAGGTTCAACTATATTATACCGTTGTTCCCACGCCCGAATTGTATGAGCTTTAATCCCAGAAAGTTTCTCTAAATCTTTTATCGAATAAACCGCCACCGTAAATTTATTGTATCTGTAAAACTAAATTGTAAAGGATACTCGTACTGAATTATTGCCGTATCTAACAGAAAAGCATTAAAAAGGTTTAAACCCAAAATTCATACTTTTATAATATAAGTACCTCAACTCAACTTATATATTTATTTAATAATGAGGGAATTGTATCGTTTATCTATATTCATAAATAATTGGCAATATATTAAACCTTTCCCTTTTTTCAGACTTTTTAGCATAAAAAACCAATAAAATGAGCAATTCGCTGATTGATTAGTTTTGACATTTCTACTGTTAATATTTTTTTTAAAAAAACAAATTTATACGTACTAAAATATTAAAAAAAGATTGCACCCTAATAATCACACAACACCGCTCAATCTGTATGAACATACTAAACCCGAAAAAACTTTACTTTATCGAAAAAAACCGTATTTTTATAACTTTTACAATTATTATTGTTTCTGACTATATGTAACAGAAAAACAAATCTATTTATGAGTTACTTTCACGGAGAAACGCCCGATAATTACGAGCAAAAATGCTTATGTACGTTGGTATTAGATATTTCAGGGTCGATGGCAGGTTCGCCAATTAATGAGTTAAACAGAGGTTTGCAAGAGTTTTATCGTGCGGTTGATGAAGACATGACCGCCGCTAACCGCTTGGAAGTCAGTATTGTGACGTTCAATACTTCCGTTCAGGTCATTCAAGAACCTGCATTAATTCACAATTTCAATATGCCGACATTGCGTGCCAGCGGAACGACAAAATTAGTAGATGCGATGCGTTTAGCAATGGAAAGCGTCGAATCTCGCAAACAATGGTACAAAGATACTGGACAACCTTATTATCGTCCTATTGTCGTCTTAATCACCGATGGCGAACCAGATCAGGGGCAAGATGTCAATGGTTTGGCTCGTGAAATCAGCGAAGGAGTCGCAGGTAAGCGATTCACCTTTTTTGGCTTAGGCGTGAAGGGTTACAATCACCAACGATTAGCCGCTATTTGCCCACCAAATATGCCACCGATGCCTTTGGACGGCTATAAATTCTCAGAGTTCTTCAAATGGTTGAGTAATAGTATTGGTATTATTACAAAATCGAACGAAGGCGACGAAATCAACCTTCCGCCAATTAGTGGTTGGACACAAATCGAAATTTAAACGGGTCACGGGTTGCGAGTTACGGGTTTTATCGTTCTAACGACAGGTTTTAATTTTAGAAACTACAATTAAAACTCGTACTTATCATCGTAAAAAACAATAAAGCCTGCAACCCGCAACCCGCAACTCGCAAAACATATCATGAACAACTGGACAGTTGCTTATGCTTCCGTTATCGGAAATATGCACGTACAAATGAATTTGCCTTGTCAAGACAGTTGTGCCTACGAATCTTTGAATGAGAATTGGGGCGTTGCCGTGGTTTGCGATGGTGCAGGTTCGGCAACGCACTCTCATTTAGGCTCGGAAATGACGGCAAAACTGTCGTTAAAATATTTTTCAGAATTAGTAACGATACAAGGCTGGCACGAAGCAGACGAATTTCCAAGTGAAACGATCTGGAAAGGCTCGGCGGTTGTGGCTTTACGCAAAGTGCGTGAAGGTTTGGGCAAATTGGCGGAAGCCGAAAAGGTCAAAATTAATGCGTTAGGCTCGACGGTAATCGTAGTCGTACATTCGCCGAAAGGCTTATTAATCGCACACATTGGCGATGGTCGAGCAGGCTACTCGAATGGTACAGAATGGAAAAGCTGCATCGAACCCTTTCAAGGAGCAGAAGCGAATGAAACCGTTTTTATCACTTCCGATATTTGGAATGAAGACGAAATCCATCAATATGCTCGAACGCATATTATTAAAGATAAAGTTGTGGCATTTACACTTTTATCTGATGGTTGCGAAAAATCTTCTTTCGAGGTCAATATTTTTAATTCCCGTAAAAATAAGTTTTTTGATTTGAACAAACCTTTTCCAAAATTCTTTGAACCCAACGTCAAAGGCTTGAAAATGCTACGAAAAGAAGGCAAAACACAGGAAGAAATCAATCAACTTTGGAGTGGATTTTTGACAAATGGAACGGCTCAGTTTAAGACAGAAACCGATGATAAAACAATGATTTTGGGTGTTTTTAATGAGGTCGAAGTGACAGTTGAAAAGAAAGAAGCGACAATTACAAGTTAGAAAATGAATGACATTTATATTAGTAAAAATTATATCAAAAGAGATTTATCCTCTCCGTTCTATTTATTTTTTTGTCTAATATTAGCTTTTATTTATTGGCCAATCAGCCTTATTGCTGTTGTTATATTTGTTGGTGTAACATCGCAAATAACGACTATTTTTACACTTGATAATAAAACCTTGACAATATCTTATCCATATCGTTTTTTAGGAGAGCCTGAAAAATTCTTATGGTCTGAAATCAAAGAAACCCGAATCAAAAAATACGGAACTGGAGGTTATGGAAGTATGCCTTTTATGAATATTTATTTGACTTCAGGTGAAAAACAGAGCATATCTTTTAATTGGATGGATGAAGAAGATTTTGATGGTTTGACCAATTTCATGATAGATAAAATTGGAAAAGATAAGTTTGTAATAGATTTGTATTAGAAATTACATGAATTAAAAAGATAAAAATGGCTGATAACGAGCAATAGCGACTAATAACCAGTTTATATGAAAAAAGTCTTTTTTAGAAGGGATAATGTTGAATTGTTTTTAGATAACGAACCATTTGCAAGTGGCGGAGAAGGTAACTTATATCGAATCCGTAAACCTGCCAAATACACGAAGTTTGTTGTCAAATTATATCATCAAGATAAACGAACGGCCGCACGTCAGCGAAAGGTGGAATATATGATTTCAAATCCACCGATTGACTATACGACTCATGGCCATTATCCATTGATTTGGCCGTTGGGTTTGGTGGCAGACAGGGGTTTTGCGGGGTTTATGATGCCTTTTGCACAAGGTGAAAAGCTGGAAATTTTATGTATGCCTCGCATTCATCGAAATTTGCAAGCTCGTTGGGGACGTTTTGACTTTTCTCGTCCTGAAGCCATGAAAAAACGATTGAGTATTTGTTACAATATTGCGACAGCAGTACATCAAGTTCATGCGACGGATCATTATGTTTTGGTCGATTTAAAAACAGATAATATTATTATTCAGCCGAATGGTTTTGTATCCATTGTCGATATGGATTCGGTGGAAATTATTGACGAAAGTCGGGTCCTTTTTCCAGCAACGGTGACAACGCCCGAATATACACCGCCAGAGTACTACACTAAAAATATTCAACCTGGTAAAGTACCGATTTTTGAAAGTTGGGATTTATTCAGCTTGACGGTTATTTTTTATAAATTATTGTTTGGGATTCATCCGTTTGCGGCGAGTTGTAATCCGCCTTATGACAAATTGGTGAGTTTACACCAAAAGATTGAAGCGGGTTTGTTTGTGCATGCAGCGAGTAAACAACAACATTTTAAGGTCGTTCCGCCGCCACATCGTAATTTTACGAAAGTAGATAATGTCGTACAATCGTTATTTTTACGCTGTTTTGAAGATGGTCACGACAATCCCGATTTGCGGCCAGTTGCCGATGAATGGCTTTGGGCAATTGCTCCTTCTCCACAGTTGGCAATTGATAGAAAATTGCCATCAAAAACCTTGAATATTGGTCAGGTTACGTATAGTAAACCATTGCAGTTAGCTGGCAGTTCAACACAAATATTGCCGAGTTTGCCACCGCCAAAATTGCCTGTTGTGGCTCAAACCGAAATCGAATCGAGTTTGGTAGTTCCAAGAACAATCGCAGGCGGAACGGTTGGTTTATTCTTACTTTTGATGTTCGCTATTGACTTTTCATGGTCGTTCAGTGGCTTGATTCAAGTAGCTACTTTTTTGGGGACAAGTATGGCGATGTTGTACGCTTACTTCCGTGAAATTCCAGAGAAAAAAGCTCAACGATTAGCCGAACGAAAACTAAAGCGATTGCGGGAAGAACGTCAAGAGGTGAGTAGCGAAATCGTATCAATGAAAAGTCTAATCGCTCGTTCGTCAAGTCCTCAACAGCAACAAGCCAAGTATTTTGAAAAAATACAAAAGCAAAATTTAATAGAAGAAAAACGTAAAATCGAAGCTGTAATTCATCAATTACGTCAGTTTTTGAGTACGCAAGATAAGGAAGCGAGGACTTTATTGATGGAAGAGGCTAAACAAATTCAAAATTTACAAAAAGAATTATTTGGCGAGACTTACGTCAAATTTAGACATTTGCTTCGTTTACCCGTAGAAGAACAAATCGAATGGCTCAAAAAAGAACAAAATACCTTCCGGAAACGTATAGAAACAAAATATCAGCAGAAGTTGGCAAACATCGCAAAAGAAGCAGAAAAATACCAATTACAACAACGCAAACAATTAGAAAAAGCCTATTTGGATAAGGTGCAAACCTTTGAATTAGAACTCAAAAAACTCCGTCAACGCCGAACTTTAGAAGAAAAACGCTTACAAGCAGCCAATCAAATCAAAGTCAGTGAGCAGTTACGCAATTATAACATCCGTTCTCATTCAAAGGATATTTTCTCCGATAATGGTCCTTTAGTTGGTGTTATTTGCGATTATTTGGAGAGAAGCCGTATCCATTCTGCGGCTGATTTTGTCGATGTTAATAGTGAAGGAAAAATCAAAAAAATCAATAGCTCAACTTTTCAAAAAGTGCCTTTCATGACGCCTGAACGTGGCGTAGAATTGAAAAACTGGTTAATTAATTTAAGAAAAACCATTGGTAATCCTGCCGATTTGACCCCCGAAGAAATACAGACATTAGATAAAAAATATGACGACACGACGCTCAAAAATCAGATTGCTCAATTAAAACAAAAACACCTAAAGGCGATTGATAAATTAACTAAGAACAACACACTTGAAGCAGAAAAAATCCGCTTAACAAAAGCACACCAAAACGAGTTGGAAATCGCTAATCAAGATATTCAAAAGGCGATTACGACGCTTGCCAATCATCAAGACACCTACAACAAAAGAAAGGCGAAAATCGAAGCTCAATTTAATCAACAACACGAACTGATCACTGAAAAATGTAAAACCTTTGGCGAACAAACAAAAGCAAAAATTGAAAATATCAACAACGAGACTTATACAAGTAACAAGGCGATTTTAGACCAAACTATAAATAATATCGAATTGGTCAGCTCACAAAGTAGTTTAGATATAATTTCAAATTTTAATCAAAACCAAAAACGCTTGAATGAACTGGAACAGGAGTTCTACGAAGTCAAAGCAGAAAGTAAAAGTTATCGAAATGTGACGTTTAGAGAATTTTTAAGAAAAACGATTTCGTTCAAGTAATTTTCTCCCACAGATTACACAGGTTACGGAGATTTAAAACCTAATTCTCGTCCTCCCGATGTGGGTCAGAATGACGATTTTATAATAAAGTTAGATATTTTAAAAACTAAATCCATTTTAATATTGATTTCGGATGTAAAATAGCATCTCCATTTTTAAATGATTCGATCGGTTTCCATTCTGCTACGACCCGCTCCGTGAAGTAATCTTCAATAATTTCAAATTCTTCGATATCGTAATTCGATTTATCTGTAAATACTGCCCGATACAAGAAAATAATATGATGCCGAGGTGTGCCATCTTGACTGTGAAATAAAGATTCAATGACTTCCAAAAACTCAATATTTTCGACTTCAACGCTGATTTCCTCCATCATTTCTCTGGCCACGGCTTCATGACTTTTTTCACCAAAATCAATTCCGCCACCCAGCGGTCGGTAACGAGGCTCACCATTGACGAGGTTCTGCCCTTTGAATACTAAAATTTCGTCATTACGCTGGATAATCGTTAGCACCATTGGACGGATTCTGGTTGTTCGGACTGGATACGTTACTACTTTCATTGAATGGTCTCTTTCTTTGATTGAAAAAGTATTAACTATTCTTATCTTAAAAACGTTTAAATAATCACGAAAATAAAGTATTGAACCAATAATTTATAATTCAGAGTTCATAGTTCATTTTGTGATTAAAAAGTCGTTTTTTTGTGTAATTTTTGAATAGCAAATCCAAACCAATGTTAGCGGAATTAGACTTATCGCTATTTTATCAAATCAATCGAATTTGGACACATCCAATTTTAGATACTTTACTACCGTTATTTCGAAATAAAGTATTTTGGATACCCTTATACGTTTTTCTGGCAACGTTTCTATTAATAAATTTTCGACGGAAAGGACTTTGGATTATTTTATGTTTGGCGGCAACGGTTGTCACAGCTGACTTTGTGAGTAGCAAGGTGATCAAACCAACCATCAAACGAGAGCGACCTTGTCAAAATGATGAAGTCAAGCCTTATGTTCGGACTTTAGTGAATTGTGGTGCTGGCAAGAGTTTTACGTCCTCACACGCCACGAATCATTTCGCAATTGCAGTATTTTTAGCGGTGATTTTTGGTCGAAGATGGCGGTGGATTTGGTTAGTTGGCTTGTCGTGGGCGAGTTTAATTAGCTATTCACAAATTTATGTTGGTGTACATTATCCGATAGATATTTTGGGCGGTGCGCTTTTGGGAACAATCATCGGTTTGATTATCGCTCGGTTTTGTCGAAATTTTATTGATTTACCAATTCCATAAGTGCAATCTCGAGCAGTCGGGACTATTTATGGTCAGCCTTTTCAAGGTTGTTCGTTATGATTCACAATTTATAAATATAAAAATGGGCAATTTAGATTACCTTTTGTTGTTTTCGTCAGTATTGATTGGTGGAGGTTTGGCGTTTTACTTACGTCGCAATGATAGAAATTTAGTGCAGTTACTTTTATCGTTTAGTGGTGCTTATATCTTAGGAATCACCTTTTTACATCTTGTCCCTGAAACCTATGATGGAACAGCCAATATTGGATTTTATGTATTGGGAGGTTTTTTTATTCAATTATTATTAGAACAGTTATCAAAAGGAGTCGAACATGGCCACATTCATGCCGTAAGTAACACAAATACAGCGGCTGCCATGGCGATTATGTTGGGATTGTGTTTGCACGCTTTCATTGAAGGATTGCCGTTAGATATTATCGAACATCATCATCACGGCCACGATCATGGTCACGAACATCAGCACGAAAGTGGTGTTAATCACTTGCTTTACGCCATTGTTTTACACAAAATTCCGGCGGCTTTTGCATTAGGCGTATTGTTGTTATTATCTAAATTTAAAGATAGTACCGTTGTTTTGTACTTAGTGATTTTTGGTGCAATGTCGCCTTTGGCCGCTGCAATTGGCGGTTTTTTATTTAAACAAGGCGTATTAACAAATCAGATGATTTCCGCAATTATGGCGATTGTTATCGGTTCGTTTTTGCATATTGCAACTACGATTTTGTTTGAAACAGATACAAATCATAAAATTCCGGTTAATAAATTAATTGCTATTTTGATTGGTCTGGGAATAGCGATTTTGACGGTTTCGATTGGGCATTAAATTTTGATAATGAAACCTATCGAATCTACTTGTGAAATTTTAGCTTGGAAACATTTTAACTTAGCCGTTGATGAAAAATGGATTCAATGGGCGGTTGAGATGCTTATCGAAGGATTTGAAACCGAGCATTTGATTGAATTAGCTGGTATTTTAAAACCATATAATCAACATGAATTACGGCATTTGACGGATAAAGTTTTTGAAGAATTGAATCTTGATTACTCTAATCAAAATGACGTATTAACAAACTATATTACCTTTTTGGGTAAACAAATTTTAAAAGGTGAACGAGATTTACTAAAATCATTAAGCATATTAAAAGATATTCATATTGGAAATGATTATTTAGAAGAAATTCAAGACTTTTGGTGTCTATATTGGGCAAAAACAGATTTAGAGATTTCTGAAGTACAATGGTATTGGGATGGAGCAAATCGTTCTAATATCGACCAAATTTGTCTTCAATATTTTGAAGATTGGATTCGTAAGAATGGTGTTAAATAAGGTTATCTTTAAATTTCGAACATTTTTAATATTTTCATGAGTTTTGCTCTTCGTGTCAACCTTTAAGGAAAAATTGCTGACACAATTTATACCTTAAAGATTGAGATTTATTTCTATTAAGAATAGTAAAACTTTGCAATCTTTAAGGTATAATTTTTATAAAAAATTTCTCTTAAAGGTTGCCACAAAGAACGAAATCTTTAAAATTAAAACCTCCAAAGTTTCCAATTTAGATTACAAATACAAAGCATTACACAAAAATTCACGCCATTATAAACCAAGTTCAACTTGGTTTTACTTTTCAACCAAAGCAATTATGGAAAATTCAAATCAAAAGGAAAATTGGTCACAATTTATAAAAATGCTTGGGCCTGGGTTGTTATTTGCAGGTTCGGCAGTTGGTGTATCGCACTTGGTACAAGCGACTAAAGCTGGTGCTGGCTTTGGTTTCGGCTTATTATGGCTAGTCATTTTAATACATTTGGTCAAATATCCATTCTTTGAAATCGGCTCTCGATATGCTGCTTCGACTGGTCAAGATTTAGTGAGTGGCTATAAAAAAATACACAAAAGTTTCTTATACCTTTTTGCGTTTATAACCGTTGCGACGATGTTTATTATCCAAGCAGTTGTCACGGTGGTAACGGCAAGTTTAGCGATAAATTTGTTTGGAATATTTGAATCGCCTGTCACTTGGTCAATTGTTTTATTAGGAATTTGTACTACTTTATTAATAATAGGAAAATACAGTTTGTTAGATAATTTGATGAAAATCGTAATTATCGTTTTGACAGTTTCCACCTTTTTAGCAGTGATTTTGGCAGTAGGAAAAGAGGACGTGACGACGCCGAGTTTAACGTTTGATTTACCTTTGGCAGAAATCGGATTTTTGTTAGCCGTTATGGGTTGGATGCCCGCACCGTTGGATTTATCGGTTTGGCATTCTATCTGGACAGTTGAAAAACAAAAAGCTACAGTTGAAGATTTTACTTACAAACGGTCATTATTAGATTTTAGAATTGGCTACATTGGAACGATACTTTTAGCCGTTTTCTTTTTGTCATTAGGGGCGTTGATTATGTTTAATTCAGGTGTCGAGTTTTCACCCAAAGGAGCCGTTTTCGCTAGTCAGCTGATTGATATGTACACCGTTTCGTTAGGTAGTTGGGCAAAATGGCTGATTGCAATTGCAGCATTTACAACGATGTTTAGTACTACCTTGACTTGTTTAGATGCGATGCCGAGAGTCATGGCTCGAACGACGACTTTGATATTAGATAAAAACGAAGAACCAAAACAGTTTTACTGGGTTTGGATAATCGCCTTAGTGATTGGTGCAATCATTATTTTGCAATTCTTTATGACTTCGATGGCCAATTTGGTTTTTGTAGCCACGATTTTATCGTTTTTAACCACACCGTTTTTTGCAATAGCGAATTATTTATTAATAAATAGAAAAGAAGTACCCAAATATGCTCGTCCAAATCAAATTTTTAAAATTTGGTCATGGTTTGGAATGGTGTTTTTGATAGGTTTTGGTATTCTTTACCTTTCAACATTGTTTTAAATAGTGTAATTTCGTAGTTTAATTCGTAATAAACCGTATCAATTTTAAAAATCAATACGGTTTCAATTGTAGCAAATATGGAGAAGAATAATAAAGAAAACGACAAGGTGAACGAGGAGGAAAATGATGACGAACAGCAAAATGCAAATGAGCAACAGGAAAAAGTGACTGAAGAATCAGCGTCGAAGGAAGAAGAAAAGTACATGGATTTTTATATTCGTTTACGAAGAAAAATTGATAACCAAATCAAAGGTAAAAATGAAGATACGCCTATCAACACGATGATTAATTTGCTGACCGTTCTACCTGATTTATTACATTTGAATATCAAATTGTTGTTTGATGGAAAGATGAAAGCAGAAAAAAAAGGAGCGATTTTAGGAGCAATTTTATACGTCATTTCCCCGATTGATTTGATTCCAGATATTTTACCAGCATTTGGTTGGTTAGATGATCTAATTGTGATTACTTTAGGGTTAAACTCGCTGCTGGACGATAAAAAAGATGATTATGTCAAAGTTGCTGTAAAAAAGTATTGGGCTGGTGAAATGCCTATTTTCGAGCTAACGCACCATATCATTGATATTGTCAATCATACCGTCGAGTTTCTGCCTCGCCGAATCATGAAAATCGTAAAAGATTTGTTGAGAGGGAAATAGTCAATTTTATTTTACAAAAAAAGTCATCAAGCAATATTAAAACTACTTGATGACTTTTTTTTGTAAAAACCTTAACTGATTTATCGTATTAACGTCACTAAAGTTTCATAGAAACGGACTTCGCCCCGTGGTCCACGTATTCGAACTTTACAGACATATACACCATTTTTGACATACTTTCCTGTATTGTTTTTTCGACCATTCCAAGCCTCAAACGGATCAGAAGTTTCAAAAATCATTTCGCCCCATCGGTTGAAAATTTTCATATCATACTCCTGAAAAGTCCAGAACATACCCGCTCCCATAAAACCATCATTAACATTATCTTCGTTTGGAGTAAAAGCATTTGGCAAGTAGAACGAATAATCTGGAACAATGTCAATCAACCGAATCAGTGTATCTTGACATCCACTCGGGTGCGTAGCAATTAATTGAATCGACGCAACCCCCGTATCTGAAAATGTATGCATTGGATTTTGGTCAAACGATGTACTTTCATTATTAAAATCCCACTGCCAAGCAACCGCATCAACCGACTGATCAAATATATTAATAGTCGGATTGAACGAGTTTAACACCTGAGGATTATATGAAAAATCGGCTACCGGATTAGGATGAACAACGACTAAATTCTCAAAAGTTTGCGAGGCCTCACAGCCTGTCGGCGATGTCACGAACAACGACAACGTGTATTCTCCTATATCAGCGTAGGTGTGTGTCGGACTTGCGTCTAATGACGTATCACCATCGCCCAATGACCAAACCGTTTCATAACCATTAATTGGATAAGAATTATTTTCAATCGTCACCGTAAACGGACTACAACCTTCGTAAACAGGCTGCCCAATAAAAATCACTGGTGCTGGAAACCAATTTACCACTTGATAAAACGTATCCGTACAACCATTGTAATCTTCTACAAACAACCCAGTGTTATAACTTCCAGCATCTATATATTGATAAACAATATTCGTATCTGTCGCAATATTACCATCTGCCAAGTCCCATGTCCAATATCGAATAGCTGTGTCCCCATCTGTTGATAAATTAGTAAATTCCACTGGCCCTATTTCACAAGAATCAAACGTCATCTCTGCATTAGCTATCGGTGCTTCGTATATCGTAATCAACTCTGGAAATGTATCCGATGCCTCACAATTTAGTGGCGACTCAATATGAACTGAAACCGTATAAACCCCTGGCGTTGCATAGGTATGAATTGGGCTGGCCGCATTAGAAAAATTACCATCACCCAAATCCCAGGTAGTCGTGTAGCCAGTTATCGGATAAGAATTGTTGACAAATTCAATATCGCCCGGTGCACAACCAACAAAGGCACTTGGCACAATATCAATAATCGGAGTTGGCGCCCAAACCAAATTCTGAGTCAAAGAATCTACACAACCATTTTGATCCGTCACCGTTAATTCGACATTATACGAGCCTGCATCTGAATATTGGTAAACAGGATTGAGCGTGTCTGCGACATTTCCATCGTCAAATTCCCATAAATAATACGCAATCGTATCATTTGGATTGCCTGTAAGAGAATTATCAAAGAAGGAAACCGGCCCAACAATACAAGAATCATAAGTATATGAAAACGCTGCAGTCGGAGGTGGATGCACAATAACCGTAATAAAGGCCGTATCTGTACAGCCCGTACTTCCCGGATTAACAACCATAATTCCCTCATAGGTATCATAACCAGGAAAAGTAATAACCGGTCCTGTATTTGTCGAATTAAACGAAGAGCCATTGTTTAAATCAAAATTCCATTCATAGCCATTGATAAATTGTGTTTGACCACTTTGATTTATAAAATCAATTACCGTATCACCACAATTTTCAAGTACAAACTCTCTGAACCCTGTCTTATAATCTTCTTCAATATCTGCCTGAACTGTAACCGCACAAGCCGTCGCATTAAACTGAAAATCTCGGCGGAGCGTACTTAACAAAACGCCATTCCGATATTCTTCTACACAAACCCCAACGACATATTGCCCAGGCATGACAGGAATCCCTGTGATAATTCCTGTTTGTGGATTAATCGTAATTTGAGGACTCCCACCTAAAGGATTAGATGCGGACAAAGGTGGAATAAATGGAACAGTAGAATAAGGCGGTGGAGTTGCTGGCCCTGGTCCCGGGTTTCCTTGTTGAAAACCAGTGTAAGGTGCACAAAACGAATACACTAAAGAATCACCTTCAGGATCAGATGCACTATGATCAACATTCAATGGTTGATTTGTACAAATAACAATTGGAGGAAAATTATTAAATCTTGCACCCGCATTACAGCTTGTCTGTGCCAAATCCGAAATAAACGTAGTGAATGTACCACCATAAGTATTTGGATTAAAAATATTTGTAATTGTACTATTTCGGCAACAGCGCTGATAAGCAATATGATAACCGCCCGGACTGTATGGCAGCGTTAAGATTGTTTCGTAAGTCGCCTCTTCGACACATAGCCCCGATGGCGGAATGACACAAGGATTTCCTGTCGAAACAGGAATATTATTAGGTCCATTACTAATAGGAACAAACACTGTATTCGAGCCACCATTGACCGCTACTTGCCCACCATCGCTATTAAAAACACTAAAAGGTGCTTGCTGATCGAAAGGGGCAGCAGGATTCTGCTGAACTCGACAATCTCGATAGACAATCATCGTGATTTTATACTGATTGTTACCCAGACACTCGTAGTACATCTCCCCGCCCACCAAATGCCATGCTTTGGCAGCAGTCGAGGACAATAAGACAAATAAGATAATTTGCGATAACCGTAGAAATGTTTTCAAAATGATATTTTTTGTGTTTATTAAACAATATATGCACAAGATAAATAATCTTTAGTGCTTCATGTATTGCTTAATCTACTGAGTTGGTATATAATTGATAATTTGGTTTTATTCTCATCTCTGTTAACAATTAAGTTTTTTGATTGTTGCACACCGCCTTTTTCAGTTGATTTTTAGAATACTTAAAAATCATGACTTCTATTTATCCAAATTTATACCTTTTCGAACGATAAAAATCCGAATAATAGTGTATTTTATTAAAAATGAGGGATTTCTATTGGAATCAATCAATTTTATTGAAGGCAGTTTTGGATTTTTTCCTTAAGAACGTTGCAAATCAATTATTTGATGTCAAACAGCAAAATAAAAAAAGGGTTTTAAATTAGGCTCAAACTCAACAAGATTAAAAACTAAATTCTCGTAAAAAACCCATACTTTGCGGCAGTTTTTAGCACAACAAACAGCCTACTTGCCGTCTTCAAGGTAAATACTACATCAGAATAAAAGTAGGTTCATCACTAAAAGTTTAACCGATACTATTATTGTCCTATTTGTTTTCCTTACTTTTGCTACAAATCGCTTTTTAGAACTTTTCTCTAAAGTATTTGGTTGAAACGCCTTTGGAATCAATTAACAATTAAAAAATTAATACTATAAAAAATGCTGTTTGATATAAAAGAGCATGAAAGAAAGATATTTGAACTTATCTCTGATACTGCCGCAGAACTAAATATGCCAACTTATGTCGTTGGTGGCTATGTCCGTGATAGATTGCTTGGACGACCGTCAAAGGATATGGATATTGTCTGTGTTGGTAGCGGAATCAAATTAGCAACGGCTATCGCTCGTAAACTTAGACCTCGCCCAAAAGTAACAACTTATAAGCGTTTTGGTACAGCGATGTTACGTCATAACGATTTGGAAGTAGAATTTGTCGGCGCAAGAAAAGAATCATATCGTTCAGACTCTCGCAAACCTACCGTAGAAAATGGTAGCTTGGAAGATGACCAGAATCGTCGAGATTTTACAGTCAACGCATTGGCGGTAAGCCTTAATGAACGCAACTATGGCGAAATTATTGATCCGTTTGATGGTCTATATCACTTAGAAGAAAAAATCATCAAAACGCCTTTAGCTCCCGATAAAACGTTTTCTGATGACCCTTTGCGAATGATGCGGGCAATTCGTTTTGCGACTCAACTCAACTTTACAATTACGCCAGAAACGCTGGCTTCTATCAAAAAAAATGCTCAAAGAGTTCGGATTATATCAATGGAACGAGTCACGACAGAGTTGAATAAAATCATTCTTTCCCCGACGCCCTCCATTGGTTTCAAACTCCTATTCGACACTGGTTTATTAAAAATCATTTTTCCTGAAATGTACCGACTGCAAGGAGTTGATATAAAAAATGGAAAAGGTCACAAAGATAATTTTTATCACACGTTAGAAGTTTTAGATAATCTTTCTCGAAATACGGATAAACTTTGGCTGCGTTGGGCAGCGATTATGCACGACATTGCAAAACCGCCAACGAAGCGTTTTGATAACAAAGTCGGTTGGACGTTTCATGGGCATGAAGTCGTCGGTGCAAGAATGACCCCGAAGATTTTCAAGCGTTTTCGCTTGCCACTTGACCACAAAATGAAGTACGTGCAAAAATTAGTCAAATTGCACTTACGCCCAATCTCTTTGACAAAAGACAATATAACGGATTCAGCAATCCGACGCTTATTGTTTGAAGCAGACGAAGACCTGGAGGATTTGATGATGCTCTGTGAAGCCGACATTACCTCCAAAAATCCAAGACGTGTCAAGCGATATTTGGAAAATTATGAGTTAGTGCGTGAAAAACTGAAAGAAATCGAAGAACGGGACCACATTCGCAATTGGCAACCGCCTATTTCTGGTGAAGTCATTATGGCGACTTTTGATATTCCACCGTCTCGACCTGTCGGTATGATCAAAAGTGCAATTAAAGAAGCTATTCTTGATGGCGATATTCCGAATAATTATGAAGCCGCTTTCGAATTTATGTTAGAAAAAGGAAAAGAAATTGGTCTGAAAAAATTAATGTAAAATCAGATTCTAATTTCTAAACAAACATATTTTTAATTTCAAAAAACTAATTAATAATCAGGTCTGGTAGCTTTAAAAACTATCAGACCTTTCCCTAAAACTCAAAAAAACTTATCTCACTACTTTTATTATTCCCACGCTTTCCCTGCAAAAAACTGACTTTTATCGCTTTTTCCACTGTTTTTTTTCAAAATACTTGACTGGCATTACTTTTTTAATTTAACTTTGACTGAACGGTCGGTCATTTTAAAATAAGAATAACTAATTATGCCAAGAAAAGAAGAACAATTTGAGGAAATTCGTCAAAGACGAAGGGCGGAAATTACAGAAACTGCACTACAACTATTTGCAAAAAATGGTTATCACAATACGTCGATTAGTAAAATTGCGAAAGCAGCGGGTGTCTCTAAAGGCTTGATGTATAATTACTTCGAGAGTAAAGAAGCCTTACTTGATACGATTTTATTTGGTGCAGCCGATGACAAACAAGCCGCTTATCAAAGTGTTTCGATGAACGAAATTCCGCCAAAACGACGACTACAAATGATCATTGAAGGAATGTTTGCGATGATTGATTTGAATTTACATCATTGGAAACTAATGACGGCGTTGTCGCTTCAAGACGAAATTTCAACACATATTAAAGAAAAATTTTCAGCACAACGAACCGCTGGAATGCAGCAGTTTACTCAACTATTTGAAGAGTTGGGAGCAGAAAAGCCACAACTAGAAGCCTTCTTTTTAGGTAGTTCACTTACGGGTATTATGATGCAATATATACACTTGAAAGATGATTATCCGCTGGAGGAAATGAAAAATTATTTGATAAATAAATTTTGTAAATAAATGAGTTTCGGGTTTGACGAATTGATAACAGATAATGAGTTATTAAACTAATGATTTTTAAAATGCTGTTTTCTATCATTGAAGTGGTCAAACTCGCAATACACAACTCAAAATTTACAACTCAAAATTTACAACTCAAAATACATAAAACTATGAACAAATCAATATTCACCGTAATCGCTGTATTTGCAATTGTCGCAATGGCTTTTACCACAAATAGAAAGGCAACGGTCAAGCCGAATCAAAACATGACCGCTACTGAAATTATTAAAAAGTCAGAAGAGAATTTTCGTGGATTATCAAGTAAAGCAACGATGAAAATGACGGTCGTTCGTCCAAAATGGAAAAAAACAACAACGATGAAAACGTGGACTTTAGGCGATGATTACAGCATGACTCTGGTGACTGGCCCTGCAAGTGACAAAGGAACGGCGTTTTTAAAAAGAGATAGTGAAGTTTGGAACTGGCAGCCAAAAATCGACCGAGTGATTAAAATGAATCCTTCGATGATGTCGCAAGGCTGGATGGGTTCTGATTTAAAAAATGACGATATGGTGCGTGAATCTTCGATTGTAAAAGATTACGACCACAAATTATTAAAAAAAGTAAAATACGGTGACCACATCTGTTACAAAATCGAATTGACACCAAAAGAAGATGCGGCTGTCGTTTGGGGGAAAATTTGGATTTTGATTGATACGAAACACTTTTTACAATTAAAAACGGAATTTTATGATGAAGATGGCGAATTGGTCAATAAGTTTTTAGGTACAAATATCAAAGAAATGGGCGGCCGAACGATTACGACCAAAATGATTATTAAACCTGCTGACGAACCTAAAAACAGAACGATTTTGGAATATGAAAATATTGAATTTGGCGTAAGCTTAAAGGAAAGTTTCTTTACGATTCAGAATATGAAAAAAGTTAAATAGTGTTCAAATATTTGATTGTTTGACTATTAAAATGTTGCCTCAACACTCGAATAGTCAAACACTCGAACATTCAAACAAAACAGATGAAAAGTTTACTCAAAATGGCATACCGTAATATCTGGCGGAATCGGTCAAGAACGCTAATCACTGCGGCAGCGGTGACGTTTAGTGTTTTTTTATCGATTCTTCTAAACTCCTTTCAATCAGGGAGTTGGGATACAATTATTAATGGAATTGTCGAAGGATATTATGGTTATGTACAGGTACAGGGCAAAGATTATCTGGAGGAACAGTCTTTAGATAATGCCTTTGAATACACACCTGAACTCAAAAAAATAGTTACAGCAACGAAAGACGTTCAGACAATTGTTCCTCGGTTAGAAGGTTTCGTTTTGGCAGCGTTTGACAATAGCACAAAACCACTACAAATCGTAGGATCTGACCCTGAAGCAGAAAATAAAATGACAAACGTCGCTGATTCGATCAAAGCTGGTCAATACTTATCGCAGACGGACGATGGCGTTTTGATTTCGGATACGCTTGCACGAGAAATGCACCTCGAGATCGGTGATACAATGGTCTTTATTGGACAAGGTTTTCATGGGGCGAATGCTGCCGGTAAATTTCCAATTCGAGGTGTTGTTAAGTTTAGAATGCCACAAATGCGTGGGATGGTTTTCATGACCTTAGCAAAAGCTCAAGAGCTTTTTGTCGCTAATAATCAAGTCACTGCCTTGGTCATAGATACCGATAAACCTGGACAGGATAAAAATATTGTAGCTGATTTACAATCAAAATTAGATACGGCTTCAACCTATAATATTGTCTTGTGGGAGCAAATGATGGTAGAGTTACTCAAGACTCGAGAATTAAAAGAGGTCGGTAGTAAAATTGTACCCTGGATTTTATATTTAATTATTGGCTTCGTAATTTTTGGAACTATTCTAATGATGTTGAAAGAGCGAGAATACGAATTTGGTGTGATGAACGCTATCGGCATGAAACGTTGGCGGTTGAGTCTAATGGTATCTATCGAAACCCTGTTTATCAATTTTTTAGGGGTTTTAACTGGTGCGTTGTTGGCTTTACCTATTGTCTATTATTTCTATAAAAATCCGATTCCTGTTTCCTTAATGGGCGAAGATGCAAAAGCGGCTTACGATGATTTTGGTGTTCCTGCTGAAATTCCATTTAGTTTCGATCTCAATATTTTTATTAATGAAGCCATGACAATTTTCGTTATTTCAATCCTGCTTTCGCTTTTCATTATTCGTAAAGTAAGAAAACTGAAGGCTATTGAAGCAATGAGACATTAAATGCACAAAAAAGGCAGCACAACGAAAAAAGTTAGGTCTTTTAAATCGTAAAAAAATCATAAAAATATGTTACTAACAATAGCTTGGCGAAATATATGGCGGAATCGAAGCCGAAGCCTGATAATTATTGGAGCGATAATTATCGGAATTTGGGCCTTATCCTTTATCAATAGCTGGATGCAGGGCATGGGCGAAATGTACGTCGCTGATATTATTAATAATCAGACTTCACACATTCAAATACATAAAGACGAATTTTTAAAGGAACATAAAAGTGAATTTGTTATTCCAAACTCTAAAAAAATACTTACTGAATTAAGCCAAACGCAAGGTATAGCATCGATGTCGGCTCGTATTATTACCAACGGAATTGTCATTGCTCCTCGGGTATCAAAGGGCGTTTCAATTCGTGCAGTGAATCCTGCGGACGAAGCCGAAGTTGTCAATTTGAACAATAAAATTCAAGAAGGGGATTATTTTAATGACGACAAACGCAATCCGATTGTCATCGGTCAATCATTGGCCGAAAAGCTAAAAATCAAAGTTGGCAAAAAAATATCCTTGCAGTATCAGGACATGAATGGTGAATTGACGGCTCAAGTCTATCGAATTGTCGGGCTTTACAGCAGCGGCAACAGCAAACTTGATGAAGGCATTGTTTATGTCCGAACACAAGACTTTTCTCCTGTTTTCAAAAACAACGGTGACGTGCATGAAATCGCCGTTCGAGTCAATGATTTTGAGCAAACAAAAACCATTGCAAAAGGCTTAGGTATCACTTTCAACAACCTAAAAGTACAGGATTACGAAGAAGTTATGCCAATGATAAAGCTATTCGATACACAATTTAAAACCAGCGGTTCGATTATTACAACTATCGTTATGATTGCCTTGATTTTTGGAATCATCAATACGATGCTAATGGCCGTTCTGGAGCGTGTGAAAGAACTGGGCGTTTTGATGGCAGTCGGTATGAATCGTATAAAAGTATTCGGAATGATCGTAATAGAAACACTTTTATTATCGTTGGTCGGTTTGCCAGTTGGGATTATTTTAGGATTTATCACCGTCGTCTATCTCAACAAAAACGGCATTGATTTATCAAGCTACGAAGCTGGTTTATCAGATTTTGGTATGAGTAGTATGATTTATCCGTCGATTGACCCGACATTTTTTGTGTCAATTTCAATTTCGGTATTTTTTACCGCTTTGTTGGCTTCGCTTTATCCTGCTTTCAAAGCAACGAGGTTGAAACCGATTGAAGCGATTAATAAAATATAAAAAATAACTGACTGACGTGCGTTGCTCACTTGACAACAGACGACAAATAAAATAACTCCGAAAGGGATAAATTTGAATAATCGCAGGTTATATCTGTGGAAAATAAAAATCAAAAAAATGAACGTAATAGCAGCAAAAAATTTGCATAAAACATATAATCCTGATTCACCGATTGCAGTTCACGCATTGCAAGGGGTTGATATAGAAATTAAAAAAGGAGAATTTACAGCGATTGTTGGGCCTTCGGGTTCAGGAAAATCGACCTTATTAAATATTATTGGCGGTTTGGACAATCCGACAGAAGGTTCAATTGAAGTGGGCGGAAACGATATTTCCACCCTTTCTGATAATCAATTAATCGACTTTCGTCGAAATAATATCGGTTTCGTCTTTCAGTCTTACAACCTCATTCCAGTCTTGACAGCTAAAGAAAACGTGGAGTTTGTGATGTTGTTACAAGGTCGGTCAAAATCAGAAATGGACGCTCGAACCAATGAGTTATTAAATGCGGTCGGAATTGGCGACAAAGCCGACAAACGACCAAAAGAACTCTCCGGCGGACAGCAACAGCGTGTTGCCGTCGCTCGTGCCTTAGCATCAAAACCAAAGTTCGTTTTAGCCGATGAACCGACTGCGAATTTAGATTCAAAATCGACCGCAGACTTACTGGATATTATGGCAAAACTAAACGAAGAAGAACACATCACTTTTGTCTTTTCGACGCACGATCAACGAGTTGTCGATCGAGCAAAACGAGTAATCACCTTGGTTGATGGGAAGATTGATTCGGATATTAGACGGTAAACGGTAAGTAACGAACATAATCTAAAACTTTACACTTTTTCCGTCATTTCAATGAAAGTCGGAATGACGGAATAGTGTGGACAATACTATTCACCAATGAAAAAACACACCTTTATAATATTGATTTTCTTACCAATTTTCGGTTTCACGCAAGTCGAAGAAGAACCGATAGAGGAGGAAATCGACGAAGAATTGATAGCAACCGATACGATTGTTCCCGAAAGGGAAATTTACGAAGTCGAGGAAGTAGAAAGCACGGAATTTGAGGAAAAGAAACCGAAAAAATGGTCAATTGATGGATATATCAAAGACTTGCGAACAGCGATTATTGATACGAATGGCAATGTCTATTTATTTAATAATCAGTTTCATAATCGGATTAATTTCAATTATTATTTTAATGATAATTGGACGTTCAAGGCAGATTTACGGACGCAGATTTTTTATGGAAATTTGATAAATACCGGCAATCCGCTGCAACCTTTTCACGAAGGCATTGATGGCATAAATGACGATGTTTTGGATTTATCGCTGGTGATTGTTGGCAAATCGACTTTGACTTGGTATTCGATGTTTGACCGTTTGTATGTCGATTATTCCAACGAAAAATGGAATGTGCGAGTTGGGCGACAACGTATCAACTGGGGCATTAATACGGTTTGGAATCCGCATGATATTTTTAATGCGTTTTCGTATTTTGATTTTGATTATGAAGAACGACCTGGTTCTGATGCCGTGCGTGTGACGTATTATACCGGAGCGACTTCGAGTGTAGAATTTGCCGTCAAGGCGTTTGAAAATACGGACGAAATTGTCGCTGGCGGTTTATGGAAATTCAATAAATGGAATTATGATTTTCAAGTTTTAGGTGGCGTTTTTCGTAAAGATATTGTTGCTGGCTTGGGTTGGGCAGGAAATATTAAGGATGTTGGTTTTAAAGGTGAAGCCTCGGTTTTTCAAGGTTACGACACCGCTACAACGACTTTTGCAGGAACGATTGCTTTTGATTATGCTTTTGAAAATTCAACTTACGTAAGTGCAGGTTTTTTGTATAATTCTTTAGGAACAGCCGAATCGGCAACAACGAATTTATTGGCTTTAAATATTGATGCGAAAAATTTATTTCCGTATAAATACACCGGTTTTGGACTTATCTCCTACCCTTTCAATCCGTCAATTTCTGGCGCTTTATCCATTATTTACAGCCCGAGCGATGACCATTTATTATTTTTCAATCCGACCTTGACTTATACCATTAAGGATAATTGGAATATTGACTTGATTGGACAAATTGCTGGTTCAATGTTGAATAAAGAATATCGGTTTGCATCGAATTTGATGTTTTTAAGATTAAAATGGAGTTTTTAAAAATCGTATAAAATTAACTTTCTGAAGGTTGAAAAATCTTCGTAAAATTTAATCAGGATTTTTTTAATTAAAAACTACAATGTCCAAATCTAACGCGTAAATAATCGCTGCCGAAATCCACGGCACTACAATCGAAATCGCCATCGCATAAAAATAAATTCGCTTGACTTTTGAGGTTTCAATCCATTCAGCGATTAGGGCAATTATTAAGATAAAAAAGCAAATAAAGGTCAACGCTATCGTCAAATAGAAGGCTAAAAAACCATTCCAAACCCAAAGCAATAAAAATATAATCAGTTCGATTAAAGCAATTTCTGTTACTCTTTTCATCGTTATTACGGTGTAATTGAAGATTCGTCTAAAAATAGTGACCCAATATGGTATTTTTTACGTTAATTAGTTGTCTTTTTAGGTTTAAACCATGATTTTAGGGCTTAGATTGAGGTTTTGATTTTCAGATACATAAATTATTAATATAAAATTATAGTTTTCGAAAAAATATGAAAAGTAAGATTGCAGCAGGATTATTAGCTTTTTTTGTAGGTATGTTTGGAATTCACCGATTTTACTTGGGTGAAGTTGGAAAGGGTATCCTTTATGCCTTATTTTTTTGGACCGGAATTCCTTTTTTAATCGGATTAGTTGATGGAATTATCTTCCTAACAATGAATGATGACGATTTTAATTATAAATATAATCCACATTTATATCGACATCGAACACAAAACGTCAATATCAATGTGAATACACAAGGACAAACCGCCGGTAATCACAGCTACCGTGCTGATGCCTATCAGCAACAGCGACCACAACAGCAACGGCAACAAGCACCAAAACGAAAAATAGAAAAAACAACAAATCCTTTCAAAATAGAAGGGACAAAACTATACCGAGATTATGACTTCCGTGGAGCGATTCAGTCTTACATAAAGTCATTGAAAGTGCAGTCGCACGATCCACAAATTAATTTTAACTTGGCTTGTTTATACTCTTTGGAGGAAGAAGCACAAAGTGCATTTATGCACCTACAACGTGCAGTAGAGCAGGGTTATAGCAATTTTGAAAAAATTAAAACACACGATCACTTAGCTTACTTAAGAACGCAACCTCAGTTCGAGCGTTTTGTCAAAAATGGCTATACTTTATCGCAAAAATTAACAGCCGAAACGCCTAAAACCATGGAGTTGACCGATGATGTTATCGCTAAATTAGAGCGTTTGGCAAATTTGAAAGAAAAAGGAATTCTAACAGAGGAAGAATTTCAGATACAAAAAGCGAAATTATTAAGATTGTAAATATCAACCTGACAGGTTTTTGAAATCTGTCAGGTTTTTTCATAACATTTCCATAAACGCTCCAAAACTCCCTACTTCCAACTCATAACCTATTATTTTTGCTTTCGCAAAATCTTCAGGCTTCGTCGTCACAAAAACTCGCTGCATTCCCAGACGTTTTCCCATCTCAATATCAGAAGCCGAATCACCGACAATAATCGACTTTGAAAAATCAACAGTTGGAAAATCTATTTGAGCCTGTTCCGCCATTCCAGTATTGGGTTTTCGGCATCTCGGATTCGTGTGTTTTAAATCCGGACAAACATAGATTTTGTCAATTCTGCCGCCAGTTTCCCTTATTCTTGATAACATAGCAGCATGAACCGCCTCGACCATTTCCATAGTCATTTTGCCTTTGCCGACCCCTTGCTGATTCGTGACGATGACGATCGTTTGGAATATTTTACTGGCTTTCGCCAATGCGTCTAAAAAATCCTCAAAAAACTCAAACTCCGACCAAGCCTTGACATAATCTCCTGGCAAACGATGATTAATTACACCATCTCGATCCAAAAAAAGCGTCCAATCAGAATTAATATTTTTAATAAAATCAATTGGAGAATTATCCATTATTGCTTATTCATTTATCCATTTAGAAAAATCAATTTGTGCTTTTGCATAGTCTTCCGGTATGCCAATGTCAATAAAATATTCCTCTACCACGAAGCCGCTAAATTTCAAATCATCAACATATTTTTCTAAAAAATCAGATTCAAATGAAAACTTTTGACCAATTGTAAAACCTTGATTTTCAAAAATTGACTTACGTAAAATATACGCTCCACCGTTTATTAAACCAGATTTCTGATATTGTTTTTCTTGAAATTTTATAATTCGTTGAGCTTCCCCTAAAACCACTGTTCCATAACGTTCAAAGTCTGTCATCGGCTTCAACGCAAAAGCCAAATCAGATTGATGCTTATTAAAAAAAGTATAAAAATCATCAATCGGAACATCAAAAAAAGTGTCTCCATTCAGCACCAAAATCGGTTCATCCGTGCAAGTCGCCGTAGCATTTAAGATGCCACCGCCCGTACCCAAAGGTGTTGCTTCTGTCGCATATTCGACCTCAATGCCTTTGTAGTAACTTCCGAAATACGCCTGAATAACTTCGCCTTTATAACCAATCGACAAGACGACTTTCTTAAAGTTCGCTTTCGCTAAATAATCCATAATAAACGCCAAAAACGGTCGTTCACAAACTGACGCCATCGGCTTCGGAACGTCTGTCACCACGGACTTTAGACGAGTTCCAAATCCACCTGCCAAAATAATTGCTTGATTTATCAAAATATTGTGATTATTTGTTTGTTTAATTTTCCCGATTTTATCAACATCCTAAAAATTGAGCAAATTGAAGTATTCATTTTAACAAAACTATCCATTTTAAAAACCTTATAAGTTTATAATCAGATAATTACGTTTTGTTTATCATTGATACAAATTAGTAAATTTACCAACAT
>CBFIHR010000063.1:0-26554 GCA_965662365.1 Saprospiraceae bacterium
TCGAAAGTCGCAATTCTACGTCTTGATATTCCAAATACTTTAAAGAAATCGTCCCAAAAGGATTTGGCTTCTGCGTGTTCTTGCTCTGTATCTTTCCATTCATTGGAGAAAGCGACCGCACGAGATTTTATTTCATTCCAGCTTAAGGGCATGGGATTATGATTTTTAGGTTTCGTAAATCATCAAAAAATAAAAATAGTGTTTTTTTCTATTGATTGTAATATAGATTTATCTTTTTTTTGAATTAAAATAGTAAATTAGCCAGCAATGATAGAAAACTAAATAAACATAACTTGTCCCGAAATCTCGGGATAATCAAAATATAGAAAGCGTTTTACGTTACTCTTTGCAAAAAATCGCCAAATTTTTAAACAACGGAGGAAAGCATAAAACGCCTTTCGCTTTTGCGTGACTTAGCCATAGGCAGGTACAGACATTCAGTAGTAATTGAGCTAGGGAAGGACAAGAGCAGCGGTAGCATAGACGAAGCAACAAAAACGATAAGGAGCATGGCAGGGCATCCGCCCTCCTGCCATTTGCTCCTTATCGTTTTGTTGTCGAGTTTCTTTATATTAGGGCTTACGCCCTCGATTTTTTTTTCGTACCGACGAATTTATTCGACAGGTAATAGTAGAACGATCATAACAGAAACAAAAAAACGGTAAACAACTGATTGACAGTTATTTACCGTTTTTTAACAATTAGAATTGTGAACCCGACAGGATTCGAACCTGTGACCGTCTCATTAGAAGTGAGATGCTCTATCCAGCTGAGCTACGGGTCCAAACTATGTGTTTGCTTTAAAAGCGATGCAAATTTATAGCTATTTTATTAAAATAGCAAATAGTTTGTAATTATTTTTATAAACAAAGATAATTATTTTGATTCCAGCCCAACTAAATAGGATTATGTAGCAAAATAACTTAGGGGATTATTTGTTCTTCGTACCAACCTTTAGGATAACAAGGTTCGCACGAAGAACAACGTTTCCTGCTAAAACTTCAAGTCCAATCCTACAAAATAATGTCTTCCAGCTTGTGGATATAAGCCCACAAATTGATCGACTACGCCGCCTGAATTATAGCGATAAATCCAAGCATTCGACTCATATAAATGATTGAATGCATTACGAGTCAAAAATGTCAAGCGAATATTTTTTGCCCAATCTTGCTTCAAGCCTAAAGACAAGCGAATATCAGTTGTTGCGAACGCATCTAAAGACGAACTTTCTAAACTGGTATTATCAATAAATTGCTGGCCGACGTATTTATACATAACTGCCGCTTCTGTATTAATCACCTCATTTTCAAAAGGCGTAAAAATCACTTCTGCTGCTGCGATAAGATTCGGAGAAAAAGCAATGTCGGTATTTCCGTGATTTATCGTGATTTGACTGCCCCAATTGTCCCAATCGTCCACATATTCTACAAAATCAATGATTTTATTTTCACTAAAAGTTGCATTAGCTTGAACCTCAAGCCAGTCTGTTAGTTTTGCTCCACCAACTAATTCTAAACCTAAGCGATAAGACTTATCGACATTTGTACGAATCGGCGAACCGACATCATTGATCTGCCCTGTCAATACCAACTGATTATCATATCTCATATAATATACGTTTGTATTGAATGAAAATTTGTCGAAAGACAACCGATTCCCTAACTCGAAATCATGCAACCGCTCTGAAGTCGGAACAGCATCAGTCGGTGCATCCGTAAAATCACCACGATTTGGCTCTCGATTCGCCATAGCGTAAGAAAAGTAAAAATCAACTTTCTCATTTTGTTGGAATGTCAGCCCTACCTTCGGATTCAAGAAATTGAACCGATGCGATTGAGAAACGTCTCGTTTATCATTATCAATACCCGTAATATTATAATCTATAAAACGATATTGAACATCTGCAAAAGCATTTAATTTTTCCGTTAATTGATAATTCACTTTCGTGTAAATATTCGCATCGAGCTTCTCTCCTACTCCTGCGTAATATAAAATTCCGACATCTGAAAAAGTTTGATTCAAAGTTTCCGAGGCTTCCGAAGCCCAAACACTTTCCCCAAAATGATCCCCAATGTAATTATTCAATGCTCCACCAACAATCAGGTTTAATTTAGAATTTGGAGTGTACGTGTAGGAAGCCGTCGCACCATAAAAATGATTATCCAACCAGCGACGACGTACTAAGTCTGTTTCTGAAGTGTCTGTAATAAAATTACTTAAATTGTAATAATCGACCGCTTCCCCAGCTTTGTATTCTTCATAATAACCTTTTCCACGCGTATAATGCAAGGCAGCACTCAACGCCCCTTTTTCAAACTCGTGTTTATACAATAATTGATAATAAGTCTGTTGATAATTATCCACTTGATTATCATAAGGATCGCCGGAGCGTTCTGTTCCTGCTTCGTTGAAAGTTCTATTTGTTTCCAAAACTTCAGGAGCAACACCATACCAGGCCTGATACGTCACTTCTTTACCATGAAAATTAATAAATTCTAAAGAGTTGTTTTTTCCAATATAACTGGCCGATAAATAATAAGACCATAGATCAGAAGTTGCACGGTCGATATAGCCGTCAGATTGAATTAATGACGCACGACCATTAATATTAAAATTCCCTTTTAGACCAGAGTCAAAACTGACGTTCGAACGCAACGTACCAAATGAGCCAATTCCGGCATCAATTCCTACAAAAGGTTCTGCTTTTGTCCTGTCGGTTTCTAAGTTGATTGTTCCACCAAACGCCCCAGCACCATTTGTTGAAGTACCGACACCACGCTGAATCTGAATACTACCAGCCGAAGAAACAATATCTGGTAAATTTACCCAAAAAACGCCTTGTGACTCGGCATCATTGACTGGAATACCATTAATAGTTACATTAATACGAGAAGGATCCGTTCCTCGAATTCGGATTCCGGTGTAACCAATACCATGACCAGCATCAGAGGTGACGACCGTCGAAGGAGTCATTTGTAACAAGTACGGCACATCTTGCCCCAGATTATTCGCCTCCAGTTCTTCCTTACTCATATCATAGTAAGTCATCGGTGTCAATTCAGTTGCTCTCAAAGGATTCGCTCGAATGATAGGTAAGATTTGAACATCACTCGCTTTAGCTTTGAGCTCAAAAGTAAGGTTCACAGAACGATCCTTTATGACAACCGTTTCCGAAATCGACTCGTACCCAAGGTAAGATACTAACACAACATAACTTCTCGGAGCGAGGTCTTCAATGATAAATTTCCCGTTATAATCGGCCGATGCACCTTTTGAGTTTTCTTCAACAATTACATTTGCACCAAGCAAAGCTTCACCCGTTACTGCATCTTTTACAATACCTGTAATCGAGTATTGACCAAATGAAAATACGTAAGATAGTACACACAAAGCTGTTAAAACAACCTGTTTCATAATTCCAATAATTTTGAAAACTACTGTAAACGGTTAATATTATCCGACTATCTTAGTGTTCAAATTATATTCGAACAACTAAAATGATGGCTTTTAATCGTTTGTAGCATTAAAAAAATCGGAGTGATTTAGTTTGGTAAGTTATTCGGAATTAATCAATAGATTCACTGATTAATTATTTAACAACTAAGAAAAATTGTTAAATCTGAGAAGTGTTTAATTAATATTTCATAATTAAAAAAGTAATGTTCCTTACCAGAATTACCTGGCCAGGTTCCCGATATTTGATTTACTTTTGAATCAAATATACATGAGTATGATCTCAGCCTGTTAGTTTACTAACGTAGCACCCCATTTACAATCGCAAATTTAGGTTACGAAATTGAATTATTCTAATCTACTCTCCTATATTTGAAATTCTAAAAATCCGTTCTATCGAATCAAGCGGTTTGTCTATCCAATAAATATTCTGATAATTAACTAAGAATCAAGTCAATAACAAGGTTTTGTTCTCGACTATACCTGCAGTCATTTTTTTGAATAAAAATAACTTTCTTGTAAAAAAATGGAGTCTAAACTTTTCGGGTTCAAATTATCTTTATGAGGAAATCCTTTTAGAATAATAAAAAAACTAATCCGCTGTTTTTTTGTAAGAAATGCTCAAGACACACGCTTTAAATTAATCTGTATTATGAGTTTTTTTATTTTAATCAACACTAAAATAGGTGAATTATTAGCAAAGACGTTATTTTTACAACCACTGAAATAACGATAAATGAATAAACTAATCACATACATCTACACTTTTTTTTGCTACTTCCTAACAACTACAGTTTTACTGTATTTCGTTGGTTTTTATCAAAACGTGTTTGTACCTAAACAAATTAGTGCCGAAGCCAGTACTGGAATCAATGGATTAGATGTTATTCGGAATTTTTCTTTGATCTTACTCTTCGGACTCCAGCACAGCATTATGGCTCGTAATTGGTTCAAAAAATGGTGGAAAGAAATCATTCCTGCCTCCGTTGAACGAGTGACTTATTTACTTTTTTCAAGTATCATCTTAGGCATTATCATATTATTTTGGCAACCGATTAACGTCGTTATCTGGGATTTTCGAGGTTCAGCCTCAGCTGTATTTATTAACGGGTTGAGCATTTTGGGTTTAGGCATTATCGGAGTCAGTATCCTATCTTTAAATGCAGTTGATTTTAGTGGATGGCGACAGGTTCAGGCTTCCGCCAATGATAGGGGCGAGTCCAAATTACAAACACCTTTGCTTTATAAATTTGTTCGGCATCCAATATACTTTGGATTTCTGATCTCCTTTTGGGCAACACCTTATTTAACACTTGGTCACTTCTTTTTTGCATTTCTAATGTCGGCATACATATACGTTGGTGCTGCCTTAGAAGAGCGAAATTTATTAGAACAATTTGGGTTAGAATATCGGATTTATCAGCAAGAAGTAGCCATGCTGATACCTTTTTTAAAATTTCCATTTTGATAAATTTAGGAACAATAAGCAAACATTAAATATTTTTTATACGTTTGTCTCAATTATAGGTAATTGATAACTTTTTTAAACAAAAATAGAAATGATGAAACGAATTTTTCTTTTAGCAATCATGATTTTCGCATTAAATTCAGTGGACGCACAATTATTAAAATACGGCCTTCGAGTAGGTGCTGCAACAAGTTCTGTTGCGGACTCCGAAGCCTTAAAGTTTTCTGATGGAGCAGATAGTTTATTAATGAAAATGGAAAGTTCACACTTTGGTTTTCATGTTGGTGGCTTTGCACGAGTAACGGTTAAAGATTTCTTCATTCAGCCAGAAGTATTATTTAATACTCGTGGACATAATTATACACTTGCTAACCTTAGCACCAGTCAACAACAAATTTTAGACGACCGATTCAGCACTTTAGATATTCCAATAATTGTTGGATACAAATTTTCGGCCTTGCGTTTTCAGGCTGGTGCAGTCGGCTCGATGACCTTGACGAATACAAATGATTTGGTAGAATTTTTTGATGAACAAGAGGATTTAGTAAGTACTTTACAAGGCTTCAACTGGGGCTGGCAAGCAGGTTTAGGTTTAGATATTGCTAAGTTCGTCATTGATATTAAGTACGAAGGAAACTTCCAACGTGTCGGAAATAACATCATAATTGATGGAAATACTTACGATTTCAATGGTCGTGCAAACCGATTTATCGTAACTTTCGGTTATGCTTTCTAAAGAGATTTAGCTAGTTTTAGTGGTTTGAGTAATTATATTACAAAACAACTCAAACCACTAAAACTATCACAACTACAAAATCATGTTCTACGAGTTTAAAGGCTTTAAACCAGTCGTTCACGAATCCGCTTACGTACATCCACAAGCTGTTATTACAGGCAATGTTATTATTGGTAAAAATGTATATATCGGTCCTTGTGCTGCTATTCGAGGCGACTGGGGCGGCATTATTATTGAAGATGGCTGTAATGTGCAAGAAAACTGTACGATTCACATGTTTCCTGGCGTAACCGTGCGGCTAAAAGAAGGCGCTCATATCGGTCACGGAGCAGTAATTCACGGAGCGACAATCGGTCGAAATGCCTTAATTGGAATGAACGCAGTAATTATGGACAGGGTCGAAATTGGCGACGAAAGCATCGTTGGAGCCTTAGCTTTTGTAAAAGCAGATACGATTATTCCGAGACGCAGTCTGGTTGTTGGTAGCCCTGCAAAAATCATTCGTCAAGTAACTGATGATATGATTAATTGGAAAACCAAAGGAACAGAATTATACCAACAGCTACCCTCTGAATTGTACGAAACCTTAAAACCTTGTGAACCATTAAGGGTAATTCCGGCAAATCAACCAAAGCAGGAAGTCTTGTTTGAAACTTGGAATCAGGTAAAACAAAATTGATTTAAAAAATTGAAATCTCACTTCAAATTAATTTTACTTAATTTCCGATAACTTACAAACGCCCCTCTTAATACCTCACTTGTATTGATTGATAGATTTCGACAATTGCATTAAACCATTGTTAAACCTTACGAATTATAATTTTAACATTTTACATTTGTAGCAGTTTAATCAACTCAACCATTCATAAAAATCAGAAAGATGAAAAGAAGCGTAAATATTTGGACAATCATCATTGGAATTATTTCAATAGCTATCGGAATTGGCATTGGTTTATTGATTGCTGATTATAACGAAACCCCTGATAACTTGAATGAAAGTCCTCGAACAGTTCAAGTCAATCAAATCCTTTCGCAAGATACTGCCGAAGATGGTAGCACTTTAAATCGAGAAGAATTATCTACGATTAAACTTTTTGAAAATGCGTCACCTTCTGTCGCATATATTACGACGACTAATGTCCGTCGAGATTATTGGACGATGAACGTAACGGAAGTGCCGAGAGGAACGGGTTCGGCTTTTGTTTGGAATAAAGAAGGACACATTATTACCAATTATCATGTAATTCAAGGAGCGGATAAGGCAACGGTGACTTTGGCAGATAGAAGTACATGGGAAGCAGAACTAATCGGTGCAGCACCAGAAAAAGATCTGGCAGTATTAAAAATTGATGCCCCGAAAGATATTTTATTTCCAATCGCAAGAGGTAATTCTGTTAATTTATTAGTCGGTCAATCAGTTTATGCCATTGGAAATCCATTTGGTTTAGACCAAACTTTAACAACCGGAATTATTAGTGCTTTAGGTCGTGAAATTGAATCGGTGGCTGGTGTTCCGATTAAAGATGTCATTCAAACTGACGCTGCAATTAATCCGGGTAATTCCGGCGGGCCTTTATTAAATTCAAGCGGTGAATTAATCGGCGTAAATACAGCAATCTACTCACCGTCAGGAGCTTATGCAGGTATTGGCTTTTCGATTCCAGTTGATGTTGTGAGTTGGGTTATTCCTGATTTAATCAAATTTGGTAAAATCAATCGACCAACTTTGGGCATTGAGTTAGCCTCTCAACGCATTATGCAAAAGTTAGGACAAGAAGGAATCTTGGTCTTACAAGTTCTCAAAAATGGTGCTGCCTCAAAAGCTGGTATTCAACCGACGACTCGAAATAAATACGGTGAAATCGTTTTAGGCGATATTATTACTAAAATTGACGATTACGAAATTAGAAGTCGAGACGATTTATTATTAACATTAGAAAAGTATAAACCCGGAGACGAAGTTGAAATTACTTATTTGAGAGATGACAAAAAACGAACGATTCGTTTAGAATTAGGCGGAAATTAAATTAAAATACAAAAAAAAGACACAAAAGAAAAAATAAATTCATCTTTTGTGTCTTTTGTATTTTTTTAATTCAATTAAAAAATATATAACTAAATCCATCAATACAAAAGGCCTTCACGATCTCGTAAAAGCCTTCCGTAACATTATTAAAAAAATAATACCTATTAAAATCCATACATCAAACCGCCACGAATAATAAATGGACTCGGATAGGGCGATACGCCAACTTGATATAAAACATTATATAAAATTTCCATATTAAAGCCTAAGCCATATCCAAAACTTGTCGTGTATCCTCCGCCTAATAATAATCCGGGTGCTTGACCACTCGACTCGCTGATGACTCTTCCGTCCGATGAACGAATTTTTAGAGAATAATCCAAATATTCATACTCTGCTTGTGCGTATAAATTTTGAAATAAAAGCTGTTGTACAAATAAGCGACCGCCCGTCACATTAAAAGTCGAACGATTAGCAAAAAAGGGATTATTAAAATCGCTATAAATATAACTTACACCAAGTCCTGCGATTGTTGTATTTGTTACCCTGTAGCCAACCGTCGGCGATATATTGATATTCCAACCATTGGCGTAGCCGCCACCGACATTTCCACCAAAAACTAATTTTTCTAAAATTTGGTAGTCTCGATCGCTTTGTCCTTCTTCCTCTTGTCCAAATGCCGTGAAACTTATCAGAAGACAAGTCAGTAGCAGGAAGCCATATTTTTTAATGTTATTCATGGTTATTAAAATTTACTTTCATAATATTGTTTTTTCAATTATCGTACAATCGCTAAAAAGCTGATTTTCGGAACTGTTACAAAAGTAACAAATTCTAAAGCAAAACGATTTTAGAAATCATCAATTTTAAGTTTGAAAAACGTTGTGTTACGCTAAAACGTTGCGTGTTCCATATTGTAGTTAGCCTTTCAATTTTCTACTTTTTAATCCGCTGTTGTTAATTCAATAAGCCCCAAATCTACAAAATGTTAAATCAATGACGTTTAATCGTGTAGTTGTTATAATTCGCAACATATTTTATAAATTTTAAACAAATTGTGAAATTTGCACACATTAGTAAATCATTTTATATTATTAACAAAGAAAAGCAAACTACTAAATACAATGACATTCAAAAATGAGCAATATGAAATCGGTGGTGTTCCTGTACAGACATTGGTAAACCGCTACGAAGCACCGCTTTATGTATATGATTTAGAAAAAATTGAATCGCAATACAATCGCCTAAAATCTGCCTTTTCGGGTACACGTATGAAGATCATGTATGCTTGTAAGGCCTTGACTAATATTAGTGTTTTACGTTTTTTCAATCAAATGGGTAGCGGCGTTGATACGGTCTCTATTCAAGAACTACACATTGCACTCAAAGCTGGTTTCGCTCCCGAAAATATCATGTTCACACCAAATTGTGTGTCTTTTGAAGAAATTCAAGAAGCGGTGCGTTATGGTGTGAATATTAACATTGATAACATTTCTATTTTAGAACAATTCGGAAATACGTATGGTGATACGGTTCCGGTTTGTATTCGCTTAAACCCTCATATTTTTGCTGGCGGCAACCCGAAAATCTCTGTCGGACATATTGATAGTAAATTCGGAATTTCGGTACATCAAATGCGTCACGTTCATCGTGTAGTAAAATCAAGCGGTTTAAGAGTCGCTGGATTACACATGCACACTGGTTCTGATATTTTAGATGTAGAAGTATTTTTGAATGCGGCAGATATTATGTTGAATACCGCTTTTCACTTTGAAAACTTAGAATATATTGATTTCGGAAGCGGCTTCAAAGTGCCTTACAAACCAAATGATAGACATACAAATATTGAAGAATTAGGCGAAAAGTTAACGACTCGTTTTAATGAATTTTGTCAAGAATACGGACGAGATTTAACGATGATGTTTGAGCCTGGAAAGTTTTTGGTAAGTGAAGCCGGTTATTTTTTGGTTCGTACAAATGTTGTCAAAACAACACCTGCCACTGTTTTCGCTGGTGTTGATTCTGGTTTGAATCACTTAATTCGACCAATGTTCTACGATTCTTACCATCATATTATTAATGCGTCGAATCCGCTTGGAAAAGAGCGTTTTTATACCGTTGTCGGTTATATCTGCGAAACGGATACTTTCGCATGGGACAGAAAACTCAATGAAATCCGAGAAGGTGACATTTTGGTTTTCAAAAATGCCGGAGCGTATTCCTTTAGTATGGCTTCTAACTATAACTCAAGATATCGACCTGCAGAAGTTGCGATTTACAACGGTAAGCCTCAACTAATTCGCAAACGAGAAACTTTAGACGATTTACTTCAAAATCAGATAGAAGTGGATTTTGCGAAAGCAGGAGAAAGTATTTTAGTAGATTAAATGAGACGCTTCAATACAAAAAGACGGAAATTTTAAACTGCTAAACGGAAGGCATTTTCAGAATGCCTTCCGTTTTCAAAATCTTACCTTTTTCATTTCTTCTCTGCAATAATCCACTGATTTTCAACCATTTCTACACTTAGTGGACTTCTATTTTTTAGCCAACTAATCAAATCATCACCTAATAACTCTTGTCGCCAACCTGTTTCAAAATAACTTGGAAAGAAATTTGGCTCTAACTTCATCTGGTTTAAATCCGCTCGATTGACAATCAAATTAGACGATACCTCGTACTCCATAGCTTTGTATTTCAATAAAGAAATCAATAAATCCATTGTCAACGATCGTTGCATATTAGAACGAATTGGACTTCCATATTGCTTAATCACCGCCTCTTCTTCGGCTGTAACTGGCTGTTCGTATAAGTTAGCAAACGTATTCCAGTATTTTCTCGTCACCCAATCAGGAATAATTCGGTGACTTTCGAGTGCCTTCTTCCCTACTCCAATATTTTTGGCAATTTCGTACATGATCTTAGTGTCCATAATCATCTTTTTGGACATATTTTTACTTGCGGCTTCTTCGCTTCGCCAATCCATTAAGCGAATCAAAAATACTTTCGACTGCTTTCGTAATGTGCCGAATGTTCTACTTTTAGCCAAACTTTTATACGGATCACTTTCGTAAGCTGATTGTTTGCAAAGTGTTTGACATTCGTCCATAACCCAACCGAAACGCCCACGTTTAGCTAAGGCTGTTTTTAATTCTATATACAAATCGTACAAATAAATGACGTCTTCCAAGGCATAGTTCAGCTGACGGTCATCAAACGGTCGCTTGCTCCAATTAGACACTTTATAGCCTTTCTGTAAATGAATATTTAAGTAGCGTTTGACCAAATCTTTGAACGACATTGGAAATTGATAATTCAGAAATCCATCGGCAATTTGTGTATCAAAAACATTGACAGGAAGCGTTCCGAATAATTTATAAAAAATTCGGTAATCGTTTTCGCCAGCATGTGTGATTTTTAAAATTGCAGGGTTTTCCATCATAGCCATTAACCCCGACAAATCTGCAATTTGTAAAGAATCAATGAGATAATTTCCATTTTCGGTGGCAACTTGAATCAGGCACAATTGCGGTGTAAACCGCTTTTCGGTAATAAATTCCGTATCAAAAGCCAACCATGTGATTTCTTGATTTTCCGCTATAAATTCATTGAAAGCGTTCCTACTTTCTAAAAGTGTATATTCTGTATTAATTGTCAAAATTTTTTATTTGAATGTAATACCAAGTTCAGACTTGGCAAATTATTTATAATTAAAAACCGAGTACAACTCAATTCGAGTTTTAAACTTCTCTGATTTCGACTTCTGGACGCATTATTTTCATTCGCATAATTTGGCGTTTCAAGTTCGGGGCGTAGCCAACTTGAAGTACTTCCAACTTTTTTAAATGCTCTAAAACCGTTAACGAACTTAAATTTTCATTATTCGCAATATCTAAAAACTCTAAATTTTCAAACTGTTCTAAGCCATCTAAAGTAGTCAATAAATTATCTCTGACTATGAAGGAAGTAACATTTTTGAATGCCACAGATGAACCAATTTCAGTCAAATTATTACTGGTTAAATTTAGCGTTTTTAAATTATTCAGATGTTCTAAACCTTTAGTATTTCTAATATTGTGGCCAGAAAGGTTGACAGATTCTAAAAATTGTAACTCTTCTAAACCCGACAAATCTGATAATTTAAAAGTTAGTCGCCTAAAGTCACCAAAAAAAATCCGCTCTCCGATAATCTCAATACTTTCCGTTTTCAGTAAATTACGAAGGGCTTCACCTGATGGTTTCGAAGGCACTTCTTTTCTTGAAAAAAAAGCCTTATTAAAAGCCATTTGCCATTCGTTCGAAAGACTTCTCCACCAATTTGTTAAATCCTCATCGGTAATAAGTCCTTCCCGATTAATAACTCGTTGTTTTAGAGCTATTTTGAGTGTTTTTTTCGCTTTTTCTTCCTCCTTCTGTACGGTTTTAGACTCAAAAAATGCTTCCGATTTAGAAATATTATTTAATCGTTGTTGTAGTTGTGTATTTACTTTTTCTAATGATAGAATTTTTTGTTTTAAGGACTGTACCTCTTGCACTAGATCTACTGATTCCAATGCCTCCAGCTCATTATGTAACATTTGGATATTGTTACGCAAAAAGATAATTCTGGCTTCTTTTTGTCGAACAGAAGATTGAAGCAATTTATAATTATGCTTCATCTGCTCATACATCACCAAATCTGTCGCATCTATTTTGTGATCATTAAACAGTTGTAGTGTTTCTTTCAAATCATCGTCTAAACTTTGGATTTTTTGCTCCTGAAAATCCACTGCAATTGCCAGTTCATTCCGTTCGGTACGAACTTTTTCAACCTGTTCTTGAAATTGTTCAGTTTCTTTTTTTCGTTGAATTTTGAGTTGTTTCAAGGCCTCTTCTAAAGCCGCAATTCGTTCCTCTTTTTCCTCAATAACTTGGTTTTTCACTTCTACGTCAGACTCCAAATTTCGCTTATCATTATTCAAATCTCGATTGCGTTTTTTCAAACCGGCAACCAACTCCTTCAACTTAACATTTTCTTGTTGATATTGCTTTAATTTTTCTACATCTGTAACCGTTTCTTCTTCTAATACCACTTTTGACTCCTCGATATCTGCAGCACAAAAGTCGAATTTTTGCTTACCTTTATTGAATCGAAAATCAATCTTGAAATTAACTGTTTGCCCAGAAATCGTATAATCCAGATCTTTATCAATAACTTGATTTTTGTGAAATAACAGTGTCGGGCCACCTTTTGCTCGTTTGATTAAACCAAAACGTCGTGCCGTATCATATTTTTTGATACTTCCAAATAGATTGCCACGAATGGCTTCCAGCATATTAATCATTTCAAGCGACATTTCTTTCGTTAGTCTTTCGACCAATTGTAACTTAATGCCCAGCTTATCTACTCGAAGATGATTTTGAATCACATCTGCTTGAATTAGTCGATGTTCCTTATCTCGCTCAACCCAATCAAACTCATCATAAAATTGCGTAAAGGTATCCATCGAAATCACTCTGCCATTCATCGCATCTGCTTGCTGTAAGATTAATTTATCCGCTTCTACACCACCTTTTGCTTGCTCAAAATAATCAAAAATCCGTAAGCCAATCAGAATATCATACATCTGCCTATCGATACTGCCCTCCCGAAACATAAATCGAGTACTTGCATCAAAGTAACAGAAAAACGTTTCATTCCGATCCAGAATCGCTAACAACAACTGCAATAAGCCACCCAGTCGGCGTTCATCAGGTTCTGTATCAACGCTTAGTACATTTATCAAATTCGTCCCATCAATGACGTATAATTCCTTCATATTTTACCGTAACGACTATTTTAATTTATTGTAACTGCGGCAAGATTATTTAAAATACCAAAGATAAAAATTTCCAATACGATAACCTCAAAATCCTTTCATCATAGTAACTTTTTTGCTCACCAAATCAACCCTAAATCTTACAAAATTTCAGTTTGCAATTCTGTAAAATCTCTCTCTCAAAAAACAAAAACGCCTCCGATTAACAATCTAAAATACTTATCAGATATGACCTTGTCTCCCTGCTCAATTTAAGTGAGATCGAACTTTAATTTCGGTTGACCTTACCTGATCATAACCTTGTTTTTGTGCGTTAGTTTTGGATTGAACTGGCAAACATAATTGAATCAATATTGAATATCTTTATTATTCAACAAATCACTAAAATGGACAATACATTTTTTATAAAATAGGCTAAATAACTGATTATCAAATTACAAACCTGACAAATTTTAAAAATCTGTCAGGTTTATCACATAAAACTATTTCCTAACTAAACGTACAATCATCCCTTGCAAAAATCCAAACAACATCAACAAACTACCTAACCAGAACAAATTAATGCCCGGAAAAACAATCGCTTCCATCACGATATAATCACTTCGACGAACATCTTGAGCGATGTCTAAAGCAACCGTTTGTTTTGTCGGCAAACCAGTAGACACTTCTAAAGTCGCCACCCCATTTTCGGGATTAATTGACTGAAAACGAAGACGTAAACCTTGTTTTCTTAATTCTTCTGGTGTATTGAAAATTTGATTGCCACGAACAATCATTACAGGTTCTGCTGTTGCAACTTTTGTATCGTTTTCAAATACCGAAATCGTTGCAGCAACTGCAATATCGCCTTCTTTGGCTTTGTAGGCTTCATTTGTTGGGTTTTGATTAAAACCAGATAAAATAAAGTCATAACCACCGACTTCGAATGTTCCGCCTTGTGCGACTTGTACGATTTGAGTTTTCAAATTTGCTTCTGACAAAGCGACCAACTCGGGGAACTTATCCGAGAATTTAATCTTTAATCCAATTTCGGTCAACTCCTCCGGAATTCCAAATTGTCCGTCTTCACGTACCATAAATACTGGCTCTGCTGACCAAGTAGAATCTGATGTTTTAGATTTCACTTCCAAAGTCGCCCCTAACAAAATATCACTCTCTTCGGTATGATTTGTTTTCTTCTTTGGACTTTTATTAAAATCAATAAACTTAACAATATGATTCTCTAAATGAATCGTATCACCTGTTTGAATTTGATAAGTTTCATAATCCAAACTATCTTCTACTTCTCTCGCATATTCAGGCTCTAACTCAATCCGAGGCAACGCTGAAACGTGTGTAAAAATATCACGTTGAGCATAGCGTTTGGTCGAAGGATTTGAGGCTGCGATTTTTGGTTCATTTTTATCATAAATGATATTTGGATGCAAATCAAATTCTTCTACAATCTCTCCTGTTACCTTATCTCTTCGCTTATAATTTACGGTAAAGTAGCGATTGAAACCATCAATTGTATCTTTCTCATAAGTTACAATATAATCGCTCATTTGCGTCGGCGAATTTTTATATAATAAGACATTGTTATTCTCATTATCTTCACTAAATCCTTCGATGATATTCGTTCGCATAAACGCATCTTTCGAGATAATTTCTTTGTTCAATCCCGAAACTAATGTACCGATTATCATAATCGCAAAACCAATATGTCCTACTGCCGAAGCCGAAATCTTTATATTTCCACGTAAAACCGAAATAACATAATCTATATTGGTAATCACGGCAAAAGCCGAAGCGAAAAACAAAATCAAATAAGGAATCGTATTCATATTTACATAAAAATACGAAGCAACCGTCGCAACAGCTGCTAACAAGGTAGCAATTCCTACGTGTATGCCGACTTTCTTCATGTATGCGGCACTCGGCGCTTTATATCGCATAAATTGTGCAACCCCCGACATAAATGCAATCAAAACCGCAATCCAAATTTGATATTTATTATAATGTTTAATCGGTTCGTTTGGCGTTGACCAGTTGAGTGCCAGATTCTGGTTTGGAAACCAGCCGTCAATCACCGCCGCAATTTTATTATAAACAGGAATTGAAGTTGTAAACGTAATTAAGATAGCTGAAAATATCAACACCAAGCTTCCTAAAAACATCCAAAACTCACGAGAGTAAGCCGTTTCTTCTTTTTGTGTTTCAGGTATTTCTTTCCAACGTGCAAATAACAATCCTAAACTTCCTAAGAAAATAACCCCCAAGAAAATAACTAATTGCCATTCTAATCCCATATCTGTAAAAGCGTGAACAGAGGTATCGCCCAAAACTCCACTTCGAGTTAAGAATGTCGAATAGACAATCATTCCAAAAGCAATCATCATGAACAAGAATGAAATCTTTAATGAATGTCCTGTGCTTTTCGCAATCAAAACCGCATGAATTCCTGCAATCAAAACTAACCATGGCACAAGCGACATATTCTCTACTGGATCCCAAGCCCAATAACCGCCAAAACTCAAGGCTTCATAGGCCCAAGCTCCACCCATCAAAATTCCTAAACCTAAGATGAAAGCAGAAAACAACGACCAATTCAAGACAGGCTTTAACCAACCTTTGAAATCCCTCGTCCACAAACCTGCAATAGCGAAAGCAAACGGCACAACCGTAGAAGCAAACCCTAAAAACAAGGTCGGTGGGTGAATTGTCATCCAGTAGTTTTGTAATAATGGATTTAAACCGTCACCAGCGATTTTTGACAGATATTCAGGGTCAGAAAAAATCGGTGCATCAACTACATCACGCAATAATACAAATGGATTTGAACCGATTTTCACTTCTTCAGGCCCAAAATACAAGCCTAAAATCATCGACATTAAAAACACCTGGACGACTGCAATCACTGATAAGACAGGACTTTCCCACTTTTTAGCCGTAAACATCAAGATTCCACCAAGGACAACGTGCCAAAACATCCACAACAAAAAACTACCTTCTTGACCTTCCCAAAATGCGGAAGCAATGTATTTCATCGGCAAATCTGGCGACGTATGTTCGTAAGCATAACTATACTCGAACATCTGATTGATCATCAAATAAAATATAGTTCCGATAATTACAAACACACTCAATCCATGCACTCCAAAAGCGATTCGTCCTAAATTTCTCCAAGAGTCATAACTCTCATTATTTCTATTATTCGTTGCAAAAAAGTACGCTACGGCAGCTAATAAGCCACCAACAAAACTTAAAATTACGGATGAATGTCCAACCTGTCCTGGCAATAAATTTTCGCCTATGTATTGTATTTCGTTCATTTATGTATTATGAATTGATATAATGGTTAGACCTGACAGGTTTTGAAAATCTGTCAGGTCTTTGCAAAAAATATAATAGTTTAATAATCAAGCAATTACAAACTTCCTTTTGCTGCTTTTTTCATCTGAATCTCTTCATCTTTATACTTAGAAGGGCATTTCATCAACATATCCGTAGCGATAAATTGACCATCTTCCACCTTTCCTGTTAGGACAATTTGCTCCGAACGTTCAAAGTCTTGTGGCTTTGCTTTACGCAAAACAACCTTTTCTTCTTGTCCATCATTATCCTTCATAAAAAAAGTAAAATAGTTTGCATTCTCTTCAGGATTATAATACATTTCCTTATCCTTCGCCAATTGTCCGACAACTTTGAATTTTTCCCCAGGGTGATTATACGCATCTTTAAAAGTTGAATACGTTGCCATGTCATTAGAGGCTGATACCAAGACACCAATTCCGATTGCAATAGCAATGACAGCTATTATGTGTATTAATTTCATAATTATTTTTTATTATTAAGATGAGAGACATTATTAAAAAATACCTTCCATCAAATTATTTCCATTTTTGCGTTGCAAAGGTACAACAAAATCACTTTAAAAATAGATGACTAAACTCACATAATAATTACATTACGAATATTATTTAGATTTCGTTTAGATAACTTTTGTTAAAACTTCATTTTTTTGGTGTTTGAAAGTCAAAAAATTGGTTTAGTTTTGCTCTTCAACTTTCCGTCATCCTGAATACTGAATCAAGTTCAGCATAACGGATTTTTTTTGATTCTAAACAGGATTATGATATTCAACGCCATTCCTTTTGCGGTTTTCTTACCGATAATTTTTGTCTTGTATTGGGCAATTTCTAAACGAAAATTGGTATATCAGAACGTCTTGATTTTAGTCGCTTCCTATGTTTTTTCTTTCGCTTCCGCTAAAATTAGACCTCAACTCCTCACCTATTACGAATCTTTAGGCGAAGTCATTATTCCGCCCAAAATGATTTGGAAAAATCCTAATTATTGGTTCGACAAAAAATATTTGAATATCGCTGGTGCAACTGTCTTTATTCAATATTTAGCGATACAATTATAAATTGTAAGAAAATCAGAAATTAAATTAAATTTGTGTTTCTACTATAATCAAAGTCAACACTATGAAGCAACTATACACGGTTCTAATTCTGATAAGTTTTATTTCCATTCAACACATTATGGCACAAACCACAATTTCTGGTCGAGTAGTTGATGCGGAAACTAATGAATGGTTAGCTGGCGTACTTATCTCCTCCACACAACTTATCGGAACGACAACCGATATTGACGGCAAGTATTCTATCACGGTTTCGGGCGATGAAACAGAACTAACTTTCCGATATTTAGGCTACGAAACGCAAGTTATCAAACTCAATATTCAAGGCTCAAAAGGTATTGGTTTAGATGTCAAAATGCCCGTTGGAACATCTATCTTAAATACAGTTACCGTCACCAGCAGCCGAAATAAACGATTATTAGAAAATGAAATCGCAACCGTGGAAATCATTCCAGCACGATTCCTTGAAAATAATGCAATAACGTCACTTTCTGAAGTGATGGAACGCACGCCTGGCGTACAGATATTAGATGATCAAGTGAATATTAGAAGTAGCGGCTTTTCTTACGGAGGCGGAAGCCGAGTCGGTTTGATTATTGATGGTCAGCCACTTTTGGGAGCCTTATTTGGTGATATTCGCTGGAATTTTATTCCAATAGAAAATGCAGGACAAATCGAAGTCGTCAAAGGACCAGCTTCGGTGCTGTACGGCTCCAATGCTATGAATGGCATCATCAACGTCACGACTGCCGAACCGACTTCCGACCCTTACACCAGTATTAGCATTTATCGAGGCGTAATGGACGACCCGCCTTCCAAGTATCGTCAATGGTGGTCAGATGAAGAACCACCTTTTAATAATGGGATTTTCTTTGCTCATCGTGCAAAAGTTACGGATAAGTTAGATATAACTTTAGGTGGAAATATGCACTTTAATAAATCACATATTGAACGAGGGGACGAAGCAAGATATCGAGCAAATTGGACGACTAAATATCGCTTAACAGATAAAACAACTTTTGGTATCAATGGTAATTTTATGTACCACAAGTCAGGTGGTTACTTTATTTGGCAAGATGCCGATACGAACGCATTAAAACATATTTCACCGTTATCCTTTAATCGTTATCGTACATTATCTATAGATCCACACGTTACACATTTTGATAAATTTAATAATAAGCATATTGTCAGAGGGCGATTATTTTCTATTGTACAAACGCCACAACGACGCTCTAAAGAACAAATTGAGGCAAATCCTCCAGATATCCCTGCAACTATTTACAGTATGGAATACCAATTCCAACGAAGGTTTCAAAATGAATTACTTCTTACAGCTGGGTTTTCTCTCCAAGATTTTTCAGCCGATAATCCGACTTTAGCTTTTACAGCAGGAGATACAATCAGTGATATTCGTTCGACTACTTTTGGAAATAATCAAGCACTATTTGGACAAGTTGAAAAAAGTTTTTTAGAAAATAAACTACTCACACAAGTCGGTCTGAGAGTAGAACGATTTAATATTGGCGATGGTGATTTTTCTGCGATTGTCCCTGTTTTTCAAGCGGGTGCAACTTATAAGGCATCCCCCACCAACGTATTCAGAACGTCCTTTGGTCAAGGTTATCGAATGCCAAGTTTGTTAGAACGATACGTAGAAGCTGAAATTTTAGTAATCGAATCTCCTTTTATTGATATTCCGCTTCAAGCAATTCCAAACTTAGAAATCACGCCAGAATATGGTTGGAATTATGAGCTGGGTTACAAAAAACTATTGAAAAAAGGACGCTGGAAAGGTTATCTTGATTTAGCTTTCTTTGTCATGCAATATAAAAATATGTCCGAGCTAACATTTGATTTGCACCTGTCAGAGGACCAACTTGCTAACGCTCCGATCAATGTTATTTTGGATAATTTAGGGTTCAAATATGTCGATAATGTCAATGGTCGAATCGCAGGATACGAAGCCAGCACGCACCTAAACGGCGATATTTTTGGAATGCCGGTCAGAGTCTGGGGCGGTTACACCTACACTTACCCCGGTGATCTGGACTCGCTCGATGTTTTAAATCAATCTTTTTGGGGAAATTTCGTTAATGGAATGAATGTACCGGACTCTTCAATGTTACCGACAATTATGCGTTATCGTTCGTTACACACCGCACGATTTGACGTAGAATTTGATTTATTTAAAGTCTTAACAATCGGTGGCATAGCGACTTTCAACGGTTTTATGCACAATATTGATGCAGTTTTTGAGGGAAAAGGCGAATGGGGCGAATTGGTCGAAACCCTCAACGAAGGTCCAATTATCCCAGGAACAGTCGAGTTTCGAGAATCACAATTAGGCGGTGACTGGGTTTTTGATGTTCGAGCAAGTTTAGCATTCGCAAAAGGGCATCGAGTACATTTTATTGTGACCAATGTTATGAATCGAGAATATGCCTTGCGTGTCGGAAAAATGAACGCTTTGAGAATGTTTAATGTCAAGTATCAAATGACTTTTTAAATAATTGCCTATTACTTTTATGATTTGTAACAACGCCTTATGAAAGCACTTTTTATAGTTGGTTTTTGGAATTCGGGAACAACACTCTTGGTCGATGTTTTGCGTAAACATCCTGATCTATCATTGCGTAAAGCAAAATATAAACCTAACTTAGAAGAACGAACAATTAAAAAAATTCTGAATAAGTTAGGAACGGACTTTTGGGATTTTAGCGACACTTACGAGGAAGTCGTAAAAAATGGCTTTCAAAATTACCATGAACCTCAACTTACTGAAAGTCAACAAGTTCGCTTTCGTAAATTATTTAATTGGCATTTTTGGACACGTCAATCCAAAATACTTTTATTAAAAAATCCGTATTTATTTTATTTCTATAATTTTATTAATACTATCTTCAAAAAAGATGATATTAGAAAAGTAGTTATTCTAAGAAATGGTTATTCGCAAGTTGTGTCTAAAGATTATTGGAAAAAAGGAAAAATCGAACCAGAGAAACATTTAATTTCGAGAGCTATTTTTTGGAAAAAGTCAATGGAACGATATTTTCATACGTGGTACAATGATAAGCATTGTTTAACGATTCGATATGAAAACTTGAGTGCAAACCCTGAACTAACCATCAAACAAATTTGTGAATTTCTCGAAATTCCTTTCGAACCTTTGCAGGAAACGATTCCATCAGCTATTGAAAATAGAATGACAAAATGGAATAATTTAGATAAGCAACTCAAAAGTAAGGTGATGGTGGAAATTGAAGAAATGCAACAAAAAATTGATACTTATTTCCCAATTATTGAAAAATAAGACTTCAAAAACTCATCTTATTCTGAAATCATTCGTTATTTAAGTAGTTGCTAATCAATAAATTAAATTAATAATATGAAAAAACTAATGACTTTCTTAATACTTTCACTTATCGTAAATATTTCGATAACGGCACAAGATGAAATTCAGACCTTAGACTTAATATTTGTTGGTGACATCATGGGACACAGCCCACAAATTAAATCGGCTTATAATGCCGACACCAAAAGTTACGATTATAATCCTTGTTTCAAATATGTCAAACCGATTATCGAAGCAGCAGACTTAGCAATTGGCAACTTAGAAGTGACGCTCTCCGACCAAGGAAGGTACACGGGTTATCCAATGTTTAGAAGTCCTGATGCTTTGGCTTATGCTTTAAAAAATGCAGGTTTTGATATGTTAGTCACTTCCAATAATCACTCGAATGATAACGGGGCGTATGGCGTAACGCATACCTTAGATGTTTTGGATAATTTAGGTTTTTATCACACCGGAACTTTTCGCAATCAAGAAGAAAAAGAAATACTTTATCCGTTAATTGCTTATAAAAATGATTTTCGTTTGGCGTTTTTAAATTATACCTATGGTACAAATGGAATGCCGACTGTCGCTCCGACAGTAGTCAATGAAATCGACGAGGCAACAATAAAAGCTGACCTCGAAATAGCCAAAAAACTAAAACCTGATGCGATTATTGTCATCATGCACTGGGGGGCAGAATATCAATTAAACGAAAGTAAAGAACAATATAACTTAGCTAAAAAAATATTTGAATGGGGAGCAAACTTAGTCATTGGAGCTCATCCGCACGTTATTCAACCGATTAAAAAAATTCCTTATACCAATAAAAACGGTGAAACAGCAGAAGGTTTGTGCGTTTTCTCAATGGGTAATTTTATTTCTAATCAACAACAATTCAATACAGACGGCGGCCTAATGGTTGAAATTCAATTAACCAAAGAAAAGGGTTCAAGTGAAGCTAAAGTGAGCAACTGTCAATATATTCCGGTTTGGCGTTATCGCAATCGAGTGAATGAAAAAAATCCAATGGGTACTTATTATGCGTTACCAATTTCAGCATTTGAAGATAAAAACACAGCAAACTTAACAATCACAAAATACGCTAAAGAACAAATGCTCAACTTCGGTATTCGTATGCGTCAACATTTAGCAAAATACGAAGGAACAGAACGAAAAGTGAGTTTAGAAGAATTAAAATTAGGTCACCTTACTCCTAAAAATCCTTATGCGACTTTCGCCAGTCATACGGATTCCTTGATTATTCCTATGGAAAGAGAGAATTATATTATCTACGAATCTGACGAAACGCCAACAAACAAAATTAATCAAAAACCGACCTTGCCGGCTGGTTCAACAAATAAAACAGGTAGTGAAAATCGTACACCTCCAACTAAAAAAGTAACTAAACCTGCTACGACTAACTCGTCAATAGGGAATACCACAAAACCAAATAAATCAACAATGAATCAAGCAACAACTTCAACAGATAATACAGATAAATTCTTGATACAAATACAAACTACCAAAAATTTGTATCTCGCAAATATACCTTTTGAAAATGTTATTGTTCAAGAGGTTAATGGTCTTTTCCGCTATTATTTACCAGCCGGTGATAATCTAAATGAAGCTCGTACAACTTTGACAACTGTTCAAAATACTGGTTTTGCAGATGCTTTTATTGTTCACAACAAATTAAAAGAAAATATAAAAACAAAATCTGAAAATACTGAAAAATCAGCAAATTTGACGATTTACAAAATACAGTTTCAGTCTTCTACAAAAGTAGCTGTACCAAATAAGCTACCTATAAATGAATACGAAATTTTAGAAACAGAAACTGGTCGTTTTCGCTATTTCGCTGGAAAAGCAGACACGACCGAAGAAGCAATTAAAATCTTAAAAAAGATACAAGCCGCAGGTTATAATGATGCTTTTATAGTAAAATTTGTGAATGGAAAACCGAAAGAATAACGGCTCATCAAACCGTAATTAGCAAAAAAATAGACAAAAGGCAATGATTTTATAATCGTTGTCTTTTATTTTTATTATAAATACGATGCACTCTAATAAAAAATGCCATAGCTGAAAATTTTCTGTATTTTTTGGGTTTAAAACCTATAAAAATTTATTAAACTGATTGTCAGAGTTTTACAAAAAAAGAACCGTATAGTCCGACCAAATACCTCGAAAAAAATTTTGTTCTCTCTAAATATTTCTGAGATTCATCTTATTATTCACTACTAAAACCTTTCCTCCTACTACCTTTTCCATTTTTCATACTTTTTAAAAAAATAAAAACTCCTACTTAGTTTAAATAACAAACTAAGTATTGTATCTTTGCCGTCTGATTTTATCAAAATCAAAAAATATGACAGGCACTAAAAAAGGAATTTTATCCAAGTTGTATCGACATAACCTCACCTTACTGACCGATTTGTATCAACTAACAATGGCAAATGGCTACTGGAAAAATGAAATGTATCAGCATCAAGCAGTCTTTCATTTATTTTATCGCAAAAATCCATTTAAAAATGGTTTTGCTATTGTAGCAGGCTTAGAGCAAGTGATTGATTATTTACAAAATCTCCATTTTGATGTTGATGATATTCAATATTTAGCAAGCCTAAAAGGAGCAAATAATGAAGCCTTATTTAGTGAAGGCTTCTTAAATTATCTACAACGCTTTCAATTTGATTGCGACGTTGATGCTATTCCTGAAGGAACGGTTGTATTTCCGCATCAGCCATTGATTCGGATCAAAGGGAATTTGATTCAAGCTCAATTGATAGAAACGGCTTTGTTAACGATGGTCAATTATCAGACGCTCGTTGCGACCAAAGCCGCACGCATAAAAGCGGCAGCTGGTAACGATGCCGTCTTAGAATTTGGATTGCGTCGAGCGCAAGGTATTGACGGTGGTTTATCGGCAAGTCGAGCCGCTTATGTTGGAGGTTGTGATGCAACGAGCAATGTCTTAGCGGGAAAACTTTACGGTATTCCTGTCAAAGGAACACACGCACATAGTTGGGTCATGTGTTTCGAAAATGAGCTGGAGGCATTTTCGGCTTATGCCAATGCGATGCCGAATAATTGTACATTTTTAGTCGATACTTACGATACGATTGAAGGTGTAAAATATGCCATTGAAATTGGTCAGCGATTGCGTCAACGAGGTTTAGATTTCTTAGGAATTCGTTTAGATTCAGGAGATTTAGCAAAATTAAGTATCGAGGCTCGGACGATGTTAGATCAAGCCGGATTTGAAAATACCAAAATTGTCGCCTCCAATGATTTAGATGAATATCGCATCAAAACACTCAAAGAAAAAGGAGCAAAAATCACAATTTGGGGCGTAGGCACTCGCTTAGTCACCGCTTATGATCAACCTGAACTTGGCGGTGTTTACAAATTAGGAGCGGTTAAAGCACCAAATGAAATAGATTGGAATTATAAAATCAAACTATCCGAACAATCTATAAAAGTATCAAATCCTGGCATTTTACAAGTCAATCGGTATTTTAAAAATAATTCGCCTATAGCCGATGTTATTTTTAATGAAAATGCTGAAAATAATATCGATTCATTGATTACATTTGATCATGAAACGATTGATTTGACGAATTATCAAGCCAAAAAACTATTACGACCAATTTTTAGAAAAGGACAATTAGTCTATCAATCCCCTGATATTCATTCAATCAAACATCGAACAATCGAACAAATTAAACAATTTAACAAGAATTTATTAGATGAGTATAAGCAAGGACTAGAAAAAAACTTATACCACAGAAAAATGGAGATGATACACGCACACGAACTAATCATTAATCATTAATTACTAACAAAAAATGTCATATACTTACGAATATCCTCGCCCTGCTGTGGCTGTTGACTGTGTAATTTTCGGGCTGGACAAAACCGATTTGAAAGTATTATTAATACAACGTGGCGGTGAACCTTATAAAGATGCTTGGGCTTTTCCTGGTGGATTTGTGGAAATGGACGAAAGCCTGAAAGGTGCTGCCCTGCGAGAGTTAGAAGAAGAAACTGGAGTTAAAGATGTCTTTGTCGAACAACTATTTACATTTGGTACGCCAGGGCGTGACCCCAGAGGTCGGGTAATTAGCATCGCTTATTTGGCTTTAGTCAACTTAGAAGAACATCCGATTAAAGCTGCCTCCGATGCGAAAGAAGCCCGTTGGTTTCCGTTAAATGATATTCCAGAATTAGCCTTTGACCATCAAAAAATTTATGATACGGCTCTGACTCGTCTGGAATCAAAAGTTCGCTATCAGCCATTAGGTTTTGAGTTATTACCTGAAAAATTTACATTAGGTCAACTTCAGGAACTCTACGAAAAAATCTTAGGCACAACACTCAACAAACGTAATTTTAGAACTAAGATTTTGGGTATGAATATTTTAAAAGAAAGGGGCAAACAAACCGATGTACCACATCGACCTGCTACGCTTTATTCTTTTGATAAAGATGCTTATCAACGATTAACGAAAGAAGGATTTATTTTTGAAATAACGATGAATCGGTGATATGTAAGGTAGTTTAAGTAGTTTTGTGGCAGCTCTTACGTATTAAAAAAATTACTAAAACGACTTAAAGTACCTAAACTGGTCAAACTAAAAAAAATGAAAGCACTAATATTAGTAGATTTACAAAACGACTTTTGCAACTTTGGAGCATTAGCCGTAAAAGGCGGCAACGATGTTATTCCGATTGCTAATCGATTGATGGAAAAATTTGAACTGGTCGTCGCTACGCAAGACTGGCATCCTGCTGACCATGAAAGTTTTGCAGCAGTTCACTATTTTCGTCAGCCAGGGCAAGTCATGAATTTACATGGATTAGAACAAGTTTTGTGGCCAATTCACTGCGTACAAGGCACATTCGGGGCGGAGTTTGTACAAGAACTGAATACGAATAAAATCACCAAAGTATTTCCGAAAGGAACAGATAAAACCGTTGATAGTTACAGCGGATTTTTTGATAATGGCAAACGAGGCGACACTGGTTTACACGCTTATTTACAAGAAAAAAACGTCACAGAAGTTTATGTAATGGGGTTGGCCTTAGATTATTGTGTAAAATTTACAGCTACGGACGCCATAGAGTTGGGATATAAAACGCACTTGATTTTGGACGGAACACGAGCGGTCAATCTTGAACCAAATGATGGAGAAAAGGCGGTTGATTTCTTAAAATCTTTGGGGGTGACAGTTATTGAAAGTTCAATCATTTAAGTAGCATGAGTAGTTTGAGTAGTTTGAGTAGTTTGAGTAGTTTGAGTAGTTTGAGTAGTTTGAGTAGTTTCCACCT
>CBFIHR010000064.1:0-25657 GCA_965662365.1 Saprospiraceae bacterium
CATATTCAGCATTCACTAAATCAAACCAATCTCTAAAAGTCATATCATATTTATTTTTATGATAATCTGTACAAATCCTTACAACTTCTAAAATCTTATTTTTTTCTAATAAAGGAGTTATCTTTTTTAATAATTTGTCATCAATAATTTCTTTTGACTTACTTAGTTTATTTTGTTGTTCGTCTTTACTATCCTTTTCTGTATCTTCTCCAAAAAAATGAATAACATTATTAAAAAAAGTCTTTAACATGTTGCTCTTGAATAGTATTACTCTATCATTATTCGATAAATAATTAACTTTCAATATTACAATACCTGTTTTACTTTCTAATCTATTTTTGGGATTCGTACAATTTGATAATATCTCAACAGTCTCATTTAATAATGTTTTCTTTTCATCAGCGTCAAGTTGAGTGAATCATTGGTGAAATGATGGAGAATTGATAATATTTCTACTGTCTTAATTAGAATTTGTGCTAATAACCAATCAATATAATTCCTCTTAAAGGAAGAGTCATTCTACTACTGATATATAAGGTTTCCAAAAATGTATATATTTTCATAAAATCATCAGTTCCTTTATACTCATTTCTAACTGCAATAACCAAGTATTCAACCCCAAACATCATGCAGGCTTGAAAAATATCTTTTAAGAATTGATTATTTCTATACGCTCTTCCGGCTTCAACTTCTATGACAATCTTTCCATCAGAACTTAAAGCATCAGCATCAAAATGTTTATCTATTCTATTATTTTGTCCATATAAAACAGGAACAGGAATTTTTTGGTTTTTGGCTTTTCCTTTTTCTACATTATAACCTAACTTTTCTAAATGTGGTTTGAGAATCTTTAAAACTTCATCACTAATTAATGTATTTTCAGAAGCATCTATTTGGTCATAAACTTCTTCAAAACATTGGATTATATCATGAATTTCTTTGGTTAATCCAGTAGAACGTGGAAATAATTGATATCGAAGCATATGTTTTTTTTTGAATAAAAAATAGATTTTTTGGTAACAACTAATTATAAATATATTCCCAAGTATTACCATCATCATGTCCTTTAAGATTCGGTACATTTTCTAAAAATACATATTCAGGGTTGTGAGTATCTATAATTTTCATAATTAAATTAAAAAAATTCCCATTATTTGGGTCTTCAAGTCCATTTTGTTTGCCAGCTTTTGAAAAAGGTTGACATGGGAAGCCAGCACATATTATATCATGTTTAGGAATTGTACTTATGTCGATCAAGTTTATGTCACCATGACAATCAATCCCATGATTAACTTTATACAATTCACGTAAATCTGTGTTGATTTCACTTGCAAAAACACATTCATGTCCTAAAGCATTTAACGCAAGGTGAAATCCACCAAGTCCCGCAAATAAATCTATGAATTTTAATTTTTTCATCAAAAAGAGTAATTTAAACCTTGTTTACTATATCTACACAATATATATAATATTCTATATTAAAAAGTATGATTTTTCTGACAATAAAAAAAATGCTACCGCAAAAACTTACGATAGCATTTTTTATTCGTTCTAAACGAAGTCTCTACTTCATTTATATATTTTACATTTTTACAATTTTCTCAAAAGTCAAAATTCCATTTACATTAAACGTAACAAAATAGATTCCTTTTGTCAAGTTTGTTGCATTGATTTGGTGTGTTGTCTGACCTTGTATTCCGTTTAAATTTTCTGTGTAAACTGTTTTTCCTGTTGCATCAATAATCGAAATAGTGGTTTCGTTCACTGTTTCGCTATCAATCGTCAAGTTAATCGTTTCTTGCACAGGATTCGGGAAAATTGCAGTTTCAAAACCTTGAATTTCACGAACGGTTTTCGTTCCTGTAGTTTGTCCTAACCAGCGTGCATTAAACTCTTGTGCAAAAATATTGGCTATTGCCGCATCGTGAATGATGAGTGTATTTTCATCATTTGATGTTTCGGCAGCACTCGACCAGTTGTGTGAACCGGTTACGACGATTGGATCAGAGTTTGGATCGGCTTCATCAATGATGGCATATTTATGATGAATTGAACCAGACGCCGGATGATCTTTCATTTGAATACCAGCTTGTTGAAGTGTTGCAAATTCGCCACCTGTATCGTTGATATTTTCAATCATTCCACGAACTTGAACACCAGCATTATGAGCATTAATAATGTCATCACGTAAATCGTTACGTGTAAAGGTCAAAATGGCAAACTCTAAATCGGCATCTGCCGTTTGTAAAGCCGCCGAAATTGCTGCTGTTGTTCCATCTGAAGGTGAAAAATACAATTCCATCGGAATCCCGTCAATTAAGAATTTTTTAGGGGTATTATTCTCTTTTAAGTCACCGAATTTTGCTCCAAAAATACCAGGATTTGGGCCACTACTGCCCCACATTTCTTCAAACTCTAAAGTGTACGCACGAGCCAAAGATTGATCTTGAATAAACAAAACATTGTTAAAATCGTCCGCAATATTTTGCTGCGTAAAGTTCATTGATCCCATGATGACTTCTGCCTCATCTGCGTTGTCTCTGTCAATCACAATGAATTTATTGTGCATCAACGCACTACCGTTTCCACCTAAAACTGGAAACAATGGAATAACATTTTGTAAGGCTAAGTTTGCTGTTGCGTTTGCTTTGATATAACGAACCGTCACCCCACGATTGACCGCATCATTCAATGCAACGACAATTGGGTCACGGTTGATATTATACGCACACATATCAATCGTCGTTTGTGCTTGACTAATTTTGTAAATGATTTTTCCTTCTAACGCTGCTGGCGTTGCATGATTTGCACTATCAATCGTTGCGATTGAATTATCAACGACACCGTTAAAGTGAATATCGATTTTTCCGCTTGAAGTCGAAACAGTTGCATATGCTTCGACGGTTGATGTCGCATCTGCATTTCCATCATTTGAAATTGCTTGTGCGTAATAAATAGTTCCTGGTGTCAAGCCAGTTAATGTTGCGGTATGTGTGGTCGTCGAACCGCCCAAATCTACTGTTTGATTCAAATTATTGGCGTCTGTTCCGTAAATGATTTTGGTAGAACCAGCCACATTAGTATTCCAAGTTAAGGTAAAACTTGTCTGTGTGATGGCGGATTGCTCCGGTAAGGTTGTCAAATAAAAAGCCGATGCAATATCAATATCGTTGATGTCACGAGGTAATACTTGTGGATTGCCACTAAATTGTGAAGAGACTCCTGTCAAATTCACTGGTGTTAATGGAATCGTAGAACCGACCAACGGATGCCCCGAACGCAGGTAAATCTGTGAACTTTGGCCACCAGCAGTAAAGGATAAAGTACCATTTGTGAAAACGCCACCAGCATTATTGAAGGTTACGCTGTTGATTTTTACCAATTCTGCCTCGTTGGCTGAACCTAACTGTGAAGGGGTCACGACTTGTGCTGCTGGTACAGGATTTCCAGTTGAATTGACATTTGATGCTGTTGTATTTGTGATTTGAATCAAACCATTGAACTCGCCCATTTCACCAGTTACGGTGACTTCATCTCCGATATTCCAGTTGTTAGTGACGGTCGGATCGTAAACAGGAATCCCTGCTGTGGCATCTTGTAGGTAACGAATTGGGCCTAAAGCACCATCGTTGATAACAATACCTGTTACGGTTAAAGTTTGACCTTGTGAATAGGTACGTGCGTCCGCAATATCATTTTGTGCGAATATCACGATTGCGAAAGCTAAAAATAATATTGTTGATACTAATTTTTTCATTTTTTTTGTTTGAATGTTCAAATGTTTGAATGTTCGAGTGTTGTCCAATATTTGAATCACCGAGTAATCGGGACAAGCATTTAAACACTCGAACATTTAAACAATTCAACTTAAAAAGTAAACTGAATACTGGTATTCCAACGAATCCCTTGACCTAAGAAAACAGACGCTGATTGAGCGTCAAAGCCTTCTGACGGAATAGGGTTGAAGGTGTCGTTATTTCGTGCATCCGCAATGTAAGTCGCATCCAATAAGTTCAAAATATTGAAACGAATTCCTGTACGGACTCCTTTGATTTTGAAATTATAACCTGTATGAAGGTCAACCAAGGTGTAATTTGGCATTCTCCATGAGTCCCGTCCTGCATTGTCACCGTTTAAGCTTTCAGGTGTAAAACTCGCATAGTTTTTAGCAAAATAAGTTGAACGAACTTTGAAATATAACCCTTTTATCGGCTCGTAGCGAACCATTGCACCTAACTGGATTTGTGCCGCATCTCCGACGTGAACGCCTGTTGGATCGAAGGCATAAACACTACCATCATTTAATAGAACAGAGTCCGAAGAGTTCCAAATCCAATCGCCAATCGAAGCAATACCTTCCACTCTTAGCTCATCTGAAATCTTGTACACAAATTCAGCTTCGAAACCAGCGTGACGTGCTGCCAAACCTTGAATATTAACAGGGATTCTATCCGATTCAGGATCGGCAGGATCTTCTGCTTCTGTTGGTAACCTATCCAAAGGTCGGTTTTGCCAATTGGTATAATAAGCGTTTAAATTTGTTGTAAATACAGGACTTTTATAAGTGTAACCCATTTCGTAAGAAGTAACAATTTCATTTTTCGCATCGCTGATGACAATCGCATCTTGATAGTCAATTGTTCCATCTTGATTCAATTCTGGTGCGTTGATATTCCGTTGAATAACGTTACGATAACGTGTCGGACGAGATAGATAGCCAACATTTACAAACAAACTATTGCTTTTGTTAAAGCGATAAACGGCACCGGTTTTAATTGTAAAACTTGGACGAATCAACCAGTCAATTCTAAAGTTTTCTGCTTCTGGTGAACTCAACGTATAAGTTTGGTCACCATAACTAATTGTATCGATCGCACTAACTCTTAATGTTGTATCACTCAATCGGATTAATTTATGCTTCATAAAGTCCTCGTAAGCATAAGCTGTTACTGCGGTTGATACGTTAACGAAAGCAGACACTTTATCTTTGTCATATTCTGCCATTCCGAAGAGACCGCCCCAGCGAACGTATCCTCTATAATTGTATTCCATCGCATCGCCAACACGGATTTTCTCACCTGCATTGCGACGATAATCTCTCAAGACGGGTAAAGTTGCATTAGCGGAGCTGGTGCTATTATTCAAAAAGTCACCACCATACAAATCGTAAGGTGTTCTCAAATGTTCACCGACATAATCTCTTAAATCAATTCCGCCCGAAAAAGTCCAGTTATCGTCCATTGTAAACTCTGCGGTCGAAAGCAAACCATACCAGAAGTGATTATTAACACTTGCACGAAGATAGTTTTCGGATAAACCTTCCTCTTTGAAAATAGAAGATGTTGTGTTAATTTCATACGCAGCATCTAAATCAATCAAATTGTCTTCTGCTCTGCGAGCTCTTGTTGCCGAACCTATGGGAGCCGTTCCACCACCATTTCCAATAGAAACATAAGCTACGTTGGATAAGAAAAAGCGTTCTCCACCTTTCCAGGAGTGACGTAAACTCAACTGTGGCTTATGGTAATAATTAATTCGTGTATTGACGACTTCACCATTGAAATAACCAGCATTGGAGTTGTATTTACGACCCTGATCCAAGATTACATCATTATCTACCAAATCATTAAGGTGTTCTTGACTGATACCTACTTCTTTGGCATAAGTTGTATCAAAAGCGGCAACGGTAGTCGGGAAAGGTCGTTGTCCGTGAGACTGAGGCGCTCCAAAACCAGAAAAAGTGATTAAGTGATTTCCAATTTCTTTATCAATACGTAGATAATAAAAATAACCTTGTGTAAAATTGGCATCTACCCAGCCGTTACCTTGTTTGTAAGAACCAGCCGCCGAAAATCCCCAGCCATTATCCAAACGCCCCGAGGTATAACCTACCGTCGAACGCAAGAATCCATCATTTCCAACTTCTTGACGAAAACGAGTTTGGCGACGGGAGTCGATTCCACGAGTCAAGATATTAATCGTTCCACCGACTGATGGAATGGCTAACTTTGACGCACCTAATCCCCGTTGAACTTGCATCGATTTTGTTACCAAGTCTAAACCAAACCAGTTGGACCAATAAACCCAACCGTTTTCCATATCATTGACAGGAATACCGTCTAACATCACGGCAATATTACGTTGATCAAAACCACGAATGGAAACTCTCGCATCTCCATCGCCACCACCTTGATTAGTGGCATAAGCACCTGGTGTTGAGTTTAAAACCATTGGCAAATCTTGTGAAGCTAATTCTTCATTTAGTCTTGCGGTCGGAATACTTGAAAACGCAACAGGTGTTTTTCTTGAAATTGCTTGGTCACTGACGACTTCTATCGTTTGCATATCAATAGCACTTCCACCCATTGAGACGTTTAACTCGATAGGCTCTTTCGCTACATCAATCGTCTTTAAAACATCTTCAAAACCAATGTAAGAGAACTTGATTTCGTAAGTGCCAGGACTTAAATTTAATTTATAGTAACCATCAATATCTGTATTTGTCCCAACTGTTCCAATAATGATGTTTACACCAATGAGCGGCTCATTAGTTTCACCATCGGTCACTTGACCTTTGATTGTTGTTTGTGCAGTACTGATAATTGAAAGAAAAAGGAAAGTAATTAAAAAGCTTAAATGCTTCATGTTTTATAGTGTGACCTCATCCCTAACCCTTCTCCTTTAGGAGAAGGGAATAACACTCGAATTTTTAAGTTTATCAAGTTTCATTTAAAACCTCTCGAAAAAGAAAAGTCAAATTTCGACTTTACAAAGTTTTATGAAGTTGAGATTTGTTCCCTTCTCCTTCAGGAGAAGGGTTAGGGATGAGGTAAAAAAATACTAATCAACCAATAATTTTTGAACCGCTACACTATCATTATCAAAATAAATTTTAACGATGTGTAGGCCTCTATTCGTTGAATTTAAGTTGATATTTGCTCTTTCTGTCGTGAAAGAAGCATTGTTGTAAATCATTTGTCCAACCATATTATAGACTTCAACTCTGTTGATGCGTTCTGCAGCTTCAACGGTGAAAGCACCAGAAGTTGGATTTGGATAAACACTAAAATCAACGATGTTGATAGGTTGTGTATTGGTAAAGTTAGGATCACAAGAACAGTCGTGCTGATCGTCTAAGACCGTGAATGTATTTTTAGAATAAATTTCCCAATTGCTGTAAGCTAAAGTATCGCCTAATTGAGAAACTAATGCCCCTGTTCCTTTTTCAATGTATGGCTTACGCACCAAGGTTTTATCTTTTGTCAACCAAAGACCTGTTCCATTAGTCCAAGCATCTCCCGGATCTTCACCGATTACACCGATTACGTCAATAATATTGCTACCATCATTTGCTACTGTCGTTCCGCTGATTAAAGCGACGGCATCATTTCCATTAAAATACATGGCATTATTGGTATTATAAACAGGACACAAGAACACATCTCCACGACCTTCTAAGTCTAAGAAATCATTATAAACTGTTCCGTATAAGTGCAAGCCATTCGCATCATATTGAACACAGTTAAAAATATTTCCAGCACTATCTAAAATTGGCTGACCGCTTACCGCATCAAAACAAGTATCGTATAACTGATAACCATTCCAAACTGGTGTTTCGAAACCAGTTCCTGTAGAGTCTCTTTTATCAATAACGATTACATAATTGCCATAAGGCTGAATCATATCCGCTGGTAATTGAACTCCTCTAAATTGTGTTTCTCCATTCGAGAAACGACCAACTGAATAGCCTGATAAGTCAATTGCATTGGCAGTCGGATTGTATAATTCTAATGCACGGTTGTTTCCGTAACCTTCTACGTAAGCGGAAATAAATAATTCGCTACAGTTTTGAGCGTTGATTGTTGCAAAAGCGAAAATTGCTAATGCAGATAGTAAAAATTTTTTCATTTGTAAATGTCTTGATGTACCATCACTCTCCAGAGTGATGCGAAACCATTAATAATATTTTGATAGACCATTCTGGAGAATGGTGATACGTAATTTACCGCAAAGTTACAGGTTTTTAAATCATTACAGGAATAGGTTATTTAATTTAATGTAAATTAACAAAGTAGCGAAAATATAATTTTGATAATTACCTTTGTTACAAACTATAAATCAATGCAACAAAATCACGAACCAAAACAACCGATGCGTCGCCTTTTTCAATATTTAGGCAATTACTCGGGACAACTCAACTTCGCTATTGCGTCAAGCGTCATTAATAAAATATTGGATTTGATGCCGCCAATTATGATTGGCTGGCTGATTGACTCGGTGAGCGGCAACACACCTGCTTGGATTGCGACGACCTTCGGTATCAGCGAACCTATTGGTATCGGTGTATTTTTCGCTGTTTTGATTGTCATCATATTCGGTGTCGAAAGTTTCTTTGAATGGTTGTTCAAACTAAACTTTATGCGTTTAGCACAACGAGTACAACATGATTTGCGGCTCGATGCGTATCAACAATTACAAAGCCGTGAAATTGCTTATTTTGAAAATAATCGGTTAGGAAATTTGATGTCGATGTTGAACAACGATATTAATCAATTGGAACGATTCTTAAATAGTAGTTTGAATGAAATTGTACAACTGATTACTTTAGCTTTTTTTGCATCGATTTGGCTGTTTGGTGTTTCGTGGCAGTTGACGTTAATTGGCTTTTTGCCAATTCCGTTGATTTTTATTGGTAGTTTTTATTTTCAAAGAGTCATCGGTCCATATTATCGAAAAGTTCGGGAAGCGGTCGGGGCGTTGAGCAATCGTTTAGAAAATAACCTTTCGGGAATATTAGTTATCAAAAGTTTTACCGCCGAAAAGTACGAAACTGAACGGGTAAGCGAAGCATCGGCCAATTATCGTGATGCGAATTTTCAAGCGATAAAAATATCTGCGTCTTATGTGCCGCTGATTCGGATGTTGATTGCCTTAGGTTTTGCGGCAACGATGGGACTGGGTGCATATTGGATTTTGACCGGAACGGATCAATTAACTGCTGGCGAACTCACACTTTTTGCGATGATGATTCAGCGTGTACTTTGGCCGGTTACTCGTTTGGGAAGTGTTTTTGATGAGTTTGAACGAGCGAAAGCCAGTGCAAGAAGAATTTTTGGATTAATGGATACGCCAAATCAAATTCCAAATCCCGAAAACCCAATTCAAATTGAACAAATCAACGGTAAAATTGAACTTCAAAATATCCATTTTCACTACGATAACGAAGTCCCGATTATCAATAATTTAAATTTAAATATCGAAGCTGGTTCAACCATCGGAATTGCAGGAACAACAGGTTCGGGAAAGACAACTTTAATCAAATTGTTACTTCGATTGTATGACGCTGTTGAAGGCAAAATTTTGATTGACAATCACGATATTAAAACTTGGGATTTGACGACTTTACGTCGAAATATTAGTTTGGTGAGTCAAGATGTCTATCTTTTTCATGGCACAATTGGCGAAAATATCGCTTATGGTTTTGAGAATTGTACCATCGAAGAAATAGAAAATGCAGCAAAACAAGCTGAATTACACGAGTTTGTAAGTTCTTTACCACAAGGCTATCACACCATCGTAGGCGAAAAAGGTATCAAATTATCTGGCGGACAAAGACAACGTTTAAGTATCGCCAGAGCAATTTTAAAAAATGCTCCAATTCTAATTTTGGACGAAGCCACAAGTGCGGTTGATACCGAAACCGAACGAGCAATACAGCACAGTTTGAATAAACTTACACAAGGCAAAACGGCTTTAATTATTGCACATCGTTTATCGACTTTGCGTCACTCGGATAAAATTATCGTCTTAAAAAATGGTTCGATTGCGGAAAGTGGAACGCATGACGAATTATTAAAAGAAACAGGAATTTATGCGGATTTGTGGAATGTTCAGATTGGGGAGTTTTAAAATTTTGTTTATACCTCGGTTTGTAAAGTTAGTGCAATTGTTCAAGAACTAAGGATTTTTGAGCAGTTGCATTAGCATCTGATAGTTGATTTTACGATTTTACCAAGGAATCATAGCCTCAATAGGAAAGTAGAACACGAAAGTTGTCCCCTGGTCTTCGTTAGGTTCTAACAAAAATCGACCATTCATTTCTTCCTCTACGATTCGTCTGACAATAGGTAAACCGATGCCGATACTTTCCTTGTTTTTATCTTTTGTTTCGAGTGTTTGGAAGATTTGAAAAATTCGCTCATGATATTTTTCATGAATTCCAGGACCATTATCTTTGATAAATAGTTTTATCCATTGATCATCTTTTTCAGCATAAATTTCAATGATGATTTTTTGGGAATCATGATGGTATTTTATGGCATTTTCGATAACATGTTTTAGAATTTGATAGATTCTTTTTTGACTAATATTAATTTTAAATAATCTACCATTGATTTTAATTTCGGGATGATGCTCGAAGGACAAGCTATTAGTGACATCATAGATGATATCCTTGATGGCGACTGGTTCTGCGACATATTTATTTTTACCGATTCTGGAATATTCTAAAACAGAATTGAGTAATCGGTGCATTCTGTTGACACGAGTTTTTATTAAAAAAATACATTCCTGAACATCTTCTGATATCTTAGGATACTGTTGAAGGTCTTGCTCAATAAAACCGATTAAACTACCGATAGCCCGAAGCGGTGTTTTTAAGTCATGTGATGCTAAATAAGTAAACTGCCGAATGTCATTATTAGCTTTTTCGAGCGATTTGACATTATGTTCGAGTTCTTTGATTTGTTGCCGAATAGTGTTTTCTAAATCTGCATTTAAGTAGGCTAACTTAGTGTTTGCTTGATAGAGTTCAAGGCTTTTTTCCTCTAAGATACGTTCCGCTTCCTTGCGAGCCTCCCGTTCTCTTGTGATTCGCTTCTGTAGCAGTTTATTTTTATTTTCACTCTCTTGAAGTCTAATAGATAACGCTTTGTTTTCTGACTCAAGACTTTGTTTTAGCTCCAGCAATTCTTGCTTATTCATACTTGTATTATCTTTTCTCATTCGATTGGCTCCGAATCTACTTTGGTTTATTGCTTATTTAATTTGCTTATTTAATTCAAATTTAACTTTTTTACCTTGACTATTATCCATAATTGTTTTCGAAAAAGTTATCTCCTCGTTGTAATATTTGATTGTTCCATTGATTAAGCCGATAGCTAAATTGCTCATGGCTCGTTCGGAGGAATAAATCATGACTAATTGATTTGTATTGCCGTTTGGATGATGACAATCAAATTTGGGTAATTCAGCTTTGGGATATAACTTTTTGACCTCGACATGTATGTGGTTATCAATACTTTTTAGAAAAGTAAAAGTATCATTTGCACTAGAAAAAAATCCGGTATATTTTTTTGCAAATTGATTTAATAAATACTCGCCAAAAACTTCTATTAAATGCGTAACAGGAAGACGTGATTGCTGGCTAAGGGAATGAACTAAGGCGATTATTTCATCATACGGATAAGTGCCTACCGCCGAATAAGAACCTCCTGTCGATAGTTGGTGTTTTGCTTTTTCGATGATATTTTCTGTTACTTCAAATCCGAATTGCTCATCTACCATATCCAAAAACTCTGTAAATATGATTCCTTTCATAAATTAATAATGGTGATTGTAATGATATTCAGTAGAGTTTATAAAAAACGAAAGCGATAGCAAAAAACAATCCTGTCTTTTACTATCGCTTGCTGGTCCTGCAAATGTACAATCTTTATTCAAGATTCCTAATTCAATATTTTTAATATATGAAAATCTAAGTTGCTTTATTGAATTTAGTAATAATAATTAAAAACGCTCATTGAAATCTTTACGAATTTCCCTCATGTCTTTGTTATCATAGTTGTCCCAGCGACTCAGATCGTCGTCGGCTTTGTCAAATGAATAGTTATTATCTAAGTCCAATTCATCAATCTCGTGATAATCCTCTTTTAGTTTTTTCGTTGGTTTTCGGTCAGACATTTTTTGCAGTTCTCTTTCGATTTCTCTTTGTTCCCAAGAAGCATCGAGGCTACCGACAAAAGGCAGACCAAAAACTTTAAAATAGTGCATTCCTAAACCGATTCCCCAACCCAACATTGGAAAGTGAAACCAGATATCGTAAGGAGAGGTCGTAATATTCGTTATGAAAAAGAAAAGACCAACGAGGATGTAAGCAGTAAGATGACCATAAAATCGCTTTTTTTGCTTTACCCGTTTTTTAGCTACCTCGTATTTTTCGTCTTCGTATGGCATATTTTTATCGTTTATCCGTTTAATGTACGGTTGATTTTAAAATAGAATGTAATTATTCCTCAATTTATGGAATTATCGGTGGTTGAAAAACTCAAAAGGACTAAAATTACGAAAATTAGTGATGAAGTAATCAGAATTTCGGTCAAAGTGATTGTACATTTGTTTATCGCTGATTTTGGTATTTTAAAAAATAGGTATTTTATCTTGCGATAGTTAACGTTTACACCGTTTTTTTAGTTTTTTATAAAAAAAATTTGCCTTGTAGCTGAAATAGCATCTGTGGACGTATAAATATTAAAATTTATAAGTTGTAAGGAAAAGTTGTGGATAGATTATTTATCACCAATTTTCTTAAGGATAAAAGTTTTGAAAAAGCTAAAACAAATGATAAATGCTTAGCTTTGAGAACAGAAAAAGGGCTTAGAACAGGTGTGTAAACCAATTAAAAGTGAATATCCAAAAGTGAGTGAAGTGTAACAAAGGGTTTGTTTCATTTCAATAAAAATGATATAATTAACAGATAAACTAAAAGAAATGATTTTAGAAAAAATTCAAGAAATGGCAGCGAATGCTGCACCAATCGGTTCAACAATCAAATTTGATTTGGGGGGAAACATCATCCATTTAGATGGAACGGGAAGCGGTAATCTGGTATCACAAGAAGATAAAGATGCAGATTGTACGATTTCGATGACTTCAGAGGATTTTCAAGCAATGCTGTCAGGTAATTTAAATCCTATGATGGCTTTTATGGGCGGAAAGATTAAAATTGACGGGGATATGGGCGTCGCAATGCAGTTACAGTCTTTATTTGGGTAATAGGTCATGAATATCGACGTTGTTTTAGGAAAGGAAGTGTTGAAATATCGGCACTTCCTTTTTGTTTTATATTGACTTTAGTGAAATAGAATTTTTGTAGAATTAGCCGATACATCATAATAAATGATTATCTAAAGATATTTAAAGTTTATATTTTATGAAACAAGTTGAAATGTAATGCCGTTAAGTTAACTTGAAAAACAAAAGCACTTTATTAAGTAAACATCAATTGATGTGGTTTCGCTATTGTCGGTGAAGCTCGTCTCACTCAAAAAAACAAAATTATGTTACACTTTTTAGATCTAATAATTTGTAATTTTTTCAAGCAAATAATCGATTCACAACTTTTCATTATTGACATCAGTAATTCTCCAAATCATATCAACATTCCAATTCGGGAAAAAACATTCAAATCAAGTCATATTAATACTTACAGGAATTGTGAAGTACGAGATTATTCGTAGTTTTGCGGTCATTTTTTGATGTATCTACGAAAATATCCTGTCCTTTGATGAAAAAATGCTTCATTTTGGGAATTGTCAGTATATCTGGTTTTTAATAAGTTAATAAAATTTAGCACTTCTAATTTTCTTTGAAGTTATTTATTAGCAACAGGTATTGGATATTGTTACAACAGAACTGGAGGTAGGAGGTAGTACATCATAATGTAATTGGATTTTAATTTGTTGCGAATGTATGAGTGTGTGGCAGGAATGGATATAACTTAACTGTTCAGATGAAATAAATATTCAGCAAAGTAAACTAAGAATTTTACCTATGAAAAAGTTACTATTCACTATTGTCGTATTAGTGACCGTTGTGTTGTGTGTGGAAGCCCAGGATCCTACATTCTCACAATTTTACGCTAATCGCCTTTACTTGAATCCTGGTTTTACAGGAGCAAGAGAAGGACTAAACTTAGCTACTGCTTATCGTCGTCAATGGAACTACGTTCCTGGAGGATTCAACACTTATGTGGTATCTGCCGATATACAAGAGCCGTTTATCAATAGTGCTTTTGGGATCTTAGCCTCGCAAGATGAGGAAGGAGAAGGTTTTTTGACGACTACAAATGTTGGACTTTCTTATGCTTATCTTATTAAAATCAACAAAAATGCAGTCATTCAGGCTGGTATCAAGACAAGTTTTGGACAAAAAGCAGTGGATTGGAGTAAGTTTACTTTTACGGATCAGTTAGACCCTGTTTTAGGAGTTGTGCGGCCGACGACAGCGGCACCGATATTGCAGACGAAGCAGTACGCTGATTTCGATGCAGGGATTGTTGCCAGATTTGGAGGTACATTGAAAGGTGGCCGAGCAATTAATACGAATGTTGGCTTTGCGGTACATCATTTGACGACTCCCGATGTCTCTATTCAGGAAATCGAATCGCCTTTACCTCGTCGTTTCACCTTTCATGCAGGAACAATGATAGAGGTTGTCTCTTTTAATTATTCGCAAAAACGTGTCCTTTATTTATCTCCTAATTTCAAGTTTGATTATCAAAATGGAATCAAGTCCGTTTCTTACGGTGTCTATTCGATTAGTCGTCCGATGTATGTTGGTATTTTTTATCAAAATAAACAAGGCTTAATTGATTTTCAAAATACCAATTCACTTATTTTCACGACAGGATTTGAAGGAGACTTGAATCGAGATACAGAGTTTGCAATGGGTTACAGTTATGATTTGAGTACAACGGGGCTTGGTGTTAGAACTTATGGCACGCATGAGATTACCCTTGCTTTGACCTTCAAGAATGCGTCTATGTTCGGATTGCCGAGAAGAGGGCGTGCAGGTAGAGGTGTTCTGGGGAGAAGAAATCGCCGCAACAATGGTGGCTGTTATCAATTTAAAGGGAGCGATGCGGTCAATATTTTCTAAAGAATGAATAAAGTAAGCTAAAAGCAAACGAAAAAGCAAGCAACAATAGAATAATACAAAGTACACAAGCTAAAAGAACTCCAAATGAAAAGTTTATACTATAAATCACCTTTAGTAATAATTGCATTAACTTTTTTACAATCAATCTTTATAGTTGAGGTTAATGCACAATGTACTACACCGACTACACCTGTAATAATTGTTAATCCAAATAGTGCGGTATGTGGTCAGCAAAATGTGAATTTTACGATTGACCCAGCATCTATTCAGGCCGGTGCAACGTACACATGGGATTTTGGTGATCCTTTATCTAATTCAAATACGGCAACAGGAACGAGTGTATCACATGCGTTCACTCCAAGTTCTACTGGTGCTACTTTTAATGTGACTGCGACCGCATCTGTGCCGACGATTCCGGTAGCTGCTACATGGGTGAATTTAATAAATTCAACAGTTGGTAGTGACTCGTTGATAAAGTCAACAAGTTCGGATAGCTACAACTCCGGTGCAAATACATTACAAACGCTCAGTGAGGGCGAGTTTCTTGGAATTCCTGTAGATCCGAATGTAGACTTTGCATTTGGACTAAGTGATCTTTCTTCGGGTGCAGTCAGTACGGGTACTGTTAACTACGAGCGTTTTAATGGAATTAGTGGTACGGATATTTCAAGTCTTACAAATTCATCAAATTTTCCTGATAACCCTTCATTTTCAGGAACTTTAACAAGTTTAGACGCACCAAATAATGTTGGTAATAATTATGGTTCTAGAATTTATGGTTACATTGAAGCACCACAAACAGGAACATATTATTTTACGATAACAGGTGATGATCACAGCTATTTTTATTTAAGCAGTGATGAGGATCCGTCTAATAGCCTTTTAAGAGCCTATTTTAATGGATGGACAAATCCAACGCAATTTAATAAATATACGACACAAAGAAGTACTGCAATCAATCTTGTAGCTGGTGAGCGTTACTATTTTCAAGTACTTCATAAAGAAGGTAATGGTGGTGATCATGTTCAAGTTTATTGGGAAACGCCATCTAATGCTACTCCAACAATAGTTCCGGGTACAAACTTATCTCCGTACGTAGGATTAGGTGCGATTGATTATGCCATTGAAACTCAGAACGGAACAATTACAATATATGAAGGTGGAGTTAGTCAAGGTATTTTTGGAACGGCCAGTCCTGGAGACACATTAGCTGTAGGTATTTTAAATGGCGAAGTGGTTTATTATCAAAATGGAAGTATTATACATACAAGTTCAAATACACCATCTTCTACATCTTTAACTGGAGATATCTCTATTAGTACTGGAGATGGCTCGATTGTAGGCGCATTTATTGGAGGACAAAATTGTTCATCATCCGGAAACGCTTCTGTTACTTCAAGTCCTACGCCGAATTTTACAATTGGTAGTTCGGGATTTGATAGACAACAAACTTGTAAAACGATTATTAACCCTGGAGATCAACTTGGAGTTGTCTTTGGTTTTTCCTCTGGATACGATGGTTCTCACACTTACACGATTGATTATGGAGATGGAGGTGGTCCTGTACCTTTTGTAGGAAATGTCACTTCATACACCTATACTTCACCAGGAGTTTATATTGTGACGGTAGTTGGAGATAATGGTGCAGGTTGTACCAGTACTTTTTCTGATACAATATTCTATTTAGATAGACCTTTGGCCGATATGAGTATTGTGGGTAGCGCCGATGTCTGTGAAGGAGATACCGTATTTACATTAAATAACACGGATACGATTAGTCACAGAGTGACTTTTTATGTATGGGAATGGGATGACGGAACATTAGATACTGTTTACTATCAAAGTTCTGCTTATCACGTATTTAACTTAGGGGATAACTTAGCTTGTGCCGATGTACCAGGAGGAGGAATGCCTTATGATGTAACACTTTATGCTTTTAATGAGTGTTTTCAGCACACAAACTCTTCTCCGGTTACAGTCTCGCAGACGCCGACGGGTAACTTGAGTAGTGTCACTGTCGAGTGTAATTCGGTCGCCTCGACCTCGGGGATAGAATTTAATTTGGATTATTGTACTTATGGTATCGCAGGAACACCTTCCTGGAACTTTGGCGATACGGCTTCTGGAGCATTAGATACCTTGGCTTTTCCGCCCGATAATCCGACACATATATTTGTAGGTGGTCCAGGATTGTATGATATTACCGTAAATATTTCCACTTTATGTGGCGAGTATAATGATTCAACAAGAGTTCATATCTTAGAAGAGCCAACTGCAGATGCAACTTTTACCACAAATGGTTCAGGGGCTTTAGCAAACGGCGATGGTTGTAATCCTGTTGAATTATATTTTAATAATAGCTCTACAGGAGATAGTCTGGTTTATGATTGGACGATAACGCCTTCGGGAGGTACTTCTTTTATAAACGGAACATCTGACACTTCGGCAAGTCCTCAAATCTTATTCAATACTGCTGGGAATTTTATTGTTGAAATGGCAGCAACAAACCCGTGTGGAACTTCTATTTGGTCAGATACTATTGTAGTTTTAGATGGACCAGCGATTACGCTAAATCCTCCAACACCGACTTGTGACTCTTTCGCCTATACACCAACAATAACTTATTTTAATGGAGGAGGAGTTATTAATACATATTCGTGGGAGTTTTTTGAAGTAGATGGTTCACCAAATGATAATTTATTAGCTACCTCAAACCAAGCCTTTCCAACTTATAATTTCACAAGCCCTGGGACTTATAAAGCAGTTATTCGTATAACTAATGATTGTACGACTCAATCTGATTCTGTGACATTCACAGTCGAGGCAACGCCAGGACCTATAACTATCAATGGTGGTATCCCAGTTGAAACATGTGTCGGGAATGCACCTTTCACCATAACGGCAGATTTAGCGGGTGGAACATGGTCAGGAACTGGCATAAATGCAAGTGGAGTCTTTAATCCAGGTTCAGTCGTACCAGGTGTATATACGGTCTATTATAATTATGATATTGGAAATGGTTGTCCTGCCGATATTCCTGTTGATGTAACAGTTCATGCATTGCCGACGGTCAATGCAGGAAATAATATCAATGCCTGTGTGAATGATAATGCTTTTGATATTACTGGGTTTTCACCGGTAGGCGGAATGTGGTCAGGAGTTGGTATTATTGACCCGATAAATGGAACATTTGACCCTGCGATTGCAGGAGTTGGCTTACATACGGTCACTTACACGTACACAGATGGAAATAATTGTGAAAACTCGGATGATTTAGTTGTCAACGTTTCAGGTTTACCAACTGTAAATGCTCAAGGAGATGAAACCTACTGTGATGTTGACTATGATATTCAGCTAAACGTAGGTTCTCCAGTAGGTGGAACATGGTCTGGGCCAGGTGCTTTATATAATAATCAAGGATATTTCAATATTGACTCAGCAGGTGGCTTAGGTACTTACACGTTATATTATAATTATGTAGATGGCAATGGTTGTGAAAATTTAGATTCTACAGATATAACGGTCATTAATAATATTGTAGCAAGTGCAGGTATTCCGGATACCTTATGCTTGAATAGTGGAACTTATACTTTAGATAATTTCACACCGGCAGGTGGTATTTGGACAGGTAACGGAATGATTGGACAAGGACCTAATTTCTCTCCTGCCGCAGCAGGGGTCGGCATACATCCTTTGATTTATACCGTTGGTAGTGGAACTTGTTCAGATACGGACACTGTAGAGTTCGTTGTAGAAGCCATAACAGTTGTTAATGCTGGAAATGATACCTTAGTTTGTGCGGAAACTGATCCTTTAACCTTGTCACCAAGTCCAATGGGCGGAGTATGGTCCGGGCCAGGCATTACAGATGTGAATGCAGGGATTTTTGATCCTGCTACATCAGGGACAGGTACGTTCTTTATAACATATAGCTATACAAATCCAGTCACGGATTGTATCAGCTCAGACGTTATTACAATAACAGTTGCGCCTTTACCAACCGTAGATGCAGGTGGAACATTCACAATGTGTGATACCGCAGCAAGCTTTCCAATAACAGGGTATACTCCTTTAGGCGGATTATGGTCAGGGCCGGGCATTACAGATCCTACCAATGCGATGTTCAATCCAGGTTTAGCAGGAGGCTTAGGTTATAACGGACAAGATACAACACACACTTTGTTCTATACGTACGTAGATGGAAACGGTTGTGAAAATCTTGACTCGTTATTGATGACTGTAACTTACGGAGATACTTTAGAATTAGAAAAAGCAAGAGATACGCTTTGTATTAATAGTGGAATATACACGATTACAAACTTTTCACCAGCTGGTGGTTCTTGGTCGGGACCAGGTATTATTGGATCGAGTCCGAATTTCTCACCACAAGCAGCAGGTGTTGGCTTACACACTTTAACCTATATCGTAGGAACGGGTTCATGTCTAAAACAAATTACTTTAGAAATTCAGGTAGATCCTATCCCAACGGTCGATGCAGGAGATAATGTTTTAGTATGTGCAAATGATCCCGTTTATACATTGAGTGGATATTCGCCTTCAGGCGGAGTATGGACAGGCACAGGAATCATTGACGGAAATGCCGGTACGTTCAATCCGTCAATCGCAACAGGAACATACTCTTTAACTTACACTTACACGAATCCAGTTACAGGTTGTGAAAATTCAGATACGAGATTAATTACAATTTCGCCATTACCAGTTGTAACTGTAGCCAGTAATGTAACAGAATGTTACGTCCCAACGGATATCGCACTAACAAATTATAATCCTGCTGGCGGTCTTTGGTCAGGGTCAGGTATTGTTGATGCGAATAATGGTATTTTTAATGGAGATACAGCGGGGGGAATTGGTATTTATGATCTAGTTTATACTTATACCGATGGTAATGGCTGTATGAATACCGATACGATGGAAATGGAATTAATCGGTATTGTTGCCGCTGATGCTGGGGTAGGCGATACGCTTTGTGTTTATGATAATCCGATTAATTTAACAGGATTTTCTCCTTCGGGTGGAACTTGGACAGGTACAGGAATTACGAATGGAACAACAGGTGAATTTGATCCAGGGCAAGTAAGTGCAGGAACGTACACTTTGACTTATACTGTTGGCTCGGGAACTTGTGAGGATAGTGATCAAGTTACGATATTGGTTGGTGGTGTGCCGAATGTAGATGCGAAAGCAGATGAGTCAGTTTGTGTTTCGGCTGCTCCTTTCAATGTGACAACAGCAACGCCAGCAAATGGCTATTGGTCAGGTAATGGAATTATAGATTCTATTGCAGGGACGTTTGACCCAGCTTTAGTGGGTGATGGAACACATACTCTGACTTACACATACGTTAATCCAATTACAGGTTGTGAAGGAACAGATAATAAAAATGTAGTGGTTTATCCATTACCAAATGTAAATGCAGGGGATACCGTTGTCTATTGTAATACGCCAAGCAATGTTCAATTATCAGGTTTCACACCAACAAATGGTGGTATTTGGTCAGGTCAAGGTATTGTTGATGCGAATAATGGTGTATTCAATCCGATTACAGCAGGAGATGTAGGAACATATCCTGTCGTATTGACATTTACAGATGCTAATAATTGTACGAATAATGATACATTATATATTAATGTAGTGGCAGGTGATACCGTAAACGCAGGGCCGAATGATACGTTATGTACGAATGATGTCGCTATTAATTTATCAGGTTTTCCGACTGGTGGTATTTGGTCAGGTGCAGGTATTACAAATACAACAGGCGTATTTGATCCAAGTCAAGTTTCTGCAGGTTTCCATTATCCAGTTTATACAGTAGGTACAGGAACTTGTGAACGTAAAGATACCATCGAAGTATTTGTTAGTGCCTTGCCTTTTGTTGACGCAGGAAATAATTTAGAATATTGTATTGATGCAGGAATAGTTACGATGGTAGGACAGACACCTTCTGGTGGTTATTGGACAGGTCCTGGTATCATAGATTCAATCGCAGGAACCTTCGACCCAACAATTGTTGGAGTCGGTTCACATACTGTTTCTTATGTTGTAAGAAATACTTTTGGCTGTGATAATGTAGATACAAGAACGATTACAATAAATAATTTACCAACGGTAAATGCCGGAGATACTGTAGCTTACTGTTTTACTCCGGATAATATTCAATTAACAGGCTTCACGCCTGCAAGTGGCGGAGTTTGGTCAGGTACAGGTATCATTGATGCAAATAATGGTGTGTTTAATGCGAATATGGCAGGAGCAACCGGAATCGGATTTTATGATGATATTGTATTAAGTTTTACAGACGGAAATAACTGTACCAATACAGATACCTTGGCAATTGTTATTGAATTTGGAGATACTATTAATGCAGGTTCGGATTTAGCAATGTGTATTGATGATGGTTTAGATACATTGACGGGATATACTCCAGTTAATGGTGGAACTTGGTCAGGAACAGGAATTATTAGTTCAAGTGGTGTATTTGATCCAGGTACAGCAGGTAGTGGAACACATCAGTTAGTTTATACTTTCGGTTCAGGAACTTGTCTAAAACGAGATACGATCGAGGTCTTAGTAGGAACGATTCCAACAGTCGATGCAGGCACAAATCAAGCGGTTTGTATTGATGAATCTACTTTTAACCTAACAGGATTCAGTCCTTCAAATGGTGTTTGGACAGGTCAAGGAGTTACCAATGCAACTTTAGGAACATTCGATGCTAGTACAGCAGGTGTTGGTACACACACTTTAACATATACTTACACGAATCCAATTACAGGTTGTGAGAATTTTGATACAAAACAAATCATTGTTCATGATTTACCAACCGTCAATGCCGGTGATACCGCAGAATATTGTAATACACCTAATAATATCACATTAACAGGTTATAGTCCTTTAGGTGGAACATGGTCAGGCGCGGGTATAATTGATGATAACAACGGTATTTTTAACACAATAAATGCTGGTGGAGAAGGAACGTATTATCCGGTTTACACTTACACGAATGGAAATGGTTGTACGAATTTTGACACTTTAGTTGTAGAAGTAATTTATGGAGATACGGTTGATGCAGGTGATCCTATCGGAATGTGTATTACAGATGGAATTGATACATTGGATAATGGTTATCGCCCGTCAACAGGTGGAACTTGGTCAGGGCAAGGTATTATTAATAGTTCATTAGGGATATTCGACCCGAATTTAGTAACAACAAATACATTACACACCATTTATTATACTTACGGTGTAGGAACATGTGAAAAAACAGATTCTACAACGATTTTTGTAGGAACGACACCTTTCGTGGAAGCAGGTAGCAATGATACTATCTGTGAATTAGATGGAATATTAACGTTATCGGGGTTTGTACCTTCGGTAGGAGGTGTTTGGACAGGAACAGGCGTAGTGCCGGGTACAAATACTTTCAATCCATTGATTTCGGGGCCGGGTACATTTACGCTGACTTATTACTATGAAGTCGCTTTTACGGGTTGTGATAATTTTGATACAAAAACAATAACAGTTGTTCCTGCACCGACTGTCAATGCAGGAAATGGAGCGATTGTGTGTAACAACGCTGCTGATATTACACTGACAGGATTTAATCCCTTAGGTGGCGTTTGGACAGGGGCGGGTATTACGAACCCTTCGGGCGTATTTAATACGATTATTGCAGGTGGTTTGGGTGTAAATAATGGCGACACGTCCTACACCTTAACTTATACTTATACAGACGGAACCGGTTGTTCTAATTCAGACACAGTTATTTATGATGTTATTTTCGGTGACGTTGTCTCAGCAGGTCCGGATACAAATATTTGTATTGACGGAGGAGCGTTAGTATTGATGGGTACACCAGTTGGTGGAACTTGGTCAGGAAATGGTATTATTAATACGAATGGTACATTTGATCCATCTGTTTCCGGAGTTGGATCACACATACTAACTTATACTTACGGAACTGGTACTTGTCAGAAAACAGATCAAATGCAAGTAAACGTAAGTCCTGCCTTAACGATTAATGCTGGACCAGATATCTCAGTTTGTCAAGCTGATGCTGCCTTTATATTGACAGGAAATGTGCCGTCAACAGGTGGAACATGGTCAGGAGCAGGTATTACAGATGCAACAAACGGTACATTTGATCCATCGGTAGCAGGTGTTGGTACACATACCATTACTTATAGTTTTTCAAATACAAATACAGGATGTTCGGATACAGATACACGTATTATTACGGTATCACCTCCGCCAACTGTTTTTGCAGGAAATGATCAGACGTATTGTAATTCAGGTCAAATCATTACTTTGGGCGGTAATTCTCCGAGCGGTGGAACATGGTCTGGGGCTGGTGTGATTGATCCTATTTTAGGAGAGTTCAACTCACAGTTAGCAGGTGGCGTTGGTTACAATAATGCAGATACTGTTTATCAAGTTGTTTATACCTATAGCACAGGAAGTTGCTTAAACAGAGATACTGTCAATATTACAATCATTTTTGGAGATACGGTAATTGCAGGAATAGACGAAGCTGTTTGTATTGATGACGTTGCTTTCAATTTAACAGGATTTTCTCCGTCAGACGGAACCGGGGTATGGTCAGGAAATGGTATTTTAGATCCATTCTTAGGATTATTTGACCCAGCAACAGCAGGCGTCGGAGTCCATACTTTAACTTATACTTATGGTACGGGAACTTGCCAAAAAACAGATACAAAAACGGTTCAAGTTTATGCTTTACCAACGGTGAATGCAGGAACAAATCTTTCTGTTTGTATCAATGATTTAGCATTTACATTATCGGGTTATAGTCCATTAGGTGGAACATGGTCAGGAACAGGAATCGTAGATGTGACAACTGGAGTATTTGATCCATCAGTAGCAGGTATTGGTACATTTACATTAACGTATAATTACGTCCATCCGATTACAGGTTGTGAATCATCAGATAATAGAGTAGTTACGGTGCATGATTTGCCGGTAGTTGCAATGCCTGACACGACAGAATTCTGTCAAATACCAAGCAATATATTGCTATCGGATTATATTTCCTATTCACCGACGGGAGGTGTTTGGTCAGGTAATGGAATTGTAGATGTTAACAATGGCATTTTCAACTCGACACAAGCAGGAGCAAGCGGTATTGGAACGTATCAAGTATTTTATGCTTACACAGATGGTAACGGTTGTACGAATACAGAAGATTTAATCGTCAATGTCATCTTTGGAGATACAGTTGTAGCTGGTCCAAATGTGACGATTTGTATTGATAACGGTTTAGATACGTTGGCAGGCTTTTCGCCAATTGGCGGGACGTTCTCTGGGACAGGAATCGTGAATAATACGCAAGGGATTTTTGATCCAACAGTTGCAGGAGTTGGTACACATACGATTAGTTACACTTTTGGAACAGGAACTTGTGAGAAAACAGTTTCTACGACAATAACTGTAGAGCCGCTTCCAGTTGTGAATGCAGGGTTAGATGAATCGGTTTGTGTGAATGAGTCAACCTTCTTGTTAAGTGGACAAAGTCCAACAGGTGGAATATGGTCAGGTACAGGAATCACAGATGCAACTGCAGGTTTATTTGACCCAGCGACCGCAGGAATTGGTACACATAGTTTGACTTATACTTATACCAATCCATCAACAGGATGTACGGACTCTGATGTTAAAACCGTAACAGTAAATGCACTTCCGATTGTCACGGTACAAGACACAACGACTATTTGTCTAAATGTAAATAATTACACATTGACTGGTTATACACCTCTCGGTGGAACATGGACAGGAACAGGAGTTGTAGATAATAACAATGGTATTTTTAATGCTATATCAGCTGGTGGAGTTGGAGCATACACTTTGACTTATACTTATGTTGATGGAAATGGTTGTGAGGTTTCAGACCAAATGGTGGTTGTCGTTGAACCGTCAATTGTGGTAACCGCAGGTAGTGATATTGCAACTTGTATTGACAATGGTAATATTCAATTAAGTGGATTTTCTCCAGCAGGCGGAACATGGACGGGAGTTGGTATCATTGATCCTGTAAATGGAATCTTTGACCCTCAAATTGCAGGTGCCGGAAATACTACATTGACGTACACGGTAGGTTCAGGGACGTGTCTGGTTTCTGACAATGTTAACGTATTTGTCGGAACAGCACCAAATGTAAGTGCAGGTATTAATGAAACGGTCTGTTTCACAGACGCTGCATTTTCATTATTAGGAGCAAGCCCACCGAATGGAGTTTGGACAGGAACTGGTATTACAGACCCGACAGGAGTATTTGATCCTGCTGCTTCAGGTACAGGTACATTTACACTGACTTATACTTATATAAATAATGTTACAGGTTGTGAAAACTTTAATACGAAAATAGTTACAGTATTACCGCCTCCAACGGTCTTTGCTGGTGATACAGCTGTTTATTGTAACACGAATCAAAACATAACATTGACAAACTACACACCAGCCGGTGGACTTTGGTCTGGTCCAGGTGTTGTTGACAATCAAAACGGCGTATTCAATCCGAATGTGGCGGGTGGTGAAGGTATTTATCATTTAGTTTATGATTACACTAATGCAAACGGTTGTACAAATGAGGATACATTAGTGATAGAAATTATTTTTGGAGATACGGTTTATGCTGGTTTACCAGACACTGTTTGTATTGACGATCCAGCTTTCACTTTTGTCAACT
>CBFIHR010000065.1:0-25126 GCA_965662365.1 Saprospiraceae bacterium
CCAATGTTCGTTACAACGATTATTACAATCAATTGCGAATGACGAAAATCAAGCAACAGCAAGGTTTACAATATGATTTATTGGTGTTAGATACTTTAGAAAATCAAACTTTATTTGGTGGTATTTTTTATGATATTAATCAAAAGAAACAACCGTATTATCATTGGTATTGGTACTCGAATCGTTATAATTTAACACAAATGGCGTATCAAATTCTAAAACATGAAAACGCAAAACAAAACAGTGAATACGATTATAAATTAGCCGCAATTCGAGGATTTTTCTTAGAAAAACGCAGTCGTCACGGTTGGAGAAATACGTTTACAACCGCACAAATTTTGTCTACGATTATACCTGACATGATGAATGGGCAACCGATTGAAAAACCAAAACTGGTCATTAAAGGTACTTCTACACAGACGGTTACAGAATTTCCTTTTGAAACGATGTTTTATTCGAACAAGCCAATAAAAATCGAAAAAACAGGAACTTCAATAATTTACCTAACCGCTTATCAAGAGTTTTGGAATGACAAACCAACGCCAAAATCTGACGTTTTTGAATTAAAATCAAAACTCGTACAAAATGGTAAAACGGTTAAAAAATTAGAAGCTAAAATACCAGCAAAAATGGTCGTGACCGTCGAAGTCAAAAAAGAAGCGGAATATGTGATGGTCGAAATTCCGATTCCTGCTGGTTGTTCGTATGGGAAAAAAAATCGTGGTTACGGTTATTGGTACGGCAGAGAAGTTCACCGAGAATATTTCCGTGAAAAAACTTGTGTTTTTTATCAAAATTTGCCTGTCGGAACTTATACGATTGAGCTAAATCTTGAGCCAAGATTTACGGGTGAATATACGGTGAATCCTGCGAAGGCGGAGGAAATGTATTTTCCTGTGTTTTATGGCCGGAATGCGATTAAGGAAGTGGAGATTGAGTAATGGTATTTTAAAATAAAAGCGGTTGTATCAAAACCTGACAGATTTTGAATTTTGTCAGGTTTTGATATTTTAAACCGGTTTTTTGAATTTTGAAACAATCACTTTAAAGTTTGATTTTAAAAAGTTGGACAGCCAACTGGGCCCGAACCTTTTGGAGCGTCGAAAATCCATGTTTTATAAGTCAAACCGATTTCGAATCCGCCATTTGCTTGTGATGCAACATCTAAAGCAGAAACATTAAAGTCATAAGAGACGGAGAAGCTAATACGATTCAAATCTATTTTTAAAATGGCAATTGCCGCATCGCCAACTCGATACATACTACCGAAATAAAAGGCGGTTTGACCGTAATCATCGCCTAATTGAGAATTAACGCCAAACTTCATTAAGCCTCCAATATTGAGTTCTGTGTGTGGTCCTTGTTTGATAAAAACACCTCTTGGCACAAGGGATAAACCATCGGTCAGTGCAAACTCGATACCGGCATGACCAACCCATTTCATATATAATGGGTTTTCAACACCGTCAATCAGGCTCATATTGGGACGGTTCATGTGAGATACTGCAAAGCCAGCATAAAAATTAGTTTTGGCACTTGGCAAATAGTACCAAGCCAGACCAGCCGACATATCCAAGTACATGAAGTTTTCACGAGTCAAATTTTCTCCACTTGCGATACTTGGATTAAGCATTTCGCCATCAAATTGACTATCGAAGAGGAGATTATTAAAATTAACAGCTTGTTGTGCCAAACCGATTTGGGCACCAGCGGATAGGTAATGATCACCACCGCCAGACAAGTCTTTATTATAAGAAGCGGATAAAGCGACGTGTGTATTTCTAAACTCTGCATCACCGGCTTTGTCGTTGTACATCATCAGGCCGACACCGACAAAGTCATCTCGTAAGTAGCCTTTTAGTATTTGGCCATCAACGGCTGCCATCATCGTTTGATAAGGAACTGTTACACTTTGCCACTGACTTCGATACTGAGCAACTGCTCGGATATCTTCTATCATTAAGCCTGTCATTGCAGGATTGAGATATTGCGGCGAATTATAAAACATCGAAAAGTGATTGTCTTGTGCTTTCGCACTTATCAGCGTCCCGATTATTAATAAAATTGTGAATAAATTTTTCATTAATTAATGATTGGTGATTAGTGATTCGTGATTGGATAAAACTAATCACGAATCACTAATCCCTAAATTTTATCGTATTAATAAGACATTTCCAGTTTTCAAAATTACGTTTCCATTTAAAGCACAAGGTGCTTCGACATAATAGACATAAACGCCTGTATTGAGTTCTTTGCCTTTGTGCGTTCCGTCCCAGCCTTCCGAAAGGTTTTGGGTTTCAAAGACTAATTCTCCCGAGCGGCTATATACCTTAAAGGTATAGATGAAATTTAGTGTACTTCCTCTAACAAATAATTGATCGTTCAAACCGTCATTATTGGGCGAAAACGCATTTGGAACGATTACTAAGTCTTCGTTACAACTCGATATAATGCTTAATTCTACAGAATCGGTACCGATACAACCGTTTTCTAAGTCGGTAATTTGAACGGTATATACTTGATTGGAGGAAAGTGTTACCAACGGTGTATTACAATTGACACAGGAAATGCCTAAATTCGGAGACCAGAGGAATTCTAAATTTGGATTCGAGGCGTCATCAGTCAAAATAATCGGTGTTGGCTGACCTTCAAATACATTTTGAGAAGGTGTCGGTAGGATAGAAGTGACATCGATTACATTGACAGTAACTGTTGCTGCATCTGACGGACAACCTGGAATCGTACCGGTGACTGTATAAACGGTTGATTCGGTTAATGTCGTAAGCGGACGTTTTGTGGTCGAATCACTCAAACCTATTCCGGGTGACCAGCTATAATTGGCTGCAAAGCCTTCTACACCAATTTGCGTCGCATCGTTGGCACAAATTGTAAATTCGCCATCGTCTAAGTCTGCACCGTCCACTAAAAGTACAGTGACGGTATCGAGAATAATACAGTTTCCATTTTGTACCGAAAGGTAATAATCAGTGGTAACTATTGGGGTAACAGTTGGATTGATAATCGTCGGGTCGCTAATCGTGTTATCGCCTATCCAGTTGATAATTCCTGTGCCAAATCCTTGTAATTGTACCGAATTTCCGATACAAGTTCCGATATTTTCTCCTGCACTTACCAATGTTGTATCGAAAATATTGATAGTAATGGTATCTTGTATTTTACAACCAGTTGCTGTTGTCGTTTGAACGATGTAATCCTTTGTTGTTGCTGGAAAGACATAAGGATTTGGACAAAGTACACACGAAATATTTTCGCTTGGTGAGAATATTGGGTTTGTACCAATTGAAGCATTTAGTTGGAAAGAGTCGCCGGCACAAATAGTGACATCTTGCCCCAGAATATTTTGGTCTTCATTGACAACTGTAATTGTGATAGAATCCGTATCATAACAAGTTGGTGTCGTGAATAAGGTAACATAGTAGGTCGTTGTTGTTGTTGGCGATGCAAACGGATTATTACAACTTTGATAACAACTCAATCCTGCTTGATTTTGATTCCATTCGTATTGTAAAACATCTGATGAACCAAATCCGAAAATTTGAATCACGTCGCCTTCACAAATTGTTGTATCAGGGCTTGTACTTACTTGTTGTGCGACCATTTGGAGTACTGTGACTGTGACCGTATCGCTGTCAGTACAACCTTCAGGCGATGTCACTGTAAGGATATAATCTGTTGTTTGCGTAGGCATAGCAGTCGGTGCTGCAATCGTATCATTATCCAATGTACTTCCATTTGTCCATTGATATGTTCCTATTCCTGAGCCATTTAATGTTATACTATTTTGTAAGCAAATGACTTTATCTGGGCCAGCGTTTGCGTTTGGCGTTAGATTAATACGAATTTGTGCGGTTGTCGTATCAAAACAACCAGCAGATGTTCCAACAATTAATTGAATATCATAAAAACCTGAATCTGTGTATGTAAAAGTGGGATTTTCCAATGTGTCACTAAATCCTTGATAATCAAAATCCCAGTTCCAAGTAGAAATATTGTCTCCTGTAAAGGAATTAATATTCGTTGAGGTATTTTGAAAATTGATAAGTTGTGGATTACAACTCACAGGCGGAAGCGCAGTAAAGCTTGCCTGTGGATTCCGACCTACCACAATATCTAAGGTGGTGAAATTCGTACAGTTTGAATCAGAATAATGTAACGTAACTGGATAAACACCTGGAGTCGAGAAAAAGACAGATGGCATCGTATCGGTACTATTCGGTACGATTCCTCCAAAGTCCCAATAAAACGTATCAATTGGTAAGTTAGAAATAAAGGTTGGGGTAAAAGTGATTGTTGTAGTGTCACAAATCGAGGTATCGGTCGCTGCAATTGTTGCATTTAAGTTATTAACAACTATTGGCATTGTCGCCGGAATAATTTCAAGACAACCTTGTGTATCTTCTATGGTCAACGATGGAAAATACGTGCCGCCAGAGGTATAGGTATAAGATTGTATATTAGTTGTATCATTTGATTGATTAATGACAAGATTTCCATCTCCAAAATCCCAAATATATCGAGTTGTGTTAAAAGCATTGGCGGTGTAAGTAACTGGTGTATTTGGGCAGACACTTAGTGGTGTCGCTGAGAAATTTCCGTAAGGGCCATTAATTGAAACGTAGTTTGGTCGAGTCAATGTATCTTGACAACCATTAATATCGGTGACGATAAGTGTCACATCAAATTGACCTGAATTGATATAGGTGTAAGATGGATTTTGATTGGTAGAATTGCCGATTCCATCTCCAAAATCCCAATTCCAACTAACGGCATTAAAGGAAGAATCTGAAAATTGTGTGACCAAAATTGGACAAGTTGCATTCAACGAATCTCCTGCAAAATCGGCTTGTGGACTAATTGCCTGGACGATATTCGGAATACAATAGACGCTATCACAGCCTGAAGTATCGGTTACCGTTAGGCAAACGGTATAAAAACCTTCTGCTGAATATTGATGCGTTGGGTTTTGTGCTGTTGAGGTGTTGCCATCACCAAAATTCCATAAATAGCTCAAAATCGGACGACCATTGCCATTAGACAAGTCCGTAAAAGTCACTTCCTGACCTACACAAACGAAGGTATCCAAAGTCGTAAAATCAACGTTTGGTTGACTAATAATCATAAAGTCATTTTCTATCACGGTTTTTACGCAGCCAAATGAATTCGTCGTCGTCAATTTTACATCAAAACTATCTTGATAAGCATACGTTACAGTCGGGTTTTGAAGCGTCGATGTTTGTCCGTTGCCGAACTCCCAAAACCAGTTTGTAATTGTACCGTCGGAGGTTGTCGAACTATCAGTAAAGGAAATAGATTCGTTTTGACAAGATTGTTGGTCAGCACTAATCGCTGGATAAACATCATAAACTCGAATTGTATCATTAAACGTGATCGTATCTTGACAGCCGTTGAGGTCGGTGACCGTAAGTATTACATCATAATTTCCACCTTCTGTGTAGAGATTATTGACCGATGTACCAGAAGCCGAATTTCCATCACCAAAAGTCCATTGATAGCTTGAAATAGGACTCGAACCAACGGTTGAGTTATCTGTAAATTGAACCGCTAGAGGGGAACAACCCGTGGTCGGTGTTATGTTAAATTGTGCTTGTGGCGATTCGAACAAATTGATATAATTTGTCTTACATTCGGTGTCGGTATTTCCTTGATTATCCGTTACGGTCAAACAAATCGTATAATTTCCACCTGTCGTGAAAACCTTACCAGGGTTTTGTATGGTTGAATTTGTTCCTCCTAATTGCCAACTCCATGAGACAATGTTACCTGCGGAAGCGGTCGATAAATCCGTAAATTGAATAAATGCTGGTGTACAACCTGAAGTTGGTGTCGCAGAAAAATCCGCATTGACTTGCCCAAAAGTTGATGATATACATAGAAGGGAAAATACAAGCGTTTGCCAAAAATACTTTGTAAATGTTTGCATATTGATTGATTTGATGCTTAGCTTTTTCTCTTTTTATAATTAGCTCTTATAATTAGATTTTGCAGTGCAAAAGTACACTTTGAAATAGTAAATAATGAAATCCTTCTTTTATCTAATTTTTATACAAATGATAATGATTTGATTCATGAAAAATGGCTCAACAATATTGCCAATAAACGCCAAAATATTATATATGAAATATGTGTTATTTATAAATAAAATAAGTTCAATACGTTGATAATTATTTATTAAGTAATAAGGAAAAATTAGAAAGGTGTTATGTTTTTATTGGGATTTCTTTAACGGTAAGAATGAATCATTTAGTTTCCAAAAGGGGTTTTCATTTGTATTGCTTTGGTATTTTTATTGATATACAATTTGAACAGAACATCATCGTTAAATAACTACTGTTCGTTGATGAGCAGGTGACAACATATTGTCATAGCCTCAAAATCGTCACTTAGCCCGAATATTCGGGACTTGTTGATATAACTTTATAATCAGAAAATCATAAAACATTCACAAACGAATCAAAAAATCTATGAGTAAGTTGAAATATCTTTTTTTCGGAATCATTTTGATGACTTCGATACAAGTCAACGCACAAAAATATTCCGAAATATTCTCAGAAGCAGACTTAGCAATCATTCAGAATTATGAAGATAGTGTCGATGTATTATCAGGTTTGATGCTGCATGATACGGTTCCCGAATCTCGCTTTATTTCCTGTAAATATATGATTAAACATTTGGTACAAGCCCTAAAAGTCGATAACTCTTTCCAATATAAATTTCCACAATTCGAGCGAATTTCGGTGCAATATCCAGAGGATAGTTCTTTCCGTATTTTTACTTGGCAATTATACGTTAGTGCCGAAGAATACCGCTATTTTGGAGCGGTTCAGATGAACTCAAAAGAACTAAAATTGATTCCGTTATCTGATAGGTCTGCCGGGATTCCGAGTCCACAAAAAACACTAACGACAAATGATAAATGGTTTGGGGCGATTTATTACAACATCCGACAAGTCGATTCTAAAGAATTTGGTCGTTATTATATGCTTTTTGGCTACGACGCCAATAGTTTTTACATTCGTCGAAAATTGATTGATGTGTTGCAAATCAAAGAAGGGCAAGCATATTTTGGTTTGCCAGTTTTCAAAATTCCACCAGATATTTTGGAAGAGAAAAAGAAAATCGCAGAATATAACGCAACCGTTCCTGTCGGCAATCGAGTAAAAGTCAGCGATGCCGAAATTTTAGCTAAAAAAGGAGATGGTGAAGTGATTAGCCGGTTTATGGTGACATACAGTGCCGAAGCATCAGCGATTTTAAATTATGATGAAGATTACGACTTAATTTTGTTAGATAATATGATTGAAGCAGGCGGAAATTATCCAGGTCAAGGTCGAGTTTATGTTCCTGATGGTAGCTATCGAGGTTTTAAACTACAAGATGATGGTACTTGGCTACAAATCGAAAAAGTATTCAACGACTCGCAAGAAACTGCTCCTCGTCCGGTGCCTCTGGATAGAGTGAATCGCTTGGGTAGAAACTAAATTTCGAGTAGGTGTCTTGAGGTGTAAAATGTGGATTACGGTACATTTCACACCTCAAGACGCACACTTAACAATAGATGGTAAGCACCAACTTCCTCCGATTCGGACGATTCCGAAATTCACACAAATAAATCCCTTGCCAAGTTCCCAAATTTAATCTCGAATCTGTAATTGGAATTTGAACAGAAGTTCCGACCAAAGCGGTCTTAATATGTGCGGGCATATCGTCTGGGCCTTCGATTGTATGCTCTAAAAACGGTAAATTTTCGGGTACTAATTTATTAAAAATAGATTCAAAATCTACTCGAACATCTGGATCTGCATTTTCGTTAATCGTCAAACCTGCCGAAGTGTGTTTAATAAACACATTCACCAAACCGATTTTCGGCATTTCTTTTATCGCTGCTGTAATGTGATGTGTAATTAAGTGATAACCTCGTGGATAATGCGGTAACGTGATTTCGTATTGTTGTATCATTTTTTAATAATTAATTTCTAATGCTTTTAATATTTCTACGTCTAATCCTTCAACAGGTAAACTATTTTTCTGTGCAAAAAGTAACTTACGAAGGTTAAAAGTATGAAGTTTTTCATAGTTAACTATTTTAGAATTAAAAATTCAAAGGTATCATAATTCATATTTCTGATTAATGATACCTAATACTTTGCTGAAAAAAGGGGAAAATCGTAGGTAAAATCTGCAAAAAGCTAATTTTTAGAATTATTAAAATGTTAATAAAATAATGATTTTTTTATTAAATTGATATTGATAAAACTTTTTGGTATTAACATTTAAAGATTTAAGGCTAAATTTTATATCAAAATATATTTTTTACGTTGAAATTTTAATTTAGTGTATGAATTTCAACATTTCTATCCTAATATTGCAAATAGAAGCAATTATTAAATAAAATAATCATGGAGATACAACACAATCGTTATAAAAAATTATTAGTCGCTAATCGTAGTGAAATTGCTATTCGAGTGCTGCGAGCCGCATCAGAATTGAATCTACGAACTGTTGCGATTTACACGTACGAAGATAGATATTCGTTGCATCGCTACAAAGCGGACGAGGCTTACCAGATAGGGGAGGAGGATGACCCGTTAAAACCATATTTAGACGTTGAGGAGATTTTGCGTATTGCTAAAAAGTATAATGTTGATGCGATTCATCCAGGCTACGGTTTCCTTTCGGAAAATGTCAATTTTGCTCGTCGATGCCGTGAGGAAGGCATTATCTTCATTGGTCCTTCGCCCGAGGTAATGGAAAAACTGGGCGATAAAGTCGCTGCAAAAACTATTGCTCGGGAAGTCGGTGTACCGATGATTGAAGATAGTAAACAGCCGTTGGATAGTGTTGAAATTGCATTGGCAGAAGCCAAAAATATTGGTTTCCCGATTATGGTCAAAGCTGCTTCGGGTGGTGGCGGACGAGGGATGCGAGTCGTCCGGAACGAAGAAGAATTGGTACAAGCGTATCACGAAGCACGAGGCGAAGCCAAAACTGCTTTTGGTGACGATACGGTTTTCTTGGAGCGTTTTGTAGAAAATCCGAAGCATATCGAAATCCAACTATTGGGTGATAAATATGGTAATTTAGTGCATTTATATGAGCGAGATTGTTCGGTACAACGTCGTTTTCAAAAGGTCGTTGAAGTTGCACCTGCGATTAATTTAAAGACAATTACTAAAGAAAAACTGTATGATTATGCTCTAAAGTTAGGTAAGCATGTGAATTATACACATGCTGGAACGGTCGAGTTTTTGGTCGATGCCGATGAAAATATCTTCTTTATTGAAGTCAATCCTCGAATTCAGGTCGAACATACGATTACAGAAGAGGTGACTGGAATTGACTTGGTGCGTTCTCAAATTTTGATTTCGATGGGTTACGAATTGGCTCACGAAACAATTTATATTCGTAAACAAGATGATGTTCAAATTAATGGTGTTGCGATACAATGTCGGGTGACAACCGAAGTGCCGGCAGACGATTTTAAACCAGATTACGGTCGAATTATCGCTTATCGTAGTGCGAGCGGATTCGGGATTCGTTTAGATGCTGGTTCTGCTTATGCGGATGCAAAGATCTCACCTTATTTCGACTCTTTATTAGTAAAAGTTACGGCAAAAGGAAGAACACTTGAAGGAGCAAGTCAGCGTTTGCATCGAGCATTGAGAGAGTTTCGGGTGCGTGGCGTTCAGACGAATATTGGATTTTTAGAAAATCTTTTGCAACACCCGACTTTCTATAAGGGTGAGGCTACCGTTGGTTTTATTAAAGATAATCCGGAGTTAATGAACGTGCCTCGCATTCAAGATAGAGGAACGAAAACGCTGCGATATTTGGCAGAAGTTATTGTTAATGGTAATAAGGACGTGAAATTTGTTGATAAAGATAGAACGTTCAGAACGCCGGAAAGACCATCAAGACGTGGTAAATCTTACTCCAAAGGAACGAAAGATTTACTGACAGAATTAGGTGCAGATGGCTTCGCAAAATGGTTGAAAAACGAGAAAAAAATTCAATATACTGACACGACAATGCGTGATGCTCATCAGTCGCTTTTGGCAACTCGTATGCGAACAAAGGACATGATAGAAGTAGCGGAAAGTTACGCCAAAAATCATCCGAATATCTTCTCGATGGAAGTTTGGGGTGGAGCGACTTTTGATGTTGCTATGCGATTTTTGAAAGAAGACCCGTGGCAGCGTTTGGCGTTATTGAGAGAAAAAATGCCGAATGTTTTGTTACAAATGTTATTGCGTGGCTCGAATGCAGTCGGTTATGCAGCTTATCCAGATAATCTGGTGGTGAAATTTATCGAAAAAGCAGCTGAAACAGGCATTGATGTTTTCCGTATTTTTGACTCGCTGAACTGGGTCGAAGCGATGAAAGTCAGCATCAAAACCGTGCGTGAAAATACCAACTCATTGGCGGAAGCCTGCTTGTGCTACACGGGCGATATTACGGACAAAAGTCGTACAAAATACACTTTACAATACTACATTGACTTAGCAAAACGCTTGGAAGATGCCGGCGCACATATCATCGGTATCAAAGATATGGCTGGTTTATTAAAACCTCAAGCCGCTGAAATTTTGATTCCTGCATTGCGGGAAGCCGTGGATTTACCGTTGCATTTACACACGCATGATACGTCGTCAATTCAGATTGCAACCTACATGAAAGCGATTGAAGCTGGAGTTGATGTGATTGATTTGGCGATTGCCTCGATGTCAGGTTTGACGGCACAACCGAACTTCAATTCTTGTGTGGCGATGATGAAAGGTCACGAACGAGAAAATCCAATGGATTTGCAAAGTTTAAATGAATTTTCCAATTATTGGGAAGCTGTTCGTCAATATTATTATCCATTTGAAACAGAACTAAGAAGCGGTTCAGCAGATGTTTATTTGCATGAAATCCCTGGTGGGCAATACTCGAATTTGCGACCGCAAGCAAGAGGTTTGGGCTTAGAAGATCAGTTTGAAACCATTAAGCAAAATTATCGAATCGTTAATGATATGTTCGGTGATTTGGTAAAAGTTACGCCTTCTTCAAAAGTTGTTGGCGATATGGCGATGTTTATGACGGCTAACGGTTTGACTAAAGAAGATGTGATGCAACGTGGCGAAAATTTGGCATTTCCTGATAGCGTGAAAGCCTTGTTCCGTGGGGATTTGGGACAACCTGAAGGTGGATTTCCAAAGGAGTTGCAAAAAATTATTTTAAAAGACGAAAAACCTTATACCGACCGTCCAAACGCACACCTTGCACCAATTGATTTTGAAAAAGAAATGGTCGAGTTTCGTACAGAATTTGGTCAATATGTAAACGAATTGGATTTGTTATCTTATAAGTTATATCCAAAAGTTTTCCGTCAATATTACGAACATCAACAAGAGTTTGGCGATGTTAAAAATATTCCGACGTTGGCATTTTTCTACGGCTTAAAGCCAAATGAGGAAATCATGGTAGAAATCGACAATGGTAAAAAAGTGATTGTTCAATACTTGAATATGACTGAACCAAATAATGCTGGTCAACGTGTTGTTTTCTTTAAGTTGAATGGTCAATCTCGTTCTGTCGTCGTGAAAGATGAAAATGTAAAAGTCACAAAAGCAGTTCATGTGAAAGCGACGAAAGACAACGAAGTTGGTTCGCCTTTACAAGGGAATTTATCCAAAATCCTCGTCAAAGAAGGCGATGAAGTCAAAGCAAATCAACCGCTTTTCATCATCGAAGCGATGAAAATGGAAAGTACGATTACGTCGCCGATGGCTGGAACGGTAAAGAAAGTTTATTTGGGAGAACGGACTTTGGTGGAACAGGATGATTTGGTGGTGGAATTGAGTTAGACACGGATCTGCATAGATGCAATTTATTTCGATTTTCTATTAAAACGAATTTCATAAAGCAGATTGACTTTTATTTTGTCAATCTGCTTTATTTATTATTAATTCCTAAATTAACTTTTGAATCTAAAGTGAAATTCAAGCTTATATTTGAAAATTGATACCATTCGCTATCTTTCGTGATTTTCTAGGGTATTTGATTTTTTAATTAAAACAATTAATCTTTGCCTTGTAAAACCGCCTTGACCTTAAACCATAAAATTAATCCTGCTAAACTCAACGTCACGATGTTTGCTAAAATCAGCGGAACATCATTACGCAGGAATCCATAAATTAGCCAAAGCAGAACCCCAACGACAAACATAATATACATCGGTAGCGAAATACTTTTAGTATCTTTTGTTTTGAGTATTTTAATCGCTTGTGGTAAAAAGCTAACCGATGTTAAAATGGCTGCAATATTTCCAATAATAAAAGTAGTTATATCCATATTGAATAATTGATGGTTCGTAATTCGTAATCAGTTGTTTATGTCGAAAAAAAGTATTGTTATTATTAATAATTCATCGCTACAAATCAAGGTAGTTTGGGGTAAAGATAAGCTACTTTTTTTAAAGGTGAATTACTATTATAATTTTTGAGATTTTGGTTTTTCTAAGTCCCTTTTTCTGAAAAGGTTCAGATAGATTTCAACTTCAAAATAAAAAAGTCAAGGAGAGGAAGTAAAAGGTCTTCTATGAAAAAGTTTTTTGGTTTTGTATAAATTAATCTTTAATTTGAACTTCATTATAATTAATTATAAAATCAAACTTTTTTATGAAACGACTTCTACTTATTTACTTTTTATTTAGCACGTTCGCAGCGTCCGCACAATTGACGAATGAAAACTTCGATAGCTACAATACAGGTGCATTTGATGCACAATGGAATGCCGCCAACTGGGTCGGCTGGTTTGGAGGTACATCCAATGTAGATATTGATAATACGTTTTCACATTCTGCCCCAAACTCGATGTTAGTCAATAGTACGACAGATGATATTGTTGCTTTATTAGGGACGTTAAATACGGGCACTTATGAGATTACTTTTTACCAATATATTCCGACCGGGTTTGGTAGTTACTACAATATTCAGCACAATTATACGAATACGGCTGGAGATTGGGCGGCAGAGGTTTATTTTGGTGACAACTCCACTGCACGAATTGTAACAGATGGTATAAATACGAATTTCACACCGATTTATAATCAATGGGTGGAAAACAAAATGGAGTTTAATTTTCAAACGGATGTTGCTAAATTTTATTACAACGGAACATTGGCACATACTTGGACAATTTCTACAAATGCCGCAGGCGGGCCAGGATTGAATCAAGTCAACGCTATTAACTTTTATGGAGCTTGTGATGGTGTTAATTGTCAAACAACAGGATATTTTGATGATATTACGGTGGTACAAACGGCAGTACCAGCACAGTATGACGCAAGTATTTTGACAAAACAAGAACCAATGCCTTATACACAAGTGCCTGATAGCTTGATGACAGAAATGACTTTTTCGGCAGAAGTCATCAATACTGGAACGATGTCAGTGAGTAATGTTCAGGTTGAGTTTAAAGTTTTTGATGGTACGAATACGATGGTACATTCAGAATCTTCAAATGTTTTACCATTTTTAGGGTCAAATGCAACAGATATAGTGTATGGAGCGAGTACTTATCTTCCAGCTAATCAGACAGATTTATACACAATTGTTTATGACATAAGCATCACGGAAACAGATGATAATCCACAAAATAATACTGACACATTGTTATTTAATCTTATGGTGACAGATAGTACATACGCCAAAGATGATGGTAATTATACGGATGGTATCGGTGCAGCTGGTGCGATGGCTATTTTGGGACAAAATTTTGAATTTATTACCGATGTTCATGCTCATTCGGTGACGACTTCTTACGCTGGTGGCTTGGCAGGAGATCAGATTCGACTACATATTTATGAAGCTGACGGTAGTTCTAAAAAGCCAATTAATAATATATATACGTCTGCACCATACACCTTGACGACCTCGGGAGGTGGCATTGGTAATGAAAATTATATTACATTTTATTTAGATTCTTTGGTCACTTTAGATTCTGGATTGTACACTTTTGCTATAGAGCAAATGGCTGTGAATAATCTTTTACTTTCTACGTCAGCCAGTATTTACAAAACAGAAACGACTGTTGGGACAACGGATAACGGAGCGACTTGGACATTTTTAGAAAACTTTGGTTTTGAGGTTGCTTTAAATATTCGCCCTGTGGTTTCGCTTGTGCCAGATGTGCCGAATAGTACAACCTTTATTGAATCTGTAGAATTAGTCGAAGTTAGACCAAATCCGAATAATGGTTTATTTATGCTCAATGTTGAATTAAGCGAAAATCTACCGATTCAAATTGACGTGTTTAATACCAGCGGTCAGTTGATAAAAGCCGTTGCTAAAGGAGATTTTACGAATATTCAGCAGCAAATTGATTTAACGGATAAAGCAACAGGTGTTTATCTTGTTCGTTTGCAAGTTGGAAATGAAGTAATGACCAAACAGGTGGTGAAGCAATAGTTGATTTGGACTCATTCTCCAGTCCTTTCCATTTTTAAGAGAAGGAAGGAGAATGAGTTCAAACAAAAAACTAAAACAATTCCTTTTTATAAAACGGAATCAAAGCCAAAATCACAGCAGGCACATAAAAGCGTAAACGATTCATGACGCCATCAGTTAGTAGTCCGGCAGATCCCATTTTTTCCTTTGAGTTATCTAATTTAAAAACAATATCGTCAGCGTGACCGAGTTCGTAGCCTTGATTGATAAGGGTAATAACGGCTTGTGGTAAGAAAAAACCAGCCGTTCGAGCCTTTCCGATTTTGTCTTTCGACAAAACAACGACCCATGCCATCACTTCCATATCGGTTTCATTATGTCGAATATTTCCACCTTCTACACCAACCCAAAAATCTGCATTCGGGACTTTAGCTTGTGCATTTTTAGCTCGATTCATTGCTCCTTGAAAGGTTTCGTCATCGCCCATCGGTTGATCACTTACATCAGAAGGTACACTGACGCCCTCAGTATCTAATATCCAATCTGGAAACATTTCCTTAAAACCATTTTGAACCGCTTGTACCTTTACAGGATTTTTCGATGCTACAATTATTTTCACGTTATTGAGTTTCGGATTACGAGGTGTGAGTTGCGAGTTTGACCGTTTCAAAACAGAAAATAATCCAAAAAATAGTTAAAATCTGCTATTAATTTATCAAACTTGTAACTCCCAGCTCGTAACTCGTAATTTTTTTCGCAAAGCTATTGGAATTCTACTGAAAATGTATTTATATTGATACCTTATTATTCACAAAAAACAAGTATTTTCCAAGATGGCATTTCCAAAAAAAGTATATCAACGTATGAATGAGCAAATCTTGTGGATGTTGGTCAAACATTCACAGGAAATGAATAATAATGCGTTTCAGCAAAGTCAATTATTGATTGATTTATTGTCTGAATGGTCGATTACGAATATTTATAAGTTTGAAAAACTCTATTGGAAACTCATGCGTCGTTCGTATGATGCTGATCTTTGGGCAGCGGCTTATGTAATTAATGACGGTTGTTCGCAGGAGGATTTTTTAAACTTTAGAAGTTGGCTGCTACTGCAAGGACAGGCAATTTTTCGAACAACAGTACAAGACCCAGAGTACCTTGCCGAATGGCTGAACTTACCAATGCAAAATCCGATAGAATATCCGAGTTTTCATCATAAAATAGCGGAATTGATTGCTTATAAAACAGATCAACCTGTTTCTTCTCGCTTTTCTGAAAAAGACTTCGAGTTACATGGCGACTTTTGGGAAAATGATTTGGACATTGTAGATAAAGTGCCGCTTCTTTGCCAAATTATGGGCTGGGGAAATCAAGTACCGAAAGGAGAGTGGAAAACGGATGATTTACCACAATATAATTCTGCGGCTTCAAGGCCTTTTTAAGTTTAGCATTTTAGCTGACTTAGCTAAAAATTATCGATAGACTTGTTGCGTAGATTTATCAATTTATTTCGGTAAAATTGTAAGGTTTTGAAAATCTTACCGGTTTCTAATCAAAGCGTCATATTGTTTTTATTGTCGAAATAAAGATTCCAACCTATTTAATTATTTAACTAATTAAAATCAGTATTTTTCTGATTATATGAAAAGTTTCAGCTAAAATTTGTTGAAGTTATTTGGCTAACAAGGCGGCTAATAAAATGAAGTGTCGAATGTTTTTTAAACATTCGACATTTTTATTAAAAAAGAAATGACCATTTGCTTTTAAGATTCTCTAAAGATTTTTGAAAGACAAGACAAACTAATTACCAATCACTAATTACTAATCATTAAAAATCCTATCTTTGCGGCACAAATCAAAAACGTAGCAAATGTCAATCAAACAATATATACCAAATACAATCACTTTAGCTAACGTCCTTTGTGGATGTTTGGCCATCCTGAGTTTATTTCAAGGGGAATATACGATGGTGTTTTGGTATGGGTTTATTGCTGGTTGGCTGGATTTAGGGGACGGTTTGGCGGCAAGAGTCTTGAATGTCAAGTCTGACTTGGGAATGCAGTTGGATTCGTTGGCAGATATGGTAACATTTGGCGTGTTACCAGGTTTTGTGATGTATCATTTGATTGCAGAAAACATCACTACAGAATCGGAGTATTTGGCTTATATTGGTTTTGTAGTAACGCTTTCAGCTTGTTTGCGGTTGGCGATTTTTAATCTTGATACTCGTCAAACTTCAAATTTTGTTGGTATTCCAACTCCAGCAAATACAGCCTTTATCGTTGGGTTATTATTGATTTGGCATCATGAAAGTTTGGGCTTGCAGGAGTATTTGACTATTCCTGTTTTGATTATTTTGAGTTTAATTAGTGCTTTCTTACTTAATTCACCATTTCCAATGTTTAGTTTCAAAATGAAAAATACAAAATGGGAAGGTAATGAAGTACGCTATTTGTATTTGATTATAACTTTGGGATTAATTCCTTTTGTTGGTTGGGCGATTTTTACATTAGGTTTCATCCTTTATGTATTGATGTCCGTTTTATTTAGAAAAAAGATAGCATAGAAATTATTAAACGGTAGCCTGAATAGTCGAAATATTGTATTAAAAAATTAAAATTGAATACTTCATATAAATAATTAAAAAATGACATTTACAGCAGAAGTTGATGTTTTACCATTAAAAGAATTATTAGATCCACAAGGAAAAGCAGTGGAGAAAGGATTGAAAAACTTACATTTAGATACGATTAAAGATGTACGTATCGGAAAACATATCGTATTGACTGTCGAAGCAGCTTCCGAAGAAGAAGCCAAAGCGGAAGTAGAAAAAGCGTGTGAAAAGTTGTTACATAATCCAGTAATGGAGTTTTATACTTATACGATTAAGTAAGGAAAGGCAAGGGTCCGCCCTTGCCATCTCGAATTGTTTCAATTATTTTTAAAATAGGTAAGAGCATGCTCTTGCCCCACAATTCTATATGTTAACTGTTGTTCCAACACCTATCGGAAATTTGGAAGATATGACCTTCCGTGCGATTCGGGTTTTGAAGGAAGCAGATTTAATTTTGGCGGAAGATACTCGTACCTCCAACAAATTAATGATGCACTTCGAAATCGATACGCCTTTAAAATCGTATCATCAGCACAACGAACATAAAGTGTTAGATCATATTATTAATTTGTTGCAAAGTGGCTCGCACATCGCTTTGATTTCTGATGCAGGAACACCGGCTATCTCTGACCCCGGTTTTTTGTTGGTTAGAGAATGCGTCAAAGCTCGCATCAAAGTTGAATGTTTGCCAGGTGCAACAGCTTTTGTGCCTGCATTAGTCGCTTCGGGTTTGCCGGCTGATAAGTTCTTTTTTGAAGGGTTTTTACCACATAAAAAAGGTCGTCAAACTCGCCTAAAATACTTGGCCGACTTACCTTACACTTTCTTAATTTATGAATCGCCGTACCGCTTAGTCAAGTGTCTGAAACAGTTGTCGGAGTTTTGTGGTAGTGATAGGATGGCCTGCGTTTGTCGTGAGCTTTCTAAGTTTTATGAAGATGTTTACACCGATTCTTTAGAGAATTTGATTCAATATTATGAAGAGAATAAAGATAAAGTAAAAGGTGAAATCGTCATTGTCGTTGGTGGAAAAAGTTAATTATCAAGGTGATATTAAAAGTCGAAATAGTGAGTTATTTTAAGTTTACGAAACCTTCAAGGTTTCGTAAACTTCGCTTTCATTCAAGAGTCTAATTTTTAACGTAGAAAAATTAAGATTTCGTTCCCAAAATCTTATCTAAAAACTTACTTGTAATCAAATAAGTCGGACGAACGCCAACCAGCCCTAAACTTCCTGAGGCCAAGGTTTGACCAGATTGTAACGGATTATCAGAAGCATAATAAGCGTATCGAACTTTGATGTCGGCAGCGACACTTTGACGAATTTTGGAAGCCGCTTGAATTGCTTTTTGATAATGAGCGCCTTCCATTTCTAAACCGATGACCTGCCAGCTCGAATCGTGGAAAAAACGCAAAATATCCCGATTTTGAAGCGATGTTCCTAATACAGAAACCATCGGCCCTTCAACAACAGGAATATTTTGAAAATCATCTACGGATAAATCATTCTCAAAAGGATAATTATCGGCAGTACCTTCAAAAATATGTGCATTCGGTAGCATAATATCTCCCTTATCACCTTTCAAAATACCCGCTTTCCCCATGATAGAAATTGATTTTACATTCAAATTCTGTTTAATTTCATCATCATAAGGCTTGAGAAGTTCGTCCATTAATTCAAATGCTTGTTCACCAAAAGCATAATCCATAACGAAAATAACTGGCTTTTGAGTTGTAATATATTCTTTGTTGAAGTGAACTTCATCAGGGATTTTACTCCAGTTAATTTGTTCTGTATCAAATAGTTGTACTGAAATATTCATTCCACTTTCATCATCTAATTGCATCATGCCTCGACGAGTAGCGTAGGTTTTTACTTTTTGTCGCAAATGATGATTTTCACTTAGACTCAGCTGTTTAGCGACTTCTTCTAAGGTCAAATCTTTGACAGAATCACCTAAAGCGGCTTTACCATAAAAAGTATTCATCACACTATGTGTATTTGCACTAATAATATGCAACGGTCGATGAACCAAATCATTATCAATCAAGAACTGTTTGATTCTATTTGCCCAGATTTCACCATAAATATGATGACCGATTTTGTCCCTCAAGGCATTTGAGAAAGTAATTTCTCTATCTTTGCCTTCCTGTTCTTCCTCAATTGCTCGTTTGCCGAGCCAATAAATAATATGAAACAAACTATTGACACTATCGCCCTTTTCAAACTGCTCATAAGCCAAAGCCGTTTCCGCAAAAGTTCTGCCTAAAAGCGTACTTAAATATGTAAAAGCCACTTGTTTATTAAAATCTTCGCCCCGTTGTTCTTTTTGAACAATCGTCTCCAGCATTGTCCATTCTCTACGCAATTTATCCTTAGATTGCTTTGCATTTCTTAGGATTTTTTGAGCTTCAATAAACATAAAAGTCAAATGTGTCAGAATATCATAAATATCCGAGCGACCTCTTGTCATTTCAATAAAAATCTGTTCTTCGTCTATCCGATAACAGTTACGACGACGAGCAGAGGCGATAATTGGCTCAAAAGACTCCTCAAAACCTTCCCGAGAAATTAATTTAATATAACGGGCTTTTTCGATGCCTTTCGGCAAACGTTTGAAAATGTATAACAACCCATTCAATTCAATCTTTTCAGCATGTGCAATAGAACCATAGATTTCGGGCTGTAAAGTCATCAAGGCTTCAATCAAAGCTTCGCCCGAAACGCCCAGAGGCTTATAACTTCCTCGGATAAATAAGTGTCGCATCGCAATGTATAATCGCTCAATTGCGGCTCTTGCCATTGAGGGGTTATTTTGATTTGTTTCGTTTGTCATTTAATTTTATTTAGTGATTCGCATTTTTATCTCTAATGTAACGGATTCTTTTAAGAAATGGTCGAGTTTAACCATTTACAAGTTTGAAGAGTGATTCATTAAGACCGCATATTATTTTTTTAATTATCATAATACTTTGATTATCAATCATATTATGATTTTGGGCTTTTTAAGATTGGTACTTATATTATATTTTGTAAAAATCGACAATAATTGTAATAATATTTTTAATAATTGCCCAAAAATATATTTAATAATTTACATTTTATGATTTTATCCGATTATAAATTGTTACCTTAAAAAGGTTATTTTTCCTTAACAGTTTTTAACTAAATAAATAAATATTCTTAATTCGAAAAAGATGATTTATGTCAATGTCAATGATATGATGATAAAAAAGAGTCGTATTTAAACAAAAAGGTTTCACTATTTTGGGTGTCTTGAAAATTTTTACTAAAAACTTTGTCTATTTGAAATCGTTAAGTTAGCTTTGACACCGTTAAATAAATGATTTGTTAGTATCAGTAGATTTACAATATTGTATTCAGGTAATATTCTAACATTACATTTGAATAACTTTACTATCAGGATGAAAAAAGAAAAATTTATTTATAACACGCAAACCCTGCGTTACGAAAAAGTCGAAGTATCACTACAGTCAAAACTCATTCGATGGTTTGGACTTTCATGTGCCGTATTAGTATCTTCTGCTATCATTGCGATGTTTGCTAATAACCTTTTCTCTTCCCCTCGTGAGAAAGTTCTCGAAAGAGAATTACAAGCGATGAAACAACAATATGATGTTGTCAACGAGAAAATGGAACTACATGCCAAAGTCTTAGAAAACCTGCAAGAACGAGATGCGAACGTTCACCGTATGATATTCGGGATGGATCCGATTGATGCCGGAGTTTGGGAAGGTGGTATCGGTGGTTCGGAGCGTTATAGATCACTAATGGCTTACCAGAATTCAGGTAAAATGATGGTCGAAACCATGCAACGTTTAGATAAATTAAGTCGTAAAATAGTCGTCCAGTCAAAATCATTAGATAGTATCGTTGTAATGATGGAAGAAAAAGATAAGATGCTAGCGTCTTTACCATCAATCAAGCCGGTACGCTCAGACAAGCTAAAGAAATCAATGTCAGCGATGTCAGGTTTCGGAATGCGGTTACACCCAATATACAGAGTCCGTAAGATGCACAAAGGAATCGATTTCTCTGCCCGCACAGGAACACCGATTTATGCAACAGGTGATGGCGTTATCGGAAGAGTTCAACATTCTCGCTCAGGTTATGGTAACAATGTAAAAATCAATCATGGGTACGGATACGAAACGCTTTACGCACACATGTCAAAAGTATTAGTGAAGCCAGGGCAAAAAGTAAAGAAAGGACAGAAAATCGGTTTAGTAGGAAGTACAGGTCGCTCGACAGGTCCTCATTTGCACTATGAAGTACATTATAAAGGTGCAGCAGTCAACCCTATTGATTACTGTCAAGATGGTTTAAAACCACAAGAATATGCACAGTTTGTAGAATTAGCATCAAACTCGAATATTTCATTCGATTAATATAAAAGAATTTCAATTTTAGGTTAAAACCAAACCAACCAATTAAAACTGTATAAAAGCGGTTAAATTACTCTATAAAATTCACTAAAAACTTGTAGCTACTTTTAAGTTGGCTGCAAGTTTTTTTATTTTTGTAGCTTTGTACTTGAAATTTACTTTGGAAACTCAAAAACTCAACAAACCGCTTGAAGAAGGATAGAGAAAGAGAACAACTCAAAGATGCAATAGCACGGATTATGCTCAAACGACCAACCGAATTTACCAAAAGGTATTATTCTATCGGCGAAGTAGCGGCTATGTTTCCCGAATTAACGACTTCCAAAGTTCGCTTTTGGGAATCTCACTTCCCAACTATGAAACCCAAAAAAGATAGCTCAGGTAATCGCCGATTCACCAAAAAAGATATTGATGCACTAAGAATTGTCTATCATCTTGTGCAAGAAAAAGGTTATACACTTGATGGTGCTAAACGTGAAATTAAAGAAAAGGGAAAGGATTACGAACAGAAAATTGATATTATCGACTCGTTGACGGATATTAAGCAAATGTTATTGAAGTTGAGAGAACAGATTGATTGATATTTTTTTCGGTCGCATTTCGATATTTTACCCAAAAAAGTTTAGACACTAGTTAAATATTTTTCCTTTTCGGTAATATGTACGTTGAGGGATGCGTTAAGTCTTGTAAATTCGTGACAATATACCGGTAGCCTTCGAGATTTTCTTCGATTCTTTTTCTTCTTAATACCGTGGTCACCGTTATTTCTATTTTTAATTATCAATAAATTTTTAGTTGGTTATTCATTGGATATTCTTCAATGATACACACGCATCATTACAATTTTGAAAATAGAATCAATTGAAATTAATGACTGAATTCTAACGCTTTCCTGTAGCATTTCTACTACTAAGCATGAAATTGCTGGAAAATTAAACTCAAAAAAATGAAAAAACTGCTTTATCTCTGTGTTATTTTAATCGCTTGTGGTGAACCGAGCGAACCAAGCAGATCGAACGAATTAAGTGAACCAAGCGAATTAAGTGAACTAAATGAACCAGAAACTATCGGTTTACAAATGCCAAATGTCGAACGCATAGAAGACTTACCAAATGTTTCTGCTTCGACTATTAATAAATATACTTGGATAGATAATTACGATATCAGCACGGCATTAATCAATCGAATTCCGGTGCCTGAAGGATATCAGCGAATCAATGCAAGTGAAAATACTTTTGGGGACTGGCTGCGACATTTGCCATTAAAACCTTATGATACGAAAGTGTTATTATTTAATGGTGAAGAGAAACCTCGTCAAGATGTTCATGCTGCGATTGTTAATATTGATGTTGGAAACAAGGATTTACAACAATGTGCAGATGCTGTCATGCGCTTGAAGGCGGAATATCATTACAGCCGACAAGAGTATGATAAAATTCACTTTAACTTTACTTCTGGCGATAAGGTAAGTTTTGACGACTGGAGATTTGGGCGAAAGCCTAAAGTTAAAGGAAATTCGGTAACTTTTTCAGCCAGAACGGCAACCGCTGATAATTCTTATGCTAATTTTAAGCAATATATGAACATGATTTTCTTGTACGCAGGAACGTATTCTGTAAGTCAAGAACTCAAAAAAAAGGATGTTTCAGATATTCAAATTGGCGATGTTTTTATAGTTGGAGGTTTTCCTGGGCATGCGATGATAGTCGTTGACGTGGCTAAAGACAAGAAAAATACTGGAAAAACGATTTTTCTATTAGCTCAATCGTACATGCCTGCTCAAAATATTCATATTGTTAATAACTTTAATGCCGAAAGTGCTGATTTAGGTTGCTGGTTTTCAACAGATTTTAGCAATTTTTTAGAAACACCAGAATACAGCTTTAGTAGAGATGATTTGAAACATTGGTAGTTGTCTGCAAGTACAACTTGCGGTTATTCATATTTAACCCTTTCAGGGTTATTTCGTAATTTTGTAGCATGAAACCGAGATTAATCATTGCATTGTTGGCGGCGGTGTTTTTTATTCCATTTTTAGGGAATGCACATTTGTTTGATTGGGACGAAATCAACTTTGCGGAGTTGAGTCGAGAGATGGTTATTTTGGGTGATTACTTAAATGTACACATCAATTATCAACCGTTTTGGGAAAAGCCGCCCTTGTTTTTTTGGTTGCAATCGGCTTCGATGCGAATCTTTGGAATGAATGAATTTGCCGCTCGTTTTCCGAATGCGATTTGCGGTATCATTACCTTGGTTTTGATCTTTGATATTGGCAAAAAGCTGTTTAATACTCGGTTTGCGTGGACTTGGACACTGGCTTACTTCGGTTCAGTTTTGCCGTTTTTATATTTTAAATCCGGTATTATCGATCCGTTTTTCAATTTGTTTATTTTTCTTGGGCTTTATTATTTTATCTTAGGATATTGGAAAACGAATGATAAACAAAACACTCATCTGAAACTACCTAAAAGTCTCTGGACGTATTTCTTTTTTGGCGGAATTTTCATTGGTTTAGGTATCTTGACAAAAGGGCCGGTAGCGTATTTGATTGCGTTATTGACATTTTTTGTGTACTGGATTTTTCAAAAATTTCGTTTATACGTTTCAATTCCACAGTTTTTATGGTTTTCAATTTCGGCCACTTTTGTGATGTTGACTTGGTTTGGTTTGGAGATTTGGCAGAATGGATTTTGGTTTGTAGAGGAGTTTATTGTCTATCAAATTCGCTTGTTTAGTACTCCCGATGCCGGTCATGGAGGTTTTCCAGGATATCATTTTGTTGTCTTGTTAGTTGGTTGTTTTCCGATGTCTATTTTTGCGATGCGTGCTTTTTTCAAAATGGAAAAACCCCAAAAAACGCATCAAGCAGATTTTATAAAATGGATGAAAATTTTGTTTTGGGTCGTCTTGATTTTATTTACAATCGTCAAATCCAAAATCGTTCATTATTCATCGATGGCGTATTTTCCACTCACATTCTTGGCGGCTTATGTGATTGACAACTTATTGGAAAATAAAATTACGTTTAATCGTTGGATGCGATTTGGCGTATTGTTTTTAGGAGGGCTATTCATTTTGGTGATTTTTGCTGCCCCGTTCATCGGACAAAATCTTGAAATACTCAAACCATTGTTAGAAAAAGATCCTTTTGCTGCGGCCAATTTAGAAGCGGATATTTTTTGGTCTGGTTGGGAGGTGATTCCCTCGCTATTTTTATTGACCGTTTTAGTGTTGTTTTTTTATTTTTATAAAAATAATAGATGGCGGAGTTTTCAGATTTTGAGCGTTGGAATGGGCATTTTTTGTATGTTGACGTTGATTTTCTTTATCAATCGCATCGAGGGAATTTCTCAAAATGCTGCGATTACATTTTACGAAAGTAAAGCGACTGAAAACGCTTTGATTTATACGTACGGTTTCAAAAGTTACGCTCATTTGTTCTATGGAAAGAAGGCAAATACGTATCAATCGATTGAAAATAAACATATCGAAACCAATCAAATTAGCCCATTGGCACGAGTCAATAATCCACAAGTTTTGAAAGATTTTCCAGAAGTAGTACCGATTTACATCGTTTGTAAAATCCAAAAATCAAAAGATTTAGAGGCGATAAAATGGTTAGAAAAAATCGAAA